>NZ_VCKZ01000119.1 GCF_005889745.1 Actinomadura geliboluensis
CCGCGACCGCCTCCCGCTCAGACGCAACCCCCGCCGGACCCCCGCCGGCGCCGGCTCGGACGCGTCCGCACGCGCCACCGCCCCCGGCACCCCGGACGCGATGCCGGGCGCCTGCACCACACCGGCCACCAGCACCAAAGCCGCCAACCGCGCCGACCACACCGGGCGCCGCCACAACGACAACCGCGCACCACGCGCACCATCAACCGCCCGACGGCGACCCATAAAGAACCCCCCGCACATAAAGGGTTGTTAAAGCCGCCTTAAGGTAACCCGCTGATCAACTTCCAGGAAGACCCCCCACAACAACCGTTCGACCGTGACTCAGATCACATGGCGAGTGGGTAAACCAGACAGGGCGCGCAGCGCGTCTTGTCCTAATCGCCACCGCCTGAAAGATGACGCTGCGCTACACAACGACCGCGCAACGATGATCTTCACCACGCCAAACAGATCCGGCTAGACCAGCCGCCTCGGAGAATCAAGGGATTTGGGTGTCCAGAAGTGCCCATGTCCACTCGGGCAGATAATTGCACCTTGACACAACCCATCAACCCGCTATATCGGCGCGCGATGTGGTTGACGGAGATCAGGTGGACGACGGTGGGTCGGCCTTGTGTTTGCCGTTGGGTCTCAGTGGGGGGACGATCCGCGCCGGGCGCGACGCGCCTCGGGGCAGTGCGTGGCGGGCCGTGCGGCGGGGTGCGGGGACTTCCGGCGGGTCTGCGGCAGCGCCCGGCTCCTCTAGGGCGTCGTCCTCGGCCTCGGGGAGCGGTTCTCGCTGCTGCTCGCGGAGGTACTCCTCGAACTCCATCGAATGCGCGGTCGGCAGCGTGATGATGCCGGGGTTGGCGTCCACGAGCAGTGTGCGGCGGCCGCTGGCGCCGGAGTGGGTGAACACCATCGCGGTCGGCGGCAGCTCCTGCAGTTGCGGCGGCTCGACGAGCAGTTCGCGGAAGCGCTGCCTGTCCGACCGGCGGTCGGCGACCGTCCGCCCCCAGGCCGTCGCGGAGCTGATGCCCTCCACCAGGACGGAGTCGTCGGCGGCCGGCGCCGGCAGCGGCGACCAGACGGGGTCGGTGAGGCCGTCGCCGCGCGGGCGCGCGAACGCGACCGTGCTGGCGTAGGTCTCCCCCGCGACGTCGAACAGCGTCTCCCCGGCCGCGTCGGTGATCTCCGCGACGAGGAGCGGCTGCCCGGCGCCGATGTGCTCGGCGGCGACCCGCGCGTCCTCGGGGTTGCCGAGCCGCATGAAGCCGACGGCGGCGTGGCCCCGCCGTCCGAGGCGCTCCCGCACGTGCCCGGGGATCGACCGGTACATCAGCACGAGGCCGGTTCCGGTCGCCTCGCACGCGTCGATGAGGCGATCGAGGACGTCTCCGCGCAGCTTCTCCGCTCCGCAGAGGAAGAGGGTGTGGTCCCACCGTCCGCCTGGCGGGGACTCCCGGATCCGGTGGGTGAGCGCGGTCGTCACGTACGTCCCGAGGATGCGGTTGGTGAGGACGCCCGCGCGGCGGTCCATCGACACCACGTGCAGCCTGGACGGCGGCAGCCGCACGGGCTCGGTCGCGAGCTTCTCCAGCTTCCGGAGCTGCGCCTCCAGCGCCCACGCCCGCCGGACGACGATCCGGTCCGTCGCGTCGCGGCCGAAGAGGGTGGCGATGCGCTCCAGTTGCTCGTCGCTCAGCAGCCCCTTGCGGAGGTCTTCGCGCGGGTCGCCGACCTGGGCGAGGACGCGCAGCGCCGCCGTGATCCGCGGGATCGTGGCGTCCGGACCGAGGACCTCGATGAGCCGCTCCAGGATGGAGTTGTCGAACGACAGGTCCCGGGTGCCGCCCTCCTCCTCGCCCGCGCTGACGACCAGTGACAGGACGTCCGCCAGCGCCTCGCGGTTCAGGCCCCGCGTCACGTCGAGGCGGGGCAGGTCGGCGGGCAGCACCCATACCAGCGGGTCGTCGCCGCGGTCGGCCGCGAGGCGCAGCAGGTCGTGCGCGACCGCGCCCTCCGACAGGTCGATGACGGTGAGCCGCGCGCCCACCGCGAGCCGGGCCGCGCCCATGGTGGTGACGGCCGCCGACCATCCGGCGAGCGTGCCGCCGACCACGTCCAGCCGGTCGACCCCCGGCGGGACGGCGACCGGGTACCACTCGCGCTGCCCCTCGTACGCGGCCTGCCTGCGCTCCCATTCGGCCCGGGCCTTCGCGTACGCCTTCTCGGCGGCCTCGCGCTCCCTCGCCTGCTTGGCCCGCTGCCGCTCGTCCTCAGACCGCTCCTGCGCGAGCCGTTCGCGGACGCCCCGCTCGTCCCGCCACAGCCCGCCGCCCGTGATGCCGAGGACGACCAGGCACGCCAGCAGCGCCACCCCGGCGAACGCCCACGGGATCACGCCGAGCAGCCCGCATACCAGGAACAGGACGATGAACACGACGGTCCCGCCGACCGCGATCCGCAGCGGGCGGCCGGCCATGTGCTCGCCGGGGCGCCGCGCCGGCGGCGGCAGCGGTGCCCCGCCGGGCCGCTCGGGCGCCTCCGGAGGCGGCCCCGGATCGGGGTGAACCTGCGCATAGCGCCAGCCCACGTGGACGCGGTCGGCCTGTGTGAGCCGCGCCATCGCGGACCCGCTCGCCATGTCCGTCACGTCGAGAGACCCCTGGGAGTCGCGGGAGTGGAGGGAACGCCTCGGGGTTGCCGGGTTCGGTTTTCCTGCGGTCGGTTACCTGCATGTCCCAGGGTAAAGACCTTCCCGCCTCACTGCCTCTCGTTCAAGGGAACAGCTCCCTAGATGCACCCCTATCCCCGACATTCCGGTCACAACGCCCACCTGCGCCGAAGATCAGACAACACACACGCAGGCCCCTGGCCACACCCGGCCAATGCGGGGGGGCACGCACGGGAATCAGCCGACGGGGTCTGCCTTCACCGGGAGGAACGTCTCCAGTTCCATCGACGGGTGCGGGTACTTCCACTCCACGCTGTCGAAGGGGAGGTACATGCCCTCCGGGGCGCCGGCCAGGAAGTAGTTGCCGTCCCATTCGTTCGGGACGGTCACAGGCGCGTCCGGAGGGAAGTTCGCGCCGAGTGGCTCGTACTTCACGCCGACGCCGAACATGGCGTGGACGGCGGCGTCCACGAAGTTCAGGTGCGCGATGTCTCCGCGGAGGTGGGTCGCCTGGATCGCCACGCCCCGGACCCGGTCCCGGACGTAGTAGAGGGAGCTGAGGTCCTTGACGACCTGGTCGAAGGCGTGTGCACCGTCATGGTGGACGAGCGCGCGTGCCTGCGGCTCGGCGAGGAGCACCGTCGCCACATAGGTCGGCAGGTCGCCGTGGAAGATCCGCACGCGGTTCATGGCCCGCGGGAACAGCCGCCGCAGCCTCTCGTGGGTGAATCGCAGGTAGGCGTCGTTGACATCGACGAGGTCCAGTTCAAGGCCCATCGGCTCGACGCATCCGGCGAGGATCGCGGCGGAGCCGCCCATGAACACGCCGACATCGACCAGCCTCGTCAGTTCTTGACGGCACCGCTCGACCTGGCAGAACAGGTCGAAGTAGTGGTAGGCGCTGCACTGGTCCTCGTACGCCAGGTCGAGGTTCTCGATCCTGGCGACCGCGCGGTCGAACACGGTGCTGCGTCCAGCGAACGCCCTCAGGTCGGCGTGGTGCCCGCCCCGGATCGGGATGCTCAGCGCCTCGTGCGGGTGCTCCACGTCCGCGAGGTCAGGGGCGGGCTCGAGGAACGTGCCCCACGTGGGCTGGTGCATCGCCACGGTCGCGATGTAGTCCGTCATGTCGAGATCCTTCGCTGCGAGTCACCGGAGAGCGCGGTCACCACCGGAACGGCCGACTATTCGCCATCGCTCCGGAACGCCGGTCGCCGGTCTCATCGCGGGCTGCCGGGCGTGCCGCGCATCCAGTGCGACAGTGCCCGTCCAATATTCACCATCGTCTCGCCGGACCGCCTGCGGCCTGCGGCGTCGGACACGGGCCGATCCAGAGCGTCCCGCAAGGCGCGCAGCTCCTGGCTCCGGGCGGCGGCTTCGGCCTTGGACCGGGCGAGTTCGCCGCGAAGGGCCTCGATCTCGCGCTGCTGGGACGAGATGGTCTCGGTGAGGCGGTTGGACGAAGCGGTGTGCCCGGCGGCCTCGTACTGGAGTTGCAGGAGGCGCGTGTAGAGGGCGACGCGGTTGTTCTCCATCGCCGCGAGTAGCTTCGAGGACGTGTAGGGACGCAGCGCCTCGAAGATCTCGCCGGCGGCGGGGGCGGCCGAGTTGATCAGCACGCCGAAGCCGAAGACCGCGGGCACGATCTCCAGGCGCCAGCCGGGATTCTCGCTGAGGGCGTCCTCGGCGGCGGTCAGGACGCCGTTGCGTTCGCCGCCCGCGTGCACGGCGACCGTGAACGCGCCGTCGCCGACGAAACCGGCCGGGGTGAGGTCGTCGTGCCAGACCGTCGGGCCGTCGGTGCTGGACGGGTGCATGTCCCCCGGGGGCAGCGAGGTCGGCTGGTAGTAGAGGTCGCGGCGCCCCGACGGCCAGAGGACATCGTTCAGGACGATCACCGCGTCCGGGGCGTTCCGCATGATCCAGTCGAGTTCGGCGCGGACGACCGCGTAATTGTGATCGCCGTCCAGGACGTACAGGTCCGCGACCGGAAGGTCGTGAAGCGCCGCCGGAGACAGGCCCTCGACCAGGTTCAGCCGCGGGTCCTCGGCGAGGACGACGCGCAGGTCGTCACTCGGCGCCGGCTCGACGCAGTACACGACCGCCCCCAGGTCGGCGTAGATGGAGCTGACCTGCCCCGATTCCACGCCGACCTCGACGACCGCGGTGATGTCGCGGCGGGCGAAGACCAGCTCGAACAACTCCCGGAACACCGACATCGAGTGGAGCAGCAGCGGCTGCTCGCGGGCGGCGCGGGCCTGCCCGTGCGGGTCGTCCTGGGAGCCGGTCACGCCGGCTCCGTGCTCATCTGCCGTCACCGAGTTTCCTCCTGGCCACTCGTCCGGCACCGGTTGCGACGCCCCTGACGCCGGCCGCCCGGTACTCGGCGCGGAGCCGCTCGGCGAGACGCGCCGCGCGGGCCGAACGCTCGGCCCTGCGGTCGACCGGCATGTGCGGCGCCATGCCGGTCATCGACTGCGGCAGCATCGCGAACGCGATCGTGAGCTGCCCGGAGGACACCGACGGCACGCCGGCGCGGCGGGCGAGCGGCAGCCACACCGCGGCGTAGTCGGTGTCGAACTCCATCAGGTTGCCGCCGAGGTAGCGGCAGTCGGCGTAGTGGAGGCCGACGAAGTCCTCCGGCCGGTCCCAGCGCAGCACCTGCTCCCGGCGGCGGCCCCCGGCGACCACCTTCGCCTCGATCCAGTCGACCCGGACGATCGCCGGGCGGCCCGGGATCGCGAGGGAGACGTCGACCGTGTCGTGGTGCTCGAAGTCGAGCCGGGCGAACGACAGCCCGTTGTGGTTGATCCTGACCCGGCGGCGGATGGGCTCGTGCCACCGGTCGTCGGACGTCCGGTACCGCAGCCGCGTCTCGTGGGCCTCACCGGCCGGGTCGAACGCCTCCGCGGTGATGGCGCCGTCCGCGATGGCCCGCGCCATGGCGGCGAGACCGGTGTCGGACGCGGCGATCAGGGCGGGCCAGAAGGAGTCCCGCATGTGCAGGTCGGCGAGGTCGCCCGGCGACAGGTACGGGACGGCGGCCTTGAGGTCCGCGGGCAGCAGGGTGGTGACGAGGGAGGAGCCGAAGTTGTCCTCGTGCGTCCAGTTGCCGAAGACGGCGGCCTCTTCGGGGGTCGGCGACTCCAGCGCGGCCACGAGGATCCTGGCGAGCCGGTCGCGGGCCGCGCGGGGCCGGGCCAGCTCGGGCCACTCGCCGCCGGACGCGGTCACGTACCGGTTCCACAGCCGCTGGAACGCGAGGATCCCGTCCTGCACGGTCCGCCGCTCGGCGTTCTGGGACGGCGAGTCGGACGTCTCCCCGAGAACGGGGGAGCCGTCCTCGCCGTAGCCGATCAGGGAGCCGCAGAGCGCGTTGACGCACTGCTCCACGATCTCCGGGCTGCGGGTCACGGTCGCGGCGACGTGCGCCGGATGCCCAGCCTGTGCCAGGTAGCCCTCGGCGCGCAGCCCGGCCAGGTACACCCGCGCGGACCGGTCGTCGGTCGCGAGGTACAGCCCGGCGGGCCGGACGTCGATCCGCGCGATCTCCAGCGCCCGCGCGAGCTGGCGCTGGATGGTGCCGCCCCAGCCGAGGTCGACCAGCGTCAGGTCCGGTCCGTCGAGGGCGCCCGTGCTCCGCAGCGACTTGATCATGCGTTCGCGGGTGGCGGTGACCGTCACGGCGAGCCGGTTGCACAGGTGCGGTGTCTCGGTGAGGGTGCGCGCGACCCGGTCGGCGATGTCGCCGTTGTCGATGACGGTGTCCAGCTCGGTGGCGAGGCCGGGCACATCGCCGGGCTGCAGGTCCAGCACCTTGAGGGCCTGCCGGACGGTCAGCCGGTAGCCGGTCCTGATGAACGCGTGGACGGCGTCGGTGTCGTGCGGGTCGAGCCCGGCGAGCGAGGTCACGAACCGCGACAGCCAGACCGGTGCGGCCCGCACGTCCCAGCCGCGCGCCTCGGCGGCCTCGTTGATGAGCCGGGACAGCAGCTCCCCTTCGCGCATCGAGCACCACAGCCTGCGGGTCCCCGCTTCGTGCGCCTTCCACGCCGCCCACTCGGCGAAGCCGGTCAGCACCGGGCCGAGGACGCCCGCGCCGTACCGCCACGCGGCATCGAGCGCGGAGGTGGTGAAGGGGACGCCGGAGCGAACGGCCTTGGCGCGCAGGGTGGTGAGGCCGAAGTCGCCGTCCCGGTCGTCCAGGTCGGGGGCGTACCCGCCGAACGGGGCGACGGGTTCCCGCTCGCGTTCCAGCACGTCCAGGTAGGCGTCGTCGAGGCGGCGGTAGTGGACGGCGCGGACACCGAGCTTCGCCGGCACCTCGTGGTCGGCGGTCTCGTGGTCGCCGATGTGCACGATCTGCTCGGGGCCGCGGCCGAGTTCGCGGAGCACGATCTCCCAGAGGCCGGACGCCTTGGCGGCCCCGTGCTGGTTCGACCGGAAGATCCGCACACCGTCCAGCGGGCCGAGCTCCGGGCGGTCGAGAAGCCGGGAGAGCTGCTCCTCGGTGAAGTAGGTGTCGGAGACCAGAACGACCTGGACGTCCTGCTTCCGCGCCGTCTTGACGACGTCGGCGATGTCGAGGTCCACGACGGTCAGCTCGCGTTCCAGCGCCACCTCGGCCTCGACGAGCCGCTCCAGCGGCGCGGAGCCGAAGACACCGCCGGGCATCGCGCGCCAGATGTCGAACAGCGAGACCTCGGTGCCGAGCGCGTCACGGCCGCGGCGTGCGGCCTCCTCGGCGGCGATGCGCAGCCGGCGGAGGGTCGCGTCCGTCACCCAGGCCGGGCAGAGCCCATCCTCGCGCATCCGAGAGGCGAGCAGGGCGAAGACGTCGGTGGGACGCGGGACGCGGCGCCAGAGCACGGTGTCGAAGATGTCCAGGGACAGCACCGAACAGCCCTTGTCGGCGATGATGCGGTGGACATCGTCCAGCGACGGGCGGCCGATCTCCTGCGTGCTCAACGCCGCACTCCTCCCCTGTTCCCCTGTCGGCGCGCGGCCCCCCGCCGCGGCTCGGGACACCCTATCCACCGGTATGCCCCGGGACGGCGTCCCCGGCGGCCGCACGGCGGGCGGCGCGGTCCTCGCGCACCAGCCGCCCGGCCTCCTCCGTCGGCCCGTCGAAGGCGACCCGCCCCGCCCGCATCGTGATGCCGCGGTCGCAGAGCCCGGTGAGCATCCGGATGTCGTGCGCGACGATGACCATCGTGCGGCCCTCGCCGCGCAGCTCCCGGACCCGGGCCAGGCACTTCTCCCGAAACGGCGGGTCGCCGACGGCCAGCACCTCGTCGATCAGGAACACGTCGGGCTCGGTGTGCGCGGCGATCGAGAACGCCAGCCGCATGAACATGCCGGACGAGTAGAACTTCACCTGGTCGTCCAGGAACCGCTCGACGCCGGAGAACTCCACGATGGCGTCGAACTTCCGCGTGATCTCGGCGTGCCCCATGCCGAGGATCGCGCCGTTGAGGAAGACGTTCTCCCGGCCCGTCAGTTCGGGGTGCAGCCCGGCGCCCACGTCGATCAGCCCCGCGACCCGGCCGCGGACGAGCACCGAGCCGGAGTCGGGCCGCATCACCCCGGAGATCAGCTTGAGCAGCGTGCTCTTGCCGGAGCCGTTGAGCCCCATCAGCGCGACCGTCTCGCCCCGCTCGATGGTGAGGCTCACCTCGTCCAGCGCCTTGAACCGGTCGGACAGGCTCTGCCGGCGCAGCGCGCGGACGCTCATCTCCTTGATCGAGCGGGCATGGCGCAGCGTGAAGTCCTTCGTCACGCGGTCGATCACTATCGAGGCCGTCGGCGCGGTCGGCGGTGAGGGTGTCAACGGCTACAGCTCCTGCGCGAAGCCCGCCTGCAGGCGGGAGAAGGCCGCGTGGCCGGCGATGAACACCAGCAGGCTCACGGCCAGCGCCCCGCAGGCGCGGGCGTACAGATCGGGCGGGAACGCGAAGTCGCCGCGGGTCCCGGGGAACCAGAAGGCCCGCTGGAACAGGGAGACGGCGCTGACCAGCGGGCTCGCGAGGTAGACGTCGAGCACCCAGTCCGGCGCGTGCGTCTGGACGTGCGTCCACGGATAGATCATCGGCACCGACCAGGTGACGACGATCATCGAGATGTCCACCGCCTGCTCCAGGTCGCGGAAGTAGACGTTCACGGCCGCGCACAGCAGCCCGAAGCCGAACCCGAGCACGATGATGATCGTGAACCCGAGCACGGCGGCGCCCAGCCCCGCCGGGGACGGGCGCCAGCCCGCGGCGATCGCCCCGCCCAGCAGGATCAGCAGGCCGGGCAGGAAGTGCACCAGCGACACCAGCACCGACGCCGTCGGGAACAGCTCGCGGGGCAGGAACACCTTCCGGACGAGCGCGGCGTTGCCGGTGACCGAACGCGTCGCGGAATGCAGCGTCTCCGTGAACAGCGTGACCAGGACCATGCCCGCGAACAGGTAGACCGGGAAGTTCTCGATCTGCCGGTCCATGCCGAGGAAGACGCCGATGACGTAGAAGTAGACGGTGAAATGCACGGCGGGCCGGACGTACGACCAGCCGAGGCCGAGCAGCGATCCCTTGTACCGGGCCCTGAGCTCCCGGCGGACGAGGAGCCGCAGCAGGTACCGGTTGCGCAGCGTCTGCCGCAGGCCGCCGTCGCCGCCCGGCGCCCGCAGCCCGGAATCCGTCGGGACCGGCGCGGCCGTCATCCCGGCCCGTCCCCGGTCCGGTCGGCGCCGGCCGACTCGAACGTCGCGCGCCATGCCTCCGGGGAGGCGAGCTCTGCCATGGCTGCCCGGTAGTCGCGGCTCAGCTCCGGCCATTCCCGGCTCAGCCGGGCGTGCAGCAGCGTCGTCCTCCGCAGCAGGCGCCGGAAGCGCTCCGGGTCGCGCTGGTACCAGGCCACCTTCGTCCCGTCCGCCGAGGAGACGAGCGCGCTGTCGACCTGCGACAGCAGACCCCAGTGCCGGTCTATGTGCGGCACGACCAGCTGCGGGTTCCCCTGCGTGCGCGGATCGACCGGCCGCAGCTGCCTGGCGGCGCCGCGCATGGCGCTGGCCAGGACGTTCACCGTGCCGCTCGGCGGCTTGAAGCCGCGTCCCCGCTTGGGCGGCCGGTTCCGCCGGACCTGCGGGAACTCCTCGTGGCTCGACCGGTTCCGCGCGTCGGGGAAGCCGGCGCGGAACGCCAGGATCTCCGGAAGCCTCGTCGCGATCCCCGCGTGCATGTGGCCGGGGCCGCTGAGCACGTCCTCGATGGCCCACAGCATCAGCTCCGCCGCGGAGTACTGCATGGCCAGGGCGTGCTTCACCGAGATGATGAAGCTCTCCTTGAGCAGGTTCCCGCCCCGCTCGTACGGCGAGTGCATCAGCGCGGTGACGAGGCGGTTGCGCTGGTGGAAGTACGCCTGCCAGTCGATGCCGTCGTCCTTGTCCTGCCATGGGACGTGCCACGCGGCCATGCCGGGCAGCGTCACGGTCGGGAACCCGGCCTCGCCCGCCCGGACGCAGTACTCGGCGTCGTCCCACTTGATGAACATCGGCATGGACAGCCCGACCTTGCGGATGACGTCGGTGGGGATGAGGCACATCCACCAGCCGTTGTAGTCGACGTCCACGCGGCGGTGCAGCCACTTCGTCGCGCGCAGGCTGCCGGCGCTCTTGCGCAGCCGGGGGTTCGGGTTGGTGTCGGGCGGCCGGGCGAAGTCGTGCTCCCGCTTGGTGTGCGGGGCGTGCTCCCACCACCAGCGGTACCGTCCGATGGTCTCGCCGTAGGCGTGCAGCTGCGAGCGGGCGAACAGGTTGAACATGTGCCCGCCCACGATCGTCGGTGTGCGGGCGAAGTCCGCGAACGCGACCGCGCGCAGGACGCCCTCGGTCTCGGTGACCACATCGTCGTCGAGGAGCAGCACGTAGTCGCTGGTCCCGGCTTTGACGGTCTCGTCCATCGCGCGGGAGAAGCCGCCGGAGCCGCCGAGGTTGCCCTGCTCGATGACGCGCAGCCGGGGGCCCAGCGCGGCGGCCGCCGCCGCGAACCCGGCGTCGTCGCGGACGCGCCTGGTGCCCTGGTCGACGACGTAGACCGCGTCCACCGCGTCCAGGACCTCGGGGGCGCCCGCGAGCGCGGTGAGCTGGTCGACGCAGAAGCGGGGCCGGTCGAACGTGGTGATGCCGAGGCTGACCCGGCCCTGCCGGACGGGACCGGACGCGGACTCGCCGGCGCACCAGTCGGCCTGCTCCAGCACCGCGTTGCGCTCCCCGGCCAGGACGTCCATCCAGTACCAGCCGCCGTCGATGAACGGGCGCAGCGTCAGCCGGAACGTCTCCTCGCGGGCCGCCTCGGAGTCGATCCGGACGGAGTCGACGCGCTGCACGTCGCCCTTGGCGCTGGACCGGTAGACGATCACGGTGGCCTGGCCGCGCACCCGGACCCGCAGCACCACCTCCGCCACCGAGGTCCAGCGCCGCCAGTACCCGGCCGGGAACGCGTTGAAGTAGGTCGCGAACGAGACCCGGCCCCCGACCGGGACGACGACACCGCGCCGCCCGGCCCTCCCGGCGGGATGCCCGCTCTCGGCGGCGAGCGCCTCCGCGCCCCGCACGATCTCGCCCTCGACGTAGAGCTTCAGGACGTCGAGGTCGCGGTCCACGGGCATGACGACCCGCTGCAGCACGCGCGGCGGCCCGGATGCCGGGCCGTGCCCGCCCGGCGTCTCGGCGCGTTCGGCGTTTCCGGTCACTCGTCCGTTCCCCCGCTCGGTTCGGTCCGGCGGGACGCGCCCGTCCGGCCGGTTCTGTCCAGAAGACGCGGGCCCCCGGTGAAATGGGGACGCAGCCTGTTGTCGACCATGGCGAGGGCGCTCGCGATCGCCATGTGCATGTCGAGGTACTGGTAGGTGCCGAGCCGGCCGCCGAACAGCACGCCGTCCTCGCGCCGGGCGAGTTCGCGGTAGGCCGCCAGGCGGGCGCGGTCCCCCGCGGCGTTGACGGGGTAGTAGGGCTCGTCGCCCCGGCCCGCCGCCCGCGAGTACTCCCGCATGATCACGGTCTTGTCCGGCGGGTAGCCGGTCCGCTCGGGGTGGAAGTGGCGGAACTCATGGACGCGGGTGTACGGGACGTCCTCGTCCGCGTAATTCATCACCGGGGTGCCCTGGAAGTCGCCGGTGGGCTTGACCTCCAGCTCGAAGTCCAGCGTTCGCCAGCCGAGCTCGCCCTCGGCGTAGCCGAAGTAGCCGTCGAGCGGGCCGGTGTAGACGACGGGAACCCGTCCGGCGACATCGTCGCGCATGTCGAGGAAGTCGGTGCCCAGCTGCACCTCGATGTTCGGGTGGTCCGCCATCCGCTCCAGCCAGGCGGTGTACCCGTCGACCGGCAGGCCCTCGTAGGTGTCGTTGAAGTACCGGTTGTCGAAGGTGTACCGGACGGGCAGCCGGGCGATGGTCTCGGCGGGCAGGTCCCGCGGATCGGTCCGCCACTGCTTGGCCGTGTAGCCGCGGATGAACGCCTCGTACAGCGGACGCCCGATCAGCGAGATCGCCTTCTCCTCGAGATTGGACGGGGCCGTCACCTCGGCCGCCTGCTCCGCGATCAGCTCACGCGCCTCGTCCGGGGTGAAGACCCTCCCGAAGAACTCGCAGATCGTGCCGAGGTTGATCGGCAGCGGGTAGACCCGTCCCTTGAAAGTCGAGTACACGCGGTGCCGGTAGTCGGTGAAGGCCGTGAACCGGTTCGCGTACTCCCACACCCGCTCGTTGGACGTGTGGAACAGGTGCGCGCCGTACCGGTGGACCTCGATGCCCGTCTCCGGCTCGGCCTCGCTGTAGGCGTTCCCGCCGATGTGCTCCCGCCGCTCCAGCACGAGCACGCGCAGGCCGAGTTCGGCGGCGCACCGTTCGGCGACCGTGAGCCCGAAGAATCCGGAACCGGCCACCACGAGGTCGACATTCACTGGGGGTGTCCATCCATGCCGTGCGGGGAGCGGTGGACCGGTCGCGCGGGGGTACCGGCCGGTCCATTCGTGCGGATTGCGGCTAAGATACCCGGCATTCGATCGGACCCGACGCAGGAATCCCAAGGACCGCGGTGCCCTCCCCCATTCCCGGCAGCGCGCCGCAGGGCGGTGCGCGCCCGGCGGTCTACCTTCATGTAGGAGCCGCGAAGAGCGGTACGACGTTCCTGCAGAGCGTGCTGTGGCACAACCGGCACCGGCTCCGCGAGCACGGCGTCCTCTACCCGGGCGTGGACTTCGCCGCCCACGTCAGGGCCGCCTTCGACCTGCGCCGGACCTTCTTCAACGAGGCGTCCGACCCGGAGACGCGCGGGGCGTGGCGCGCGCTCGTGGACGAGGCCCGCGACTGGCCCGGCACCGTGATCATCTCGCAGGAGCTGCTCGCGCCCGCCCGTCCGGAGCACGTCCGCCAGGCCCTGGCCGATCTCGGCTTCGCCGACGTTCACGTGATGTTCACGGCGCGCGACCTCGGGCGGCAGATCCCGGCGCACTGGCAGGAGGACGTCAAGAACCGGTTCACGACCTCCTTCGGCGAGTTCGTGGCTGCGCTCCGCCGGAAGGACTGGCGCTCGTACGAGTCCGCGCGGCTGTTCTGGGGGCTGCAGGACCCGGTCGCCGTGCTCGAACGGTGGGGCGCCCATCTGCCGCCGGACCGCGTCCAGGTCGTCACCCTGCCCCGGCCGGGCGCGCCCCGGGATCTCCTGTGGCGGCGGTTCTGCGCGGCGACCGGACTCGTCCCGGACGACTACGACCTGACCCGCACCTTCCCGAACTCCTCGCTCGGGCTGGCCGAGACCCAGTTCCTGCTGCGGCTCAACGAGGCGCTCGGCGGACGGATCGGCTGGCACGCCTACAACGACGATGTCAAGCTCCTCCTCGCGCAGCAGGTGCTGGCCGACCGCGCGTTCCCGGTGCGGACCGAACTGCCCGCCGAGCACATCCCCTGGGCGACCGAGCGGGCCGTCGAGATGGCCGAGGGCATCCGCGCCGCGGGCTACCGTGTGGTGGGCGACCTGTACGAACTCATGCCGATGCCCGCATCCGGTCCCCCTCTCGGAACCTCGCCCGCCCCGCCGCCCGACGAGCCGCGCTGGGCCGAGATGGCGGACGCCGGCACCGACGCGATCAGAGCGGTGCTGCTGCGCCTGCGGGACCTGCGTGACCGTGCTGCGGAGGTGCCAGGTGCCGCCGTCCCGCTCCATGACGAACTCGGCCTTCTGCGGGGGGAGACCGCGGAGTTGCGCGAAACCACCGAGCGGATGGCCCGCGACGCGGCCCCCCTCGTCGAGCGGACCCTCCGCGACGCGGGCGAGCGGCACCCCGCGGCCCGGCGGCTGCACGGGGCGTACCGCAGGATCCAGGGCGGGACGCGGCGGTCCGGCACCGAGACGAGCACGAGATGAGCACGACCATGGGCGACCGATCCGGCAAGTCCGTCTACCTCCACGTCGGCGCGCCCGGCACCGGGGCCGACTTCCTGCACCGGGTGCTGTGGGCGAACCGGCGGCGGCTCGGCGACGCCGGGGTCTGCTACCCGGTCATCGGCCCGAAGGAGCACTTCGGCGCCGTCATGGACCTGCGCGAGATGAGCTGGGGCGGCCGGCGCGACCCGGACTGGGAGGGCGCCTGGGACCGGGTGGCGCAGCGGATCCGGAACTGGGACGGCCCCGCGGTCGTCTTCTCCCAGCCGCTGCTCGGCGGGGCGACCGGGCCGCAGGCCGAACGGGCCGTGGCGGCGCTGGAGCCGGCCGAGGTGCACGTGGTGTTCGCCACCCGCGGCCTCGGCTGGCAGCTGATCCTCGACTGGCAGGAGCAGATCCGGCACGCCCACACCATCACGTTCGAGCGGTTCGCCGACGACCTCATCGCGCGCGGCATGGACGCGGCCGCGCCCTACGGGGAGATGTTCTGGGGCCTGCACGACGCGGCGCGCGTCCTCGGAACGTGGGCGTCGGTCGTACCGAAGGACCGGATCCACGTGCTCACCCTGCCGCCGCCGGGCAGCGGCCCCGGGCTGCTCTGGAAGCGGTTCCGGGCGGTGGCCGGCATCGGCGACGACGTCTGCGACCTCGGCGGGATCGCCGAGGACGAGCCGCTGCCGGCGCCCGCCGCGGAGCTGCTCCGGCGGCTGAACGAGAAGATCGGCCCGGCGCTCGGCGCGGACTACGAGCGCGTGGTCGCCGAGCACCTCGTCGAGAACGGCCTCGCCGCCGGGACGGGACGCGCCCGGATGGGCCTCTCCGAACGCCATGCGGCGTGGGCCGCGCGCCGCACCCGGGAACTCGCGGACGCGCTCCGCGCCGCCGGCTACGCCGTGACCGGCGACCTTGACGAGCTGACCGCCGCACCGGCGCCGGGGACGTCCATGCTCCCGGCCGACGTCCCGGACGAGCAGATCGCGTCCGCGTCCGTCGAGGTCACGGCGCACCTGCTGGAAGAGCTGGCGCTCGCGGACGAGCGCATCGGGCTCGCGCACCTGCACGATGAGCTGGCCGGAGTCCGGCAGAACCTGCGGCAGCTCATGGACGCCGCCGCGGCTCCGTCACCGGCGCTGCAGCGCGCCGCCCGGCGCGCCGCAGGCAGGCGCGACCGGTGACGCCCGGCCCGGGACCCGTCGCGGCGGTGGTCGTCACCCATGACCGGCGGGACCTCCTCGGCGAGGCCCTGTCCGCGCTCGGCGCCCAGAGGCGCCCGCCGGAACGGATCATCGTGGTCGACAACGCGTCCTCCGACGGCTCCGCCGCGATGGTCGCGGAGCGCTTTCCGGCCGCCGACCTGCTGGTGCTGCCCCGCAACGTCGGCGGAGCGGGCGGATTCAGCGCCGGACTGGCCCGCGCCCTGGCAGGCGGCGCACGGACCGTCTGGCTGCTGGACGACGACACGGTGCCGGGTCCCGAGGCGCTCGGCGAGCTGCTCGCGGCTCGCGAGCGGGCCACCGCGGGCGACGGCCCGCCCGTCCTGGTCGCGAGCCGCGTCGTGTGGACGGACGGCCGCGACCATCCGATGAACACACCGCGCCGGAAGCCCCGCGCCACGGCCGCCGAGTCCCGGATCGCCCGCGCGGCCGGCTGCGTCCCGATCCGCTCCGCCTCGTTCGTCTCCGTGCTGGTCGACGCGGTCGCCGTGCGGGAGCGCGGGCTGCCGGTCGCGGACTACTTCCTGTGGAACGACGACTTCGAGTTCACCACCCGGCTACTGCGCGACCGCCGCGGAGTCCTGTGCCCGGACAGCGTCGTCGTGCACAAGACACGCGGCTTCGGCGGCGCGGACGCCGACCCCGGTGACCGCTTCTTCTTCGAGGTCCGCAACAAGGTCTGGCTGTTCACCGGCAGTCCGGGGCTGGCGCCGGCCGAGCGCGCCCTTTACGCCGGCTCAACGCTGCGGCGCTGGGCCCGCACCTTCGCGAACTCCTCGGACCGGGGCGCTCTGCGCCGCGCCATGGTCCGCGGGCTCAAGGACGGGTTCACCAGCCGCCCGCAACCCACCCCAGCGCTGCTGCGCGAAATAGGAGTCGAGGTCCCCCCGCCATGACGGCGACCCCCCATGAGACGGAACGGCACGAACGGCCGGACGGCGAGGAACCCGAGGCGCCACCGGCGGGTGCCGAAGGCGCGGAACGAGCGCGGGCCGCGGCCGACCGGGCCGGTGTGGAGACGGCCCGCCGGCGTCCGGCGGCCCCCTGGACGCTGCCGCTGCTCCCGGCCGCGCTGACGCTCGCGATCACCCTCATCGGCATCGGGAAACCGTCGCTATGGCTCGACGAGGCCGCCACGATCAGCATGACGACCCGGTCCTACGGGGACATGCTGCGCGTCTTCGAGCACCTCGATCTCGTCCACGCCCTCTACTACATGATCATGAAGCCGTGGGTGGCGGTGTTCGGGACAGGCGCGGTCGCGCTGCGGCTGCCGAGCGCGCTCGCGATGGCGGCCGCGGCGGCCGGGATCACGGCCATCGGCCGGCGCTGCCTCGGCACGCCCGCCGGGCTCCTGGGCGGGCTGGCCTGGGCGGTCGGCGTGCAGACCTCCCGATGGGCGGCGGAGGCCCGCTCCTACGCGATGACGGCCGCGGTCGCCGTGCTCGCGACGTACCTGTTCGTGCGGGCCGTGGACCGGAACGAGCGGCGCCCGTGGCGTTGGTTCGCGGCGTACGCCCTCACGATCATGGTCCTGGGGTTCCTGCACCTGCACGGTTCTCTGCTGCTAGCGGCGCACGGCGCCACCCTCCTGCTGATCCGTCCGAAGGCTCGGACCTGGATCGGCTGGGCGGTCTCCGCCGCGTTGGCGGCGGTGCCTCTGGTGCCGTTCGCGCTCGCCGCGCGGGACCAGAAGGTCCAGGTGCAGTGGATCCAGAAGCCGACCTGGGATGTCGCGTGGTCGCAACTGCAGTTCTTCAGCGGGGGCCAGACGCTGGCCTGGATCGTCGTGACTCTGGTGCTGATCGGCGCGATCGCCGCCGTTCGAGGACAGGGCGGCAGCTCGGACGCCCGCCCGGCGCTGGGAACGGTCTCGCTGCCGGCCGTGGCCCTGCCGTGGCTGGTACTGCCGACCTTTCTGCTCGTCGTCGTCTCGCTCGTCAGCGACCCGGTCTTCTTCTTCCGGTACACGACCTACTGCCTGCCCGCCATGTCACTGCTCGTCGGCGCGGGGCTGGCGCGGCTCCTCGCAGCGGCCCGCCGCCGCACCGACCAGGCCGCGGTGATGGCGCTGGCCGCGGTCGCGCTCATCGCCCCGTCCCTGCCAGACCACACGTACTTCCGGGGCCAGGACAGCCGGCCGGAGGACATGCGGAAGGCCGCGGACGTGGTCCGCGCCCAGGCGCGCCCCGGTGACGCCGTCGTCTATCTCGCGGGCGTCGTGCGCTGGAGCGCGGCGGCCTACCCGGACGTCTTCGGACGGCTTCGCGACGTCGACATGCGCGTCGACCCGGTGCGCGCGGCCAACCTGACCGGTCGCGACGTGTTCCCGCGCAACCTGCCGCCGAAGCTCGCCGGCACCGATCGGGTGTGGGTGATGAGCCACCAGTTCCTCGACTTGTCGGCCCCGGTCATCCAGCGCCGGGAGCGCGCCGTGCAGGCCGCCGGACCATGGCGGCAGGTCGGCAGGTGGACGTACACGGGCGGTTGGCTCGTCCTGTACGAGCGGACCGGTCCCTACCGGACGTCGAGGTAGTCGACCTGTCCCTGGCCCTGCCCGCCCAACCGGCGCAGGCTGAGGGTGTTCCATCCGGCGGCCAGTTCGACCTGGGCCGCGACGGACGTCCAGTCGGCGCCCTGCGTCGCGCGCAGCCGCAGGTCGGCCACGGCGGCCCCGTTCGCGAAGAGCTGCAGATGGGAGTCGGCTCCGGAGCGGTTCGCGTACTGCGTCCGAACCGTGTACCTCCCGGCGGTCGGCGCGAAGACCGGGACGTCCACGCGGCAGCCGTCCTGGCTGAACGGGCCGATGGCCCTGCCGCCGGAGGCGCGCGGCCGCCCCAGCGCGGCGACGCAGCCGTTCAGGCGGCCGTGTTCGGCTTCGTAGCGGGTGGGGACGCCGCGGACGGCGGGGCGGGCGCCGTCCCAGCCGAGGCGGGCGACGTACATGCCGCGGGTGACGCGGGAGCCGCCGTGGTAGTCGAGGATGCCGTGGAAGACCAGGTAGTCGCCGGTCTCGTCGGTGAGGACGTCCGCGCTCCCCGGGCCCTGCACCGCACCGCCGTACTGCCCGGTCGACTGGATCGGCCCGGCCTTGCGGTACGGCCCCTCGATCGACGGCGCCACCGCGTAGCGGGTCTGGTAGTTCGACTGGAAGTACCAGCCCGCCGAGTAGAGCAGCACGTACTGGTTCCCGCGCCGGACGAGGTCGGGCGCCTCCACCAGGACCGGCTCGTCCGGCGCCCGCGCCATGATCTTCTTCGGCTCGGCCGCGCGGCGCAGCCCGTCCGGGCTCAGCTTGACCAGGTAGAGCGCCGCCGTGGTGCGGGCGTCGGTCTTGTAGAGCAGGTAGCGCGTCCCGTCCGTCTCGATGTAGGACGCCGGGTCGATGGCGCCGCCGAGGTCCAGCGGGCAGACCAGCGGCCCGCCCTCCACCGGGACGAACGGGCCGGCGGGCGCGGTGGCCGTGGCCACGCCGACGCACTGCGCGTCGCCGCCCTTGCGGCGGGCCGAGAAGTACAGGATGTAGGGGCCGGACCCGTGCTGCGGCGGGACGACCTCGGGCGCCCAGGTCCAGCCTTCGGCGGCCCAGGCCGGCAGCCGGGCGAGGGCGTCGCCGGACGTGCGCCAGGGCCCGGTCGGGGACGGCGCCGTCGCGACGGGCACCGCCGCGTCCGCGTTGTTGGTGCCGTAGGCGAAGTACGTCCCCGCGGCCTTGATCACGGTGGGGTCGGCGAACGAGCCGTCGATCACCGGCTTGACCGGTGAGTAACCGGGCGGGTCGAGCGGCACCGGGGAGCCGGCGGGGCTCGGCAGCGGTGGCCGCGCGGAGCCGCGCGCCGAGCCCGGCGAGGTCCCGCCGGAGGAGGGCAGGCAGGAGACGGCCAGCAGGACGACCAGCGCGATCACACCGCTGATCGCGGCCCCCGCGACCAGCGGCACCAGCGGCGCGAGCGCCCGCGGATCCCCGCCCGGTCTCCTCATCTCACCGGCATCATGCCAACAAGGCGCAGGTGCGGCGAACCGCCCGGACGCGCGGAACGGCGTCCGAATCGTTACGCTTGCCCGGCGACCGCATCGTGGAGGGGAAGACGTTGATCCGACACCGGGGGGCGGCCGCCGTCCTGTGCCTGATCGCCGTCCTCGCCCTCGGCGGGTGCTTCCTCCAGCCCGGCGGCGACGCGAAGACCGGCGGGGACGCGAAGGCGGGGCAGGGGGCGCGCAAGCCCAACATCGTCTTCGTCCTCACCGACGACCTCTCCTGGAACCTCGTCGCGCACATGCCGCAGGTGCTCCGGATGCAGCGGGAGGGGCTGACGTTCGACAACTTCATCGTGGCGGACTCGCTGTGCTGCACGTCTCGCGCCACGATTTTCACCGGCCAGTACCCGCACAACACCCGGGTCCGGACGAACTTCCCGCCCGACGGCGGCTTCGAGGTGTTCAAGCGGAACGGCGGCGAGCAGATGTCGTTCGCCCCGGCCCTCCAGAAGGCCGGGTACCGCACCGCCCTGCTCGGGAAGTACATGAACGGCTACCTGCCGAGCATGAAGCAGGGCGGGACGACGCCGTACGTGCCGCCGGGCTGGACCGAGTGGTACGTCAACGGCAACGGCTACCCCGAGTACAACTACAACCTGAACGAGAACGGCCGGCTCGTCCACTACGGCTCCGCGCCGCAGGACTACCTGACCGACGTGCTCGCGGGCAAGGGCGTGGACTTCATCAAGCGGTCCCAGGGCTCGGACAAGCCGTTCTTCATCGAGGTGTCCACGTTCGCGCCGCACGGGCCGTTCATTCCGGCGCCGCGGCACGCGGGGATGTTCGCCGACCTGCGGGCGCCGCGGTCGCCGTCCTTCAACGAGGCGGACGTGCGCGACAAGCCGTCCTGGCTGCGGTCGCACGCTCCGCTGCGCAAGCCCGGACTCAACGGGATCGACGCGGGCTTCCGCGACCGCGTCCGGATGGTCCAGGCGGTGGACGAGATGATCGGCCGAATCCGGACAACACTGAAGGAACTGGGCATCGACCGCGAGACCTACGTGGTGTTCGGCTCCGACAACGGCTTCCACATGGGCGAGCACCGGCTCGCCGGCGGCAAGATGACCGCCTTCGACACCGACATCCGGGTCCCGTTCGTCTTCACCGGGCCGGGCGTCCCGGCCGGCCGCACCGTCCCGCAGATCGCGCAGAACACCGATCTCTCCCCCACCTTCCAGGAGCTGGCCGGAGCGCGTCCCTCGCCCGCCGTCGACGGCCGGTCGCTCGTGCCGTTCCTGCGCGGCGGCACGCCGCCGGACTGGCGCGAGACGGCGCTCATCGAGCACGTCAAGCCGCCGCCGTCCGCGGAGGACCCCGACCGGCAGGACTCCGCCCCCGGCGCGCCGACGACCTACAACGCGCTCCGCACGAACGACATGCTCTACGTGGAGTACGCCGCCGGCGAGCGGGAGTACTACGACCGCACCCGGGACCCGCACGAGCTCACCAACATCGCGGGGACGCTCCCGGAGCAGCGGCGGCGGCACCTGTCCGACCTGCTGTACGCGCTGACGCACTGCGCGGGGGCGAAGTGCACCGCCGCCGGCCGGAGCCGGTGAGGACTTCCGTCCCTTATGCGCCGCTATCATCGCTGACGACTGCGGCGACGCAGCGCGACGTTCAGGGTGAGCAGATACGGGGAGAGCCGGCGTGACTCCAACCGGAAATCCGGACGACGACCACGAGGCGGAGCGTCCCGACCCCGGGCAGCCCGCTCAGGTCCCGCCGCCCCCGCGTTGGCTGGACGGCCAGGGCGGTCCCTCCGGTCCGCTGCTCCCCGGCGACGGCGGACCGGCGAAGGCCCTGCCCCCGGAACCGCCCGCCGAGGCGGCACCGCCTGCGGAGACGGCACCGCCCGCGGAGGCTGAGGCGGAACCGCCCGCCGCCGAGGAGGCGCAAGCCCCCGAGGCCGGGGTGGCCGACCGCACCGTCCTGGAGTTCAGGTTCGAGCAGGAGAACGAGGCGAAGCCCGCGCCCGCGGCCCCCGTGGCTCCGACGCCGGCCACGTCCACCGACATTCCCGGGCCGCCGCCGTTCCCGTACGCGCAGCAGCCGCCGGCGCCGCCCGCGCCGGTCCCGGCTCCGCGTCCCCCCGCCGCGCAGCCTCCGGCCGTGCAGCCGCCTCCCGCGCAGCCCCCCGCCGTGCAGCCTCCGCCTTCGCAGAGTCCGCCGGCCCACGAGCCGTTCCCCTTCGCGCAGGAGATCCCGAGCGCCCCGCCGCGTCCGGCCCCGGAGCCGTTCCCGTACGCGCAGGAGGTGCCCGGCGCCCCGGCGCCTCCCGCACCCGAGCCCTTCCCGTACGCGCAGGAGGTCCCGGGCGCGCAGAGCGCTCCCCCGGCCGCGGAGCCGTTCCCCTGGGCGCAGCAG
>NZ_VCKZ01000011.1 GCF_005889745.1 Actinomadura geliboluensis
GGGCGGCACGACCCCGTTCATCAACAACTCGTTCGTCGTCCAGGGGACGGGCGGCGGGACGACCACCGTGCACGGCGGAACGGCCGCCGCGCGGGCCTCGGAATCACTTTGTGCTGGAGGACGCGCCTCGTTACGTGTTTCTTGCGGGTGGGATCGGGATTACGCCGATCCTGCCGATGGTGGCCGCGGCCGAGGCGGCGGGGGCTGATTGGCGGTTGTATTACGGCGGGCGGCGGCGCTCCTCCATGGCGTTTCTTGAGGAGCTGTCGCGGTTCGGGGAGCGTGTTGACGTTTGGCCGCAGGACGAGCGGGGGCTGCTCGATCTTGATGTGGTCTTGGGAGAGGTGGAGGGCGCGCTCGTCTACTGCTGCGGGCCGGAGGCGATGCTCGCGGCGGTTGAGGAGCGGTGCGGGGCGGGTGTGCTGCGTACGGAGCGGTTCTCGCCGAAGGCGGTCTCCGGGCCTGTTGAGGCGTTCGATGTTGAGTTGGCGCTGAGTGGGCGGACGCTGCGGGTCGAGGCTGGTCGCTCGATTCTGGAGACCGTGGAGAAGGCGGGTATGAGCGTTCTTTCGTCCTGTCGGGAGGGCACTTGTGGGACGTGCGAGACCGTGGTCCTCGACGGTGAGCCCGACCATCGGGATTCGGTGCTGAGCGAGGCGGAGCGCGCGGACGGGGGGTTCATGATGATCTGCGTGTCCCGGGCCCGCGGGCCCCGCCTCGTGCTGGAGCTCTAGGGGTGCAGGGCGCGGCGGAGGGCGCCGAGGCGGTCGGCGTTCATCCGCTTCGTCACGGCCGCCTGCGGGACGAGGGTCGAGCCGTGGAAGGTGCCCGGATAGTGGTGGATCTCGGTCGGGACGCCTGACTGGACCAGCCGCATCGCGTAGGTCAGGCCCTCGTCGCGCAGCGGGTCGAATTCGCAGGTGGTGACGTAGGCGGGCGGCAGCCCGGACAGGTCCTCGGCGCGGGCGGGCGCCGCGTACGGGGAGACGCCGGCGGTGCCGCGGACGCCTTCGCCGAGGTAGTAGTCCCAGCTCAGTTCCGCGTTGGGGCGGTGCCAGATCGGCGTGTCGGTGAAGGCGCGCATGGACGGGGTGTCGAGCCGGTCGTCCAGTTCGGGGACGCCGAGGAGCTGGAAGCACAGGGCGGGGCCGCCGCGGTCGCGGGCCAGGAGCGCGACCGCCGCGGACAGGCCGCCGCCCGCGCTCTCGCCGCCGACCGCCAGGCGGGCCGGGTCGATGCCGAGTTCGCCGGCGTGCTCGGCGGTCCAGGTGAGGGCGGCGTAGCAGTCCTCCAGGCCGGTGGGGAAGGGGTGCTCGGGGGCGAGGCGGTACTCGACCGAGACGACGACGGCGCCGACCTCGGCGGCGATCGCGGTCGTGTCGTCCTGGTAGAGGTCGACGGAGCCGAGGACGAACCCGCCGCCGTGGATGTAGACGAGGCCGGGCAGGGGGCCGTCGTGCTCCGCCGGCCGGAAGACGCGGACGGGCACGCCCGGCGGCACGGTGACGTCGCGGGTCTCGACCGGGACCGGAGGTTCGTACGCGGGCTTGTCCCCGAACATCTCCGCCTCTTCACGGCGGACCTTCTCCACGTCGGCGATCGTCAGGTGCGGGATCATCGAGATCCAGGGGGCGAGTTCCGGGTCGTAGGCGTAGGTCACCACGGGCTCCTCTCACGCGGCCGGCGTCCTCAGTGTCGGACGCCGGGGCCGCCGTGCCCAGCCGACGGCCGCCGGGAAAATCGGCCCGCTGACCGCCGGTCGTCGGGTGCCGTACCCTGCCGTCATGAAGGGCCTGATCCTGCGGCTTTCGGCGCTGGACGCCGACGCGGAGACCGCGGTGCGGGTGATCAGTTTCTTCGACGGGCTGATGGCGGCCGGGGCGAGCGCGCGGGTCCTCGTCCAGGAGACCGCGCGGCTCGCCGAATGCCCGGCCGGGCTCGTCGACGCCGGCCTGTCGCTGGCGGCGGGGGAGCCGCCGGGCGGGCGCCGGCAGGTCAGGGAGTTCTCGGAGAGCGGGCACGTGTGGCTCGGACGGGACGCGCCCCTGCCGCTGGACGACATCATCCTCGACCGGTTCGCGATCGCGGCCCGGTTCCTGCTGGAGCCCGCGCCGAGGGATAGCGGTGAGGGCCTCGCCGAGGTGGCCCTTTCGAGCGAGGCCGGGGAACTCGAACGCGCCAGGGCCCTGCGGATGCTGCGGATCGAACCGGGGGCCGTCATGCGGGTCCTCGCCGTTGACGGGGACGTCGCGGTGGGCGGGCACGCGGTGCCGGTCGGGCGGGTCCGCGCGGTTCTCGGCGGGGCGCTGCCCGAGCGGGTGCCGGAAGGCGTGCGGGTCGGGGTCGGTCCCGCCCTGCCCGCGATCGAGGCGCCCGTGTCGTGGCGGCGTGCGCGGACCGCGCTGCGGTTCGCCGGGCTCGGCTCCGACGTCGTCCACTACGACGGGCTCGGCGCCCTCGCGGTGGTCGCCGCGCGGATGCGGGACGAGGACATCGCCGAGGTCGCGGACGTCGCCGTGCTGGACGAGCTCGCCCGGGAACCGAACGGCGCCGGGCTCATCGCCGTCCTCGCCGCGTTCTGCGCGACGGGTTCCGCCCGCCGGGCCGCGGCGAAGGTGCACCGGCACCACAGCACGATCGCCGCGCGGCTCGCGTACGCCGAGGCGCGGCTCGGCTTCGCGTTCTCCGCGCCCGGCGGCCGGCGCCGGCTCGACCTGGCCCTGCTGCTGCGGCACCTGCGCGACACTCCGGGATGACCGATCGGCCATTGCACAACTGATCATCCGTAGGCAGC
Source organism: Actinomadura geliboluensis (assembly GCF_005889745.1). GTDB lineage: Bacteria > Actinomycetota > Actinomycetes > Streptosporangiales > Streptosporangiaceae > Spirillospora > Spirillospora geliboluensis. Next base: position 2,795 of record NZ_VCKZ01000011.1, read on the forward strand.
CTCTGAGGTATGGGAGACGCGAGCCGTACCCTCCTCGCCCGGGCTCCCGCCGCCGGGAGGCGGCGATGAGCTTCTCCGACTACCTCTCCGAACGCTGGCCCACGATCGCCCGGCTCGCCGCCGAGCACGCCGAGGTCGTGCTGATCGCCGTCGCCGTCGCGGCGGTCGTCGGGATCGGGCTCGGGATCGCCGTCGAGGACCGCCCGCGGGCGCGGGCCCTCGCGCTCGGCGTCGCGGGCACCCTGCTGACCGTCCCGTCGCTGGCGCTGTTCGGCCTGCTCATCCCGCTGTTCGGGCTGGGCCTCGCACCGACGATCACCGCGCTGGTGCTGTACGCGGTGTTCCCGATCCTGCGCAACACCATCACCGGGCTGGACGGCGTGCCGGGCGCGGTGGAGGAGGCGGCGCGCGGCATGGGCATGAGCCCGCTGAGCCGGCTGCTGCGGATCAGGCTGCCGCTGGCCTGGCCGGTGGTGCTCACCGGCATCCGGGTGGCCACGATCATGACGGTCGCGATCGCGGCGATCGCCGCCGCCGTCGCGGGGCCCGGCCTCGGCGAGCTGATCTTCGGCGGGCTGGCCCGGATCGGCGGGGCGAACGCGCTGAACGACACCCTCGCCGGGACGCTCGGCGTCGCCGTGCTGGCGCTCGTCCTCGACCTGCTGTTCGTCGTGCTGTCCCGCCTCACCACCGCCAGGGGGCTGCGATGACCGAAGCCGCCGTCACCGAGAGCACCGCCGTCCGGGAGATGATCCGGCTGGAGGGGGTGAGCAAGCGGTACCCGGGCCAGGACGCCCCGGCGGTCGAGGACCTGACGCTCGGCGTCCGGGACGGGGAGATCGTCGTGCTGCTCGGGCCGTCCGGCTGCGGGAAGACCACCACGCTGCGGCTGATCAACCGGCTGATCGAGCCGACCGCGGGCCGGATCCTGCTCGGCGGCGAGGACGTCACCCGCGCCGACCCCGACGAGCTGCGCCGCCGCATCGGGTACGTCATCCAGCAGGTCGGGCTGTTCCCGCACATGACGATCGCCGCGAACATCGGGGTCATCCCGCGCACGCTCGGCTGGCCGAAGCGGCGCGTGCGGGACCGCGTCGACGAGCTGCTCGACATGGTCGGCCTCGACCCCGGCACGTACCGGGGCCGGTACCCGAAGGAGCTGTCGGGCGGCGAGCAGCAGCGCGTCGGGGTCGCCCGCGCGCTCGCCGCGGACCCGCCCGCGATGCTGATGGACGAGCCGTTCGGCGCCATCGACCCCATCACGCGGGAGCGGCTCCAGGACGCGTTCCTGGACCTGCAGGGCCGGATCCGCAAGACGATCGTGCTGGTCACGCACGATCTGACCGAGGCGCTGAAGCTCGGCGACCGGATCGCGATGCTCGGGCGGCGGGCGAGGCTCGTCCAGTACGACACGCCCGCGCAGATCCTCGCCCAGCCCGCCGACGAGTTCGTCGCGTCGTTCGTCGGGACGGGCGCGGCGATGCGCAGGCTCCGGCTCGTCGAGGTCGGCTCGATCGCGCTGCCCGCCGCCACGGAGGGGAGCGCGAGCGGCGCGACCGTCCGGGCCGACCAGTCGCTGTACGAGGCGCTCGACGCGATGCTGCGGGCCGGCGCGGAGACCGCGACCGTCCTGGACGAGGACGGACGGCCCGCCGGCTCGGTCTCCTGGTCGGCGATCGTCAGGGAGACCCCGGCGGCGGGCGGTGGGCGATGACCGTCACCGCCGTCCCGGAGCGGACGGCCGCGGGGGAGGAGGCGCGGGGCCGCGCCGGCCTCCTCGTCACGCCCGTCTTCCTGCTGCTGGTGTGCGCGGCGCTCTACCTCTACGTGCGCGGGCTCGACCTCGACCCGATCGAGCGCCGCGCCATCGACCGGGACGAGGTCGTCCGGCAGTTCGGCGAGCACGTCGGCCTGGTCGCGGTGTCCACGGCGCTGGTCCTCGCGATCGCGATCCCGCTGGGGGTGCTGCTGACCCGGCCGCGGCTGCGCCGGCTGTCCGCGCCGTTCCTCGCGCTCGCGAACGTGGGGCAGGCCGTCCCGTCCATCGGGGTGCTGGTCCTGCTCGCGGTCACGGTCGGCATCGGCTTCCAGAAGGCGGTGATCGCCCTCATCCTCGTGTCGGCGCTGCCGGTGCTGCGCAACACCATGGTCGGACTCCAGGGCGTCGACCGGTCGCTCATCGACGCCGGGCGCGGCATCGGGATGTCCCGGACGGCGGTGCTGTTCCGCGTCGAGCTGCCGCTCGCGGTGCCGGTGATCCTGGCCAGCGTCCGCGTCGCGGTGATCCTCAACGTGGGCAGCGCGACGCTCGCGGCCTTCACCAACGCGGGCGGGCTCGGCGAGCTCATCAACACCGGCATCGCGCTGAACCGGACCCCGATCCTGCTGACCGGCAGCGTCCTGACGGCCGTGCTCGCCATGGCCGCCGACTGGCTCATCGGACTCGTCGAGCACGTCGTCCGCCCCCGCGGCGTCTGAACCCCAGAGGAGAGTCACCATGCGCCTGCCCACCATCCGACGATCACCCGTCGCCGTCTCCCTGGCCGCCGTCGCCCTCACCGCGGGATGCTTCAGCTCCGGCGGCACCGACGCCAAGGCGGGCAGCCTGGCGGAGGGCAACTCGCTGGACGGCGCCACGCTCACCGTCGGGTCCAAGGAGTTCACCGAGCAGCTCGTCCTGTGCCAGGTCACCGCGCTCGCGCTGCGCTCGGCGGGCGCGACCGTCCGCGAGAAGTGCGGGCTCCAGGGCAGCAACACCACGCGCGCGGCGCTGACGTCCAGCAGCATCGACATGTACTGGGAGTACACCGGGACGGCCTGGATCAACTACCTGAAGGAGACCGAGCCGATCGGAGACCCGGCCGCGCAGTACAAGGCGGTCGCGGAGCAGGACCTCGCGAAGAACAAGGTGAAGTGGCTCGCGGCGGCGCCCGCGAACAACACCTATGCCATCGCGGTGAAGACGACGACGATGCGGCAGCTCGGGATCAAGAACCTGTCGGACTACGCCGCGCTGGCGAAGACCGACCCGGCCAAGGCGTCCACGTGCGTCGCGAGCGAGTTCGCCGGGCGCAGCGACGGATGGCCCGGCCTGCAGAAGTCCTACGGGTTCACGCTGCCGAAGTCGTCGGTCGCGACGCTGGCCGAGGGCGCCATCTACGACGCCATCGGCAAGGGCGAGCCGTGCGCCTTCGGCGAGGTCGCGACGACCGACGGGCGCATCAAGGCGCTGGGCCTCACGCCCGTCCCGGACGACAAGAGGTTCTTCCCCGTCTACAACCCCGCCCTCACCGTCCGCGACTCCGTCTACCGGGACCACCCGGCGATCGGGAAGATCGCGGACCCGATCGCGGCGGCGCTGACGGACTCCGTCCTGCGGGAGCTGAACGGCGAGGTCGACATCGAGGGCAAGGAGCCGGCGGAGGTCGCCGAGACCTGGCTGCAGTCCCGGGGGTTCATCGGCAAGTGAGGGGCCCGGACGGCCGCGCCCCATTACGCTGAGCAGCACATATCGCCACAGTGAAGGGCATGGCGCATGAACCGGAGTGAACTGGTCAAGATGGTGGCGGAGCGCGCGGGGAGCGACGAGGCCGCCGCCCGCCGGCACGTGGACGCCGTGTTCGACACCGTGATGGAGCGGGTGTCCGCCGGGGAGCGCGTCACCGTGACCGGGTTCGGGACGTTCGACAGCTTCGCCCGGCCCGCCCGCAGCGCCCGCAACCCGCGCACCGGGCTGCCGGTCGAGGTCCCCGCCGCGCAGGTGCCGCGGTTCCGGTCCGGGCAGACGTTCCGCACCCGGGTCGCCGGGGACGCCCCCGCCGCCGTCCCTGCGGCGGAGACGGAGGCCGCCGTGGCGGTGGCCGCGCCGGTCGAGGCCCCGGCGCCGAAGCCGTCCAAGAACGGCAAGAAGCCGAAGAAGAACGCCGAGGCCAAGGCCGAGGGCAAGGAGGCCAAGAAGGACGCCGAGGCGAAGAAGCGTCCCGCCAAGGCCGTGGCGAAGAAGGCCACGCCGAAGCCCGACAAGGCCGACAAGAACGCGAAGAACGGCAAGGGCGGCAAGAGCGCGAAGAAGAAGGCGGGCAAGGGGAAGGCGCGGGCGAAGGCCGCCTCCTGACCGGGGTCAGCGCAGCGGGAAGCCGAGCTCGCGGCCCTGCTCGCGCAGGCCGTCGCGGGCGTCCGGGTGCGCCACCTCGTCCACGAGCTGCTGCGCCTGCGACAGCGAGTCGTGGCCCCAGATCGTGGCGGTGCCCTGCTCGCTGACGATGAAGCTGTGCTGGAAGGAGGTGACGGGCCCGGCCAGCCGCGGGATGACCGTGGACACGTCCGCGCGCGGGTGCCAGGACGGCAGCGCGATGATCGCTCGGCCGCCGGGGGAGTGCAGCGCCCCCACGACGAAGTCGGTCTGCCCGCCGAACCCCGAGTAGACCACGCCGCGCACCCGGCTGGCGTTGGCCTGCGCGTACAGGTCGACCTGGAGCGCCGAGTTCACCGACACCAGCCGGGGGCGGCGCGCGATCAGGCTCGGGTCGTTGGTCTTCTCGGTGCGCAGCATGCGGACGCGCTCGTTGCGGTCGGCCCAGTCGTAGAGCTCCTCGCCGCCGAACGCGAACGACGCGGTGATCGGCGTGTCCGGGTCGAGCGTGCCCGCCTTCTCCAGCGCGAGGACCCCGTCGCTGAACATCTCCGACCAGATGCCGAGGCCGCGGCGGCCGAGCAGCGAGGCGAGCACGGCGTCCGGGACGGCGCCGATGCCGAGCTGCAGCGTCGCCCGCTCGGGGACGAGGGCCGCCACCCGGCCGCCGATCTCGCGGGCGGTGTCGCCGGGCGGCCGGGGCACCGGGTTCGCGAGCGGCTCGTCCGACTCGATCGCGTAGTCGATCTCGTCCACCGCCATGACCGCGTCCCCGAAGGTGTAGGGCATGCGCGGGTTGAGCTGGGCGATGACGAGCCCGCCGCGGGCGCGGACGGCCTCCACGGCGGCGGGCAGGATGTTGACCTCGATGCCGAGCGACACCGTCCCGTCGCGCGGCGTGGACGTCTGCAGGATGACGACGTCGGGCGGCAGCGACCCCTTCAGCAGGTTCGGGACGAGCGACAGCCGCGACGGGAAGTAGCGCAGGCGCGCGTGCCCGCGCATGCCCGCCCCGACGAACGGCGTCTCCAGGTCCACGCCGTCGCGGTCGGGCAGGTCGCCCTGGGCGTTGAGCATGAACAGCCGGTACTCGGCGGCGGCCGCGTCCAGGACGGCGAGGGCCCGGCGCGGGGTGGCGAAGTTGCCGCCCGCCACGACCCGCGGCCGCCCCGGCAGGCCCGCGAGGACGGTTCCGAGGTGTGATTCAGAAATGACGCGCATCGTCTCGCTCCGCCCGTGGGTGGGTGTTCCGTCTTCCATGATCGGGTATCGGTGGGCGCGGGCCCAAGGCGGGGACGCCCCGGGCCCGCGCCCCCGCTAGACGACCAGGTTCAGCAGCAGCACGAACACCAGGCCGGACACCGAGATGACGGTCTCCATGAGCGACCACGTCTTGATGTTCTGCCCGACGCTGAGCCCGAAGTACTCCTTGACCAGCCAGAAGCCGGCGTCGTTGACGTGCGAGAAGAACAGCGAGCCGGCGCCGATCGCGAGCACGAGCAGCGAGGTCTCGCCGCTGTCGAGGGCGCCGACCAGCGGGACGAAGATGCCGGCGGCGGTGACGGTGGCGACGGTCGCGGACCCGGTGGCCAGCCGGATGAGGACGGCGACCAGCCAGGCGAGCAGCAGCACGGAGAACCCGCTGTCCTTGACCCAGTCGGCGACGAGGTCCCCGATCCCGGTGGCGATCAGCGTCTGCTTGAACCCGCCGCCGGCGGCGACGATCAGCAGGATCCCGGCGATGGGCGGCAGCGACTCCGCGGTGGACGACGAGACGGCCCGGCGGTCCATGCCGGAGCCGAGGCCGAGGGTGAACATCGCGACGACGACGGCGATGAGCAGCGCGATCAGCGGCGTGCCGAGGTCGTCCAGGACGGTGCGGAGGGTCCCGCCCTCGTCGAGGGTGATGTCGGCGACGGCCTTGCCCAGCATCAGCACGACGGGGAGCAGCACGGTGGCGAGCGTGACGGCGAACGACGGGCGCTTGCGGCCCTCCTTCGCCAGGCTCGTCTCCTCCTCTTCGCCGGGGTCGACGTAGAGCTGCGGGGGCATCACGTCCACCCAGCGGGCCGCGAACCGGGCGAACAGCGGGCCGGACAGGGCGACCGTCGGGATCGCGACGAGCACGCCGAGGCCCAGCGTGAGGCCGAGGTCGGCCTTGAGGGCGCCGATGGCGGCGAGCGGCCCGGGGTGCGGCGGGACGAGCCCGTGCATGGCCGACAGCCCGGCCAGCGCCGGGATGCCGACCGCGATGAGCGACAGCCCCGAGCGGCGCGCGACCAGGAAGATGACCGGCATCAGCAGCACGAGGCCGATCTCGAAGAACATCGGCAGGCCGATGAGCGCGCCGACGAGCGCCATCGCCCACGGCAGGAGGGCGCGCCTGGACCGCCCGACGATGGTGTCGACGATCTGGTCGGCGCCCCCGGAGTCGGCGAGCAGCTTGCCGAACATGGCGCCGAGCGCGATGAGCGCGCCGACGTCGGCGGTGGTCTTGCCGAAGCCCTGGCCGAAGGCCTCGAAGGTGTCCGCCATGGGAAGACCGGCGATGGCGCCGACCAGCAGCGAGCCGAGCGTCAGGCTGAGGAAGGGGTGGACCTTGAAGTAGGTGATCAGGACGACGATCAGCGCGATGCCGGCGAGCGCCGCCGGCACGAGCCGCCCGCCGTCGGCGGCCGGCGCCGCGGCCAGCACGATCGTGTGCATTTCTCATCCTCCGGGGAGCGAGGAGGGGTGGATGGTCCGCCCGAGTGTGACCGCAATGACCTGCTTTTTACAAGAGATCGGGGCTAAAAATCATATCTTTGTGCGAGTGATGCCGAGATTCGTGTGATGATTGGGCCATGATGGACATCCCGCAGGCCGGGTTGCACGGCAGCGTCCTCGACCGCCTGGGCATGCTGATCACGTCCGGCGAGCTCGGCGCGGGCGCGGTGCTGCGGATCGAGGAGCTGGAGTCCCGGTTCGGGGTGTCCCGGTCGGTGGTGCGGGAGGCGATCCGCGTCCTGGAGTCGATGGGCATGGTCACCAGCCGCCGCCGCGTCGGCGTCACGGTCGCCGAGCGGATGCGGTGGAACGTCTTCCACCCGCAGATCATCGGCTGGCGGCTGGACGGCGCGGGCCGCGACGAGCAGCTGCGCTCGCTCGGCGAGCTGCGCCGCGGGCTGGAGCCGGCCGCCGCCGCGCTCGCCGCCCGCCGCGCCACCCCCGCCCAGTGCGGCACGCTGACCGGCGCGGTGATGGACATGGCGGTGCACGGCCGGTCCGGCGACCTGGAGTCCTACCTCACCGCGGACGTCCTCTTCCACCGGACGCTGCTGGAGGCGTCCGGCAACGAGATGATGGCCGCGCTCAGCGGCCTGGTCGCCGCCGTCCTCGCCGGCCGCACCCACCACCACCTGATGCCCGCCCGCCCCGAGCCGGCCGCGATCCGCTGGCACGCGGAGGTGGCGCAGGCCGTCCAGGCGGGCGACGCCGACGCCGCCGAACGCGCCATGCGCGACATCGTCGACGAGGCCACGCGGGCGATGCTGGACGCGGGCGAGTGACGCCCGGACGCGCGTGACGTCCTAGAAGAGGGTGGGCGGCTCCGCCGGGACCGGCTCCGGCAGCGGCTCCACCTCCGGCGCCAGGGCCCGCACCTCCTCGTGGAAGCGGCGGGCCAGCTCCAGGGCGTCGGCGTTGTCGGGGGTGTGGACGAACACGGTCGGCGAGCGCCCCTCGCGCGCCCATGCGGCGGCCTTCTCCACCCAGAACCGCCAGCCCTCGACGGTGCGCTCGGTGTCGTCCCGGCCGAGGTAGCGGACGATCGGCCGGTCGGTGAGCGCCGCCGACCGGCGCGGCACGCGCGGCTTCTTCGTCCACGCGTCCCGTTCGGCGTCGCTGGTCGGCGGGCTGGTGAAGAACGCGGTGGTGTCGAACGGCACCCATTCGGCGCCGGCCCGGCCGAGCACCCGCTCCAGGTCGCGGGCGCTCCGGTCGTCCTCGAAGAAGGCCCGGTGCCGCACCTCGACGGCGTACCGGTGGGCGGCGGGGAGCCCGCGCAGGAAACCGGCCAGCGCGCCGAGGTCACCGGGGCCGAACGAGCCCGGGAGCTGCACCCAGAGCGCGTGCGTCCGCGGCCCCAGCGGCTCCATCGCCCACAGGAACGCGCGGAGCTCCTCGCCGGCGTCCGCGAGCCGCCGCTCATGCGTGATCGTCTTCGGCAGCTTCAGCAGGAACCGGAAGTCCGGCGGGGTCTGCTCCGCCCACGACTCCACCGCGCTCCGCGCCGGCGTCGCGTAGAAGGTGGTGTTGCCCTCCACCGCGTCGCACCAGCTCGCATAGGCGCGCAGCCGCTCGGCCGGAGGCAGCGCCGGCGGCAGGAACCGGCCCTGCCACCGCGCGTGCGCCCACATCGCGCACCCCACATGAACCCGCATGCCGCCCGACGCTACCGAACCGCCGCCTTCCGGACGAAGTCGAGCAGCGCGGCGGCGAAGTCGCCCGGCGCCGGTCGCCACCCGGAGGCCGGTGATGTCGTGGATCTGCTCCAGCAGCCGCTCCATGCCCGCGTCCCCGGCCATGTCCTGGTCGCGGGCGAAGGTCCCCTCTCGCTCGGACGGACGGCTCTCCCGGGTAGGCGGTTTGCCGGTGAGTCTGGAGGTGACGGACTCATGGAGGCGCAAGGCACGGGGGGCCGCATGAACGCACAGCCGATCACCGGGATCGTCGCGGGCTACGACGGCTCCGAGAACGGGATCCTGGCCCTGGACTGGGCCGCCGAGGAGGCCCGCGTCCGGGAGCTGCCGCTCACGGTGATCCACGTGTGGGACGCCTTCCTCGGCGGCCCCGTCGCGGTGCCGGCCGTGGACCTGCGGGCCCTGGCCCAGGAGACCCTGGACGGCGGCGTCGCGCACGTCCGCGAGACCGCCCCCGGCCTGCCGGTCCGCGGGCTGCTCGTCCAGGGACCGGCCGCCGAGCGGCTGATCGAGGCCGGGCGGAGCGCCGACCTGATCGTGCTGGGCCCGCGGGGCCTCGGCGGCTTCGCCGGGCTGGTGCTGGGATCGGTCGGCGCCCAGGTCGTCGCGCACGCCGCCTGCCCGGTGGTGATCGCCCGCGGTGAGCGCGGCCCCCGGACCGGCCAGGACTGCGTGGTCGTCGGCGTGGACGGCTCACCGGCGTCCCGGGCCGCGCTCGCCATGGGCTTCGCCGAGGCCGGACTGCACGGGGCGTCCGTGCACGCGGTGACCGCCTGGGCCGCGCCGCCGCCCGGGGACCTGCCGCCGCTGGTGGACGAGGCCGGCATGCGGGACGCGGCGGAGAAGCGGCTCGCCCAGCTGATGATCCCGCTGCGCGAGCTGCATCCCGGCGTGGACGTCCGGATCTCCGTCGTCACCGGGCCGCCGCGCGGCGTCCTGCTGGACGCCGCCGGCGGCGCCCGCCTGCTCGTCGTCGGGTCCCGGGGCCTGGGCGGCTTCCGGGGCCTGCTGATGGGGTCGGTCAGCCACGCGCTCGTCCAGCACGCGCCCTGCCCGGTGGCGGTGGTCCACGGGGCCGGCGGGACCGGGTAGCCGTCACTCGACGGCCTCCTCCAGCGCCCCGGCGGGCGCGGAGATCCGCCGGACGACGAGCGCCGCCGCCCCGAGCCCGGCGATGGCCGCCGTGGCGGCGACCAGGAACGGGTCGGCGCCGTCCAGGGCGGGCGCGAACCCGACGCCGACGTACAGGGTGACCCCGGTGGAGCCGCCGAGCTGGTCGGCGGCCCGCTGGACGCCGGAGGCGATGCCCGCGTCGTACTCGGTCACGCCGGTCACCGCGACGTACTGCAGCCCGACGATCCCGAACCCCATCCCGGCGGCGATGAGGCACCATGGCCGGGACCAGCGCCGGGCCGGCGGCCCCGGTGCGGGCGACCAGCGCGATGGAGGCCATCGCCAGCGCGGTGAAGCCGATCCCGGCGAGGACGCAGCGCCGCGCGCCCCACCGTCCGAGCAGCCGGGGGACCAGGACGGACGCCGCGATCAGCGACACCGCCAGCGGCAGCATCGTCAGGCCGGCCCGCAGCGGGCCGGCGCCCGCCCGGTCCTGCAGGTAGTAGCTGAACAGCAGGAACGAGGCGGACAGCGCCGCGCTCAGCAGGGCCGTGGCGAGGTTGGCCAGGACGCGCGTCCGGTTGCGGAAGAACCGCGGCGGCACGAGCGGGTCCGGCGCGCGGCGCTCGGCCCGGACGAACCCGGCCCCGGCCGCCACCGCCCCGGCCAGCGCGACCGGCGGCAGCCAGGGCGGCGTGCCGCCCGCCGCGCCGGCCTCGACGACCCCGAGGGTGAACAGCAGCGGCGCCGCGGTCAGCAGGAACGCGCCGGGCAGGTCCAGCGGGGCGCGCCCGGCGGGCCGCTCGCCCGGGACGAGCAGCACCGCGGCGGCGAGCACGGCCAGGATGAACGGGACGGAGATCAGGAAGATCCACCGCCAGCCGAGCAGCTCGGTGACGGCCCCGGAGACCACGAACCCGAGGACGAGCCCGCAGCTCGCGACGGCCGCCCACACGCTCAGCGCCCGCGACCTGCGCGGCCCCTCGGGGAACAGCAGGACGATCACCGCCATCGCCGCCGGCAGCGCGAGCGCCTCGCCGGCCCCCTGCAGCAGCCGGGCCGCGACCAGCGCTGGGAAGGACGGCGCGAGCCCGGCCAGCAGCGACGCCGCGCCGAAGAGCGCCGTGCCGAGCAGCAGGACGCGGCGCCTGCCGAGCGTGTCGCCGAGCCGGCCGCCGAGCATCAGCAGCCCGCCGCCGGTGATCGTGTAGCCGACCACGACCCAGGTCAGCGCGTGGCCGTCCGCGCCGAGGGCGGCGCCGATCGAGGGCAGCGCGACGTTGACCACGGTCACGTCGACGGCGATGAAGAACTGCAGCATGGCCAGGCTGCACAGCACCAGCCACGCGCGCGCCGGGGACGATGCGTCCCGGCGCGCGGAGAGAATGCCTGAGAACACCGAGTGCTCCGTTGCTCAGAAGAGGTTCCGAGCAGCACGAATGTGCCGCTTCGGCTGAACGGCGAAGCGGCCGGACGTTCTGTCAGGTGGTGGAGGAACGCCCCGCCGCTAGCGGAGCGTCCTCGTCACCGCGGCGCAGGCGGCCGCGCACGAAGCGGCAGACATGGCGCAGATGCTATCGGACGGCGTCGTCCCCGCGGCCGGGGCCCACGGATCGCTCGCCGTCGTCAGCCGTCGGTGGAACGGCCGTCGAGGAGGGGGCGGCGGGGGTCCCAGGAGGTGCCGTCGCGGGCGTCGCGGCGGCGCCGGGCGATGCCCGACAGTGCCTCCAGCACGACGCGGTTGGCCAGCGCCGAGGTGATGTCGGCGTGGTCGTAGGGCGGGGACACCTCGACCACGTCGACGCCGGCGACCGGCAGCTCGTAGGTGACGCGGCGGACCGCGTCCAGGAGCTGCCGCGCGGTCAGCCCGCCGGGCTCGGGCGTGCCGGTGCCGGGGGCGTGGCCGGGGTCGCACACGTCGATGTCGACCGACAGGAACACCGCGTCGCACTCGTCGGTGGCGATCTGGAACGCCTCGGTCAGGCACGCGTCCAGGCCGCGCGCGACGATCTCGGTCATCTCGTAGGAGCGCATGCCCTGCCCGGCCATCCAGTCGAGGGTCTCCGGCCCCGGCCAGTACCCGCGCAGGCCGAGTTGCAGGAACCGGTCGCCGCGCACCGCGCCGGACTCGATCAGCCGCCGCATCGGCTGCCCGTGCCCGATGAGCGAGCCGAACGCCACGTCTCCGGTGTCGGCGTGCGCGTCGAAGTGGACCATCGAGACGCGGCCCGCGCCGACGTGCTCGGCGACGCCCGCGGCGTCGGGCCAGGCGATCGTGTGGTCGCCGCCCAGGATGAGCGGGATCGTCCCGGTGCGGGCGACGGTGGAGACGGCCTTCTGCAGGTCGCGGACGGAGCGCTCGGCGTCGCCGGAGTACATCTCGACGTCGCCGGCGTCGTAGACCGTGAGGTCGCCTTGGAGGCCGTCCACCCGCAGGGCCAGCGACGGCCGCGAGCCCATCTGGGGCAGGTAGCAGGTCTTGCGGATGTACTGCGGCCCGAACCGGGTCCCCGGCCGGTGGGACGTGCCGCCGTCGAACGGCGCCCCGAGGATGACCACATCGGCGTCGGCGTAGGTGGACGGCTCCGACCAGGTGCATCGGGGCACGCCCAGGAAGGTGATGTCGGGCCCGAACTGCGGGCCGTACCGTTCCGGCAAGGTCGTTCCCCCGGCTGGAATGTGCCGCCCCGGCGCGGGGCGGCACGCATGCCAAGGAGCCTACGTGCCTCGCGTTCAATGCACCGTATAGCCGCGCAATGCCTCGGTTACGCGCAGAGAAAGCGGTAACGGCACCCGGTATTCGGATCGCCAAACGCGCCGCGCCCGGAGGCAATTCGTCGGGGCGCGCGATGATGAGGCTCGCGGGTTCAGCCGGTGGACGAGTCGGCGTTGGCGTAGACGAGGTGAACCACGCCGGTGCCCTCGAAGGTGGTGGAGGACACCAGTTTCAAAGGCACCGTCTCGCCGTCGGTGAAGAGCTTGTCGCCATGCCCGACGACGATCGGGTGCAGGAGCAGGTGCAGCTCGTCGACCAGGCCCTGCCCGAGCATCCAGCGCACCAGGGCGGCGCTGCCCGTCGTGCCGAGCCGGGTGCCGGCCTTGAGCTCGGCCAGCCGCGCCGCGACATCCCCGTTGATCAGCGTCGAGTTCTCCCAGGTGGCCTCGGTCAGCGTGGTGGACACGACGTACTTGCGGGCGCTGTTCATGGCCTTGGTCATCGGGTCCGCGGGGTCGGCGTCGGGCCAGTAGGCGGCGAACCCGTCGTAGGTCGTCCGGCCGAGGAGGGTCGCCTCGGCCTCGTTCATCAGTTCACCGACCACGGCGCCCATCTGGTCGTCGAAGTAGGGGAAGTGCCAGGTCTCCGGCGCCTCGATCACACCGTCGAGCGAGATGAAGAGGCTGGACTTGATGAATCCCATCGGAATGCTCCCTTGAACGCGTCCGGGCCGGCCCCGTGGAGGGGACCGTCACCCAGAGGTCGAACGGCGGTCCGGCGGATCGACAAGCCGTCGAACTTTTCTTTGGATCGCCGACCGGAACCGGGCGCGAGAAGGGCCCTCAGGTGTTCATCGCGCCGGCGCCAAGGCGCTGAGCAGAAGCGCCTTGGCGGCCGGTACGCGGTTGGCGGCCTGCTGGACGACGACGGACTGCGGCGATCCGTAGACCGCCTCGGTGACTTCGGCGCCGGTGAGCCCGAACTGCCGGTAGAGGCGGCGGCCGACCGGGGACTCGGCGTCGTGGACCGCCGGCAGGCCGTGCATGAACCGCGCGTCCGTCCGGCCGGTGGCCCGCAGGAGCTGCCCGGTGACGCGGTACGGGACGAGGGCCTGCACGCGTGCGAGCAGGCTGTGGAACGGCAGGTCGGTCGTGACCCACGCGGCGGTGTGGACGAAGCCCGCCCCGGCGACGGCGTCGCGGGCGTCGGTGGTGATGAGGACGCGGGCGCCGCTGCGGCGGGCGAGGTCGTGGACGCGGCTGAGGACGCCGGCGGGCGGGCGCATGTGGACGGGGGCGGCGATCCGCACGTCCATGCCGAGGCTCGCGCCGGTGGTGAGCAGCGACGCGGCGATGGGGGCGCGGGCGTCGCCGGTGAAGCAGAAGGCGATGCCGGCGAGGTCGCCGCCGTCCAGCTCCCGCATGGTGAGGATGTCGGCGACGGCCTGGACGGGACGCCAGGAGTCCGTGCCGAGGTTCCAGACCGGCACGGTCGCCGCCCGCGCGAGCCGGACGAGGGCGTCGTGGTCGGTGCCGGCGTAGGCGATGCCGTCGAAGTCCCTGCTCAGCGCCCTGGCGGTGGCGGCGGGCGGCTTCCGGAGGGACGCCGCGGACAGGACGGTGGTGCCGGCGCCCAGCTCCGCGGCGGCGGTCTCGACCGCGGCGCGGGAGCGGGGCGCGGGCCGCTGGAGGACCAGCGCGATGCTCTTGCCCCGCAGCGGCTCCGCGGCCGGTTCGCCGGCCGCTCCGTCCTTCAGCCGGGCCGCGAGCGACAGCAGTTCCCGGAGCCGGCCGCCGTCCAGATCGAGGCCGGTGAGCAGCGGCCCGGTGATTGCGAGTTCGTTGAGAGAGGTGGTCATGCGGGCTCCTTCACAGGCATCTCCCAACCGACCGGGGCCGACGGCCCTACCAGGGGGAGTAGGTGCGCGGGCTCTGCCGGATCGGGGCTCCGAAGGACCTGCGCAAGACGTCTCTCCAGGCTTGCTCTGCATGGCCTTGGACCGCGCCGGGGAAGACCCTGGCCGATGCACTGGTGCCCTGCGTGCGCCCGGGAGGACCTGGGTATCGGCCAGTGACATCCCCAGGCGCGATCTCGTGGTGCGGCGAGCAGGCTGTGCGCATGACTCCCTACGCTGAGCTGTCCACTCCTCCGATCTCGCTCGTTCAGCCCGTCCATCACGGGACGATGAGCCTGCCCAGTCCGCGTCCAGGCGTCACCGAGACCCGGGACGGACTACTGAAGGTCGTCACCGCCCCCCACCCCCTGCTGCTTCGGCTCGAAGGCGAGGCCGACCTGTCCACCCGGGACCTCCTCGCCGCCACCTTGCGCACCATGACGGCTCCCGGTACCTCGGACCTGCACGTGGACCTGAGGCGCCTCGCCTTCATCGACGTCGGCTGCCTGGCTCTCCTGCACCGGGCCGAGCAGGCCCTGATCCGCCAGGGACGGCGGCTCCGCGTGTACGGCGCTCCGCCCGTCGCCCGCAAGGCCATGCGCCTGCTCGGCTGGGAGATGCCCGCCGAGGAAGGAGCGACGCCGTGACCTGTCAGCGCGAGCGGAGGCGGGCCGCGCCGCGCGGCGGAAAGCCCGGCCATGGGAAAGGCATGACCGCCTGATGGGATGCCGCGCATTTCCGTAATGAATTGGTGTGAATGCCGCTGCGGGCACGGCAATTGCTGGAGCTCGTCGTGAGTCCATGGTCATATGAAACCGGCAGGGGAGATCACTTCGAATTCGAATGGAAGAGTCCAGCATGAGACGTGGGATGCTTCGTGTCGTCGCGCTGATCGGAGTCGCCGCGGCCGCCGCGTCGGCCGGTCCCGCCCAGGCGGCGCGGCAGCGTCCGAGGGCGGTCCTGGTCGCGGAGTCGTTCACCGGAGCCGTCACCGACTCGCGCTTCATCGGGTACGGGGCCGCGTGCCTGACGGGCGCGCACCGCGGGGGCCGGGTGGCGGAGGCCGCGAACCACCCGCTCGGCGGCTGCCACCCGGACCCGGCCGGTCCCGTTCCGCCGGTCGGCGCGGCGCCGCACGGCTATCTCCAGCTCACCGACGCCCACTTCGAGGAGACCGGCGCCGTGCTGTTCGACTCGCCGGTCCAGGCGGAGGACGGCCTGGAGGTGACCTTCGAGCAGTGGCAGTACGGCAACACCACGCGGACCCCGGCGGACGGGATCTCCTTCTTCCTCACCGACGGCGAGAAAGGGCTCACCACGCCCGGCGCCTTCGGCGGAAGCCTCGGCTACGCCCAGAAACTGCCGGACGGCAGCACCGAAGGCCGGCTCATCCCGGGTGTCGAAGGCGGATACCTCGGTATCGGCCTGGACGTGCTGGGCGACTACTTCGGCGATGGAGAGCAGCGCGGGAACGGCTGCGAGCGGCGTTCCCCGGCCGGGACGAGGTTCCAGGCGCCTCCTCCCGGGCCCAACATCGTGACCGCGCGCGGCCCGGGGGACGGCACCGAGGGTTACTGCGTTCTCGACGCCACGACGGCCAACAAGAAGGACACCGGCCCGTGGCCGTCCGCGCTTCCCGGCCGGCTCCACGGCTCCCTGAAGGAGATGCCCGCCCGGGTCAAGCCGACGCGGGCCGAGGCCCTTCTCGAACCGGTGAAGCGGGTCGTCCGCGTCGTGGTGCCGCCCGGGTCCGACCCGATGGTGACGGTGGACATCGACTTCCGGGACGGCAAGGGCTTCCAGCGGGTGCTGCGGTTCCCGGCTCCCGAGCCCCTGCCCGACACCGTCAAGTTCGGCTTCGCCGCCTCCACGGGCCCGCACACCGACGTGCACCTGATCCGGAGACTCACCCTGCGCTCCGTTCGCTGACCGGCCGTTCGCCGACCGGCCGTTCGCTGACCGGCTGTTCGCCGACCGGGCACCGCGAGCGGTTTCCCGGTGCTTCGTTCAGCGGTGCGAGGGAATGCCGCGGGAGTTCCACGGTGATGCGGAGCCCGCCGGCGGGGCGCGGGACGAGGGTGAGCGCTCCGCCGTGTGCGTGGGCGATGGACTTGACGATCGCCAGGCCGAGGCCGACGCCCGCGTGATCGGTGTGGACGCGTTCGGTGCCGCGCTGGAACGGCTCGGTGAGCGTCGACACTCGCTGGGCAGTGAGGTTCTCGCCGGTGTTCTCAACGGTGAGCACCACCGTTTCGGGACGGACGCTGGTCGTGACCCGAGCGGTGCCCCGTTCGGGCAGGTTGTGGACGATCGCGTTCTGCACGAGGTTCGTGGTCAGTTGCAGCAGCAGCGCGTGTGAGCCGACGGTGGGAGCGATGTCGCCCGAGGTCTCGATGGTGATGCCGTGCTTCTCCGCCAGGGGCAGGAGCGCTTCGGTGGCCTCCTCCGCCACGAGGGAGAGGTCGACGTGCTCTCGGGTGAAGGCACGCTGGTCGGCGCGGCTGAGCACCAGAAGGGCTTCGGTGAGGTCGATGGCCCGGCCGTTGACGGCGTGGAGGCGGTCGATGATCTCGCCGGTGTCACGGGCCGGATCGCCGCGGGCCACGTCCAGCAGCGTCTTCGAGATCGCCAGCGGGGTCCGCAGCTCGTGGGAGGCGTTGGCCGCGAACCGCTGCTGCTCGGCGACGTGCGCTTCGAGCCGCGCGAGCATCGCGTCGAAGGCGTCGGCGAGTTCGCGGAACTCGTCCCGGCGGCCGGGCAGCCGGATCCGGTGGGAGAGCGACCCCTCCGTGGCCAGCCGGGCGGCGCCGGTGATGCGGGTCAGCGGGGCGAGCATGCGGCCGGCGAGGATCCACCCTCCCACTAGGCCGAAGACCAGCAGGAAGGCCAGGACGGCCGCCGCCCGCGGGGCGAAGACGCGCAGCAGGTTCGACCGGATGGGGAAGACGCCCGTATTGGTGGTGCCGGAGGGCACGATGAGCGCGCGGTCGGGGACGTAGCGCAGGAGGAACACCCACACCGCCGCGAGCAGCAGCGCACCCGCGAGCATGAGGAACGCGGCGTAGCTGAGCGTGAGCTGGAGGCGGGCGCTCAGACCCGGGCCCCTATCCATGCCCGCCGCCCTCACCTCCGGCTCCCGGCCCGGTGGAGATGCGGTAGCCGACGCCCGGCACGGTCGCGATGACCCAGGGCTCGCCGAGCCGTTTGCGCAGCGCCGAGACGGTGATGCGGACGGCGTTGGTGAACGGGTCGGCGTTCTCGTCCCATGCGCGCTCCAGCAGTTCCTCGGCGCTGACGACGCCGCCTTCGGCGGCGATGAGCACTTCGAGCACCGCGAACTGCTTCCGGGTCAGCGCGACGTAGCGGCCGTCCCGGAACACCTCCCGGCGGAACGGGTCCAGCCGCAGGCCCGCGATCTCCCGCACCGGGGGCCGGCTGTGGGCCCGCCTGCGGTCGAGGGCCCGCAGCCTGAGCACGAGTTCGCGCAGTTCGAACGGCTTCGTGAGGTAGTCGTCGGCGCCGAGCCCGAACCCGGTGGCCTTGTCGTCGAGGCGGTCGGCCGCGGTGAGCATCATGATCGGCATGCCGCTCCCGGAGGCGACGATGCGCTCGGCGATCTCGTCGCCGGACGGCCCGGGGACGTCGCGGTCCAGGACGGCGATGTCGTAGGCGTTGACGGCGAGCAGTTCCAGCGCGGTGTCGCCGTCCCCCGCGATGTCGGCCGCGATGGCCTCCAGGCGGAGGCCATCGCGGATCGCCTCCGCCATGTAGGGCTCGTCCTCGACGATCAGCACGCGCATGCGCTCGATGCTACGAACGGGCGCATATCGCCGGCGTATGTAAAACCGCATACGCGACGGCAACATCGCGCCGCGTTGACTGGGCGGCATGCAGGATGCAGGGGTGAGCGGCAGTGAGCGAGGCCAGACGATGACGCAGGTGGACACGGCGGAGACCGGCTCGGTCGGCACCGGCGGCCCGGATACCGGCTCCGGCGCCTGGCGCGCGGCCGTCCGCCGCGCGGTCCGCCTCGGCTCCCGGCCCGGCCCGTGGAAGCGCGGCATGGTCCTCGCGGCGCCGGCTCTGTTGCTGGCCATGCTCATGCTGCTGCACGCCGAGGTCCCGAACCGTGGCATGCACCTCGGCAGCCTGCTGGAGACCGTCCTCCCGTGGCTCGGCCTGCTCATCCCGGTGCTGCTGGTCGCCGCGCTCTTGCGCCGCTCCGCCACCGCGACGCTCGCGCTGCTGCTGCCGGTCGCGGTGTGGCTGCACCTCTTCGGCGGGCTGCTCGGCGACAGGTCCGGTCCGGGCGGCGACCTCACCGTGGCCAGCCACAACGTCGGCGCCGCCAACCCCGACCCGGCCGTTGCCGCGCGCGACCTGGCAGCCTCCGGGGCGGACGTCCTGGCTCTGCAGGAGCTGACCACGCAGGCCCTGGGATCGTACGAGCGGGAACTGGCGAAGGCGTACCCGCACCACACGGTGCAGGGCACGGTCGGGCTGTGGAGCAAGCTGCCCCTGTCGGACACCCGGCCGATCGACATCAAGATGGACTACGGCCCGCTGGGGGAGACCAAGCCGACCGACGAAAAGATGACCTACAACCGGGCATTCCGCACCACAGTGGCTACGGACCACGGGCCGCTGGCGGTGTACGTCGCCCACCTGGGGTCCGTACGGGTGAATCCCAGGGCGGGCTTCTGGACGACCCATCGGGACAGGGGCGCGCAGGCGCTCGCCGAGGCCGTGGCCTCGGAGAAGAACGAGCGGGTGGTGCTGCTCGGCGACCTGAACGGCACCATGGACGACCGCGCGTTCGACACCCTCACGTCGCGGATGCGCTCGGCCCAGGACGCGGCCGGGGACGGCTTCGGCTTCACCTGGCCGGCGGCGTTCCCGATGGTCCGGATCGACCAGGTCCTGGTCAGGGGCGTGAAGCCGGAGAGGGCGTGGTCGCTGCCGTCCACCGGCAGCGACCACCTGCCGGTGGCGGCCGCGATCAGCTGGTGACGCGGCGGCCCTCGTTCCCGCCCGGCCGCGGGGAAGTCCGACCGGTCAGGCGAGGCTCATGAAGAGCTTTTCCAGCTGGGCGCGGTCCACCGCGGCCTGCTCGGGATCCGCGCCCTCCTGGACGCACTTCTCCAGGCCCGTTGCGATGATCTTGAACCCGGCGCGGTCCAGCGCCCGGGAGACCGCCGCCAGCTGGGCGATCACGTCCTTGCAGTCCCGCTCGTTCTCGATCATCTGGATGACGCCGCCGAGCTGCCCCTGCGCACGGCGCAGGCGCACGAGGACGTCGGCCAGCGAGTCAGCCTCGAATCTCACGTTGACCTCCTAATACCCGCCAGGGTATACGGCGCGGGACGGTTTCGACCGGGCCGGACGGGAGCGGCATGCGGGCGCCGTGGCCCTCGCCAGGTGGCCGCCGCGCCTCCCGGGCGATGCCTGCCCGCACCCCCTGGCGCTCTCCAGGATACCCCAGGGGGTATTTGCATCCGGCTTCGTCCATCGGCTAACGTGCGAGGAAAGATACCCCCAGGGGTATATGAGCGACAGATCGCGGACAACGGAGAGCGAGGCAGGCCAGTGATCGAGATCGTTCCGATCGACACTCCCACGCTGGGGGACCGCAGCTACTTCGTCACCGACGGCGAGGTCGCGCTCGTGATCGACCCGCAGCGCGACATCGACCGGGTGCTCGCCCTGGCCGAGGCCCGGCGGGTGGCGGTCGTCGACGTCTTCGAGACCCACGTCCACAACGACTACGTGACCGGCGGACTGGCGCTGGCCCGGGCGACCGGTGCCGCCTACCACCTCAACGCCGCCGACCCCGTGGCCTTCGAGCACCACGCGGTGGCCGAGGGCGACGTGATCGAGGTCGGCTCCCGGATGCGGGTGCGGGTCCTGGCGACTCCGGGCCACACGTTCACGCACCTGGCCTACGTCCTGGAGGCCGAGGGCCGGCCGCCCGCGGTGTTCAGCGGCGGGTCGCTGCTGTACGGGTCCACCGGACGGCCGGACCTGCTCGGGCCGTCCCACACCCTCGACCTCGCGACCGCCCAGTACGGCTCGGTGCGGCGGCTGGCGCGCGAGTTGCCCGACGACGCCGAGATCTTCCCCACCCACGGGTTCGGCAGCTTCTGCTCGGCCACCCAGTCCGAGGCCGAGGCGTCGACGATCGGGCGGGAGAAGCGCGGCAATCCCGCGCTCACCCTGGACGAGAAGGAGTACGTCGAGGGGCTGCTGGCCGGCCTGGACGCCTGGCCCGCCTACTACGCCCACATGGAGCCGGCCAACACCGCCGGGCCGGAGGCGCCCGATCTGTCGGAGGCGCGCCGCGCGGACGCCGCCGAACTGCGCCGCCGCATCGAGGCCGGGGAGTGGGTCGTCGACCTGCGGACCCGGACGGCGTTCGCGGCCGGGCACATGGCCGGAACGCTCAACTTCGGGCTGGACGGCAGTTTCGCGACCTACCTCGGCTGGCTCGTCCCGTGGGGCACGCCGTTGACGCTGCTGGGGGAGACACCCGAGGACGTGGCGGACGCCCAGCGCGAACTCGTCCGCATCGGGATCGACCGCCCGGCCGCGTCGGCCACCGGCGGCCCCGAGCGCTGGGCGGGCGCCGAGGACCTCGCGTCCTTCCCGCGGGCGTCGTTCGAGGAACTGGCGGCCGTCCGGCACCACCGCCCGGTCGTGGTCCTCGACGTGCGCCGTGCCCTGGAGTGGGACGAGTCGCACATCGACGGCGCCGTGCACATCCCGCTGCAGGACCTGCCGAAGCGCCTGGACGAGGTGCCGGGCGGCGAGGTGTGGGTGCACTGCGCGGGCGGCTACCGCGCCGCCATCGCCGCCTCGCTGCTGGCCGCCGCCGGACGGCGCGTGGTCGCCATCGACGACGAGTACGCCGCGAGCGCCCGCGCCGGCCTGCCGCTCACCGCCGCCGCCTGACGATCAGGCGTCCGCAATTCCGGGCGTGGTGGCTTTTTCCGGGCGTTAGCTCAGGCGTCTACTGCGCCGCCGCGCGCCGCATGAAACCGGACTTTTGACCTGCTGTCAGAGTTCCCGGCGAATGCGCATTTCGGCGCGCACAGTTCGTCCCATTCGGCGGGGCCGTTCCGCTCACCCGAGCGGCGGCCCCGCCGACGGCGCTTGTTCGGGCGGGGTCGTGGCCCGGGTTCGCGAACGGTCGCCCGGGGCGCCGGATTCTCCGGCGGCCGGGGGTGCGGCAGCGCGTTGACCAGCGCTTCGGTGAGGCGGACGGCGGTTTCCGAGGGTGATGCGACGGCGCGGGGTCCGGTGGGCGAGAAGTTGCCGGTGACCTCTTGACACCGAGCGTGGCGCACGTCACGGTGTACGACATTAACTGACGCATCAGTCAAACAACCCCCGGAACGGGAGGGTCGATGAAGACCACCAGGTTGCTCGCCATCGCCTCGGCGGCGGGCTTGGCCGTCGCGTTGAGCGCCTGCGGCGGCGGCTCGGGCGCCTCCGATTCGTCGCTCACGGTGACCATGTGGGGCGGGGCCGCCCAGAAGGCGCACGTCGACTCCTACTTCACCCCCTGGGCCAAGACCAAGGGCGTCACGATCAAGCAGGACTCTCCCACCGACTACGCCAAGATCAAGGCGCAGGTGGAGGCGGGCAAGGTCACCTCGGGGCCGACCGAGGTGGAGCCGAACTTCGCGAACACGGCCTGCGAGGGCGGGCTGCTGGAGAAGCTGCCGCAGGACATCCTCGACAAGGCCAAGGCGACGGGCGTCGCCGAGAACCAGATCGGCCCGTGCGCCATCCCGATCCTGCAGTACTCCTTCACGATCGCGTACAACTCCAAGACCTTCTCGGGCGCGCACCCGACGACGTGGGCCGAGTTCTTCGACACCCAGCGCTTCCCCGGCAAGCGGGGCTTCTGGAAGTACGCGACCGGCGGCATGTTCGAGGCCGCGCTCCTCGCGGACGGCGTCAAGCCCGACCAGCTCTACCCGCTCGACATCGACCGGGCCTTCAAGAAGCTCGACTCGATCAAGCGCGACATCGTCTTCTTCGACACCGGCGACCAGATGACCCAGATGCTGGCCAGCGGTGAGGCGCCCCTCGTCCAGGCGTGGAGCGGCCGGATCTTCCAGGCCCAGCAGGCGGGGGAGAAGGTCGCGAACGAGTGGAAGGAGAA
The DNA here is from genome assembly GCF_005889745.1 of Actinomadura geliboluensis. GTDB lineage: Bacteria > Actinomycetota > Actinomycetes > Streptosporangiales > Streptosporangiaceae > Spirillospora > Spirillospora geliboluensis. The sequence goes on from NZ_VCKZ01000011.1 coordinate 25,277, forward strand.
CCTGGTCTCCTACGACCAGATCGTGGTGCCGAAGGGCTACCCGAACAAGGACCTCGCCTTCGAGTGGATGCGCTGGTTCCTCGACAACCCCAAGGCGCAGGCCGCGGACGCCGAGGCGTCGATCTACGGCCCGGCCAGTGCGAAGGCGCTCGACCTGGTGCCCGAGAACGTCCGCAAGGAGCTGCCGGGCTTCCCCGCCAACGCGCAGAGCTCCGCGGGTCTCGTGGACTACGCCTACTGGGCCAAGAACTACGACGGTGTGACCGAGCGACTGAACGCGTGGATCGCCAAGTGACGTCGGCCACCGCTGACTCCTCGGCGGGCAGGGTCCGGGGGCGGCCCCGCCCGCTGCGGCTGCCCCGCTGGACGCGCTTCGACGGCTGGGGCGTCCTGGTCCTGCCGCTGCTGGTCTTCCTCGTCCTGGTGTTCGTGGTGCCGCTCGTCGTCATGCTGTCCCGCAGCCTGACGGACCCGACCGTCGGCCTCCAGAACTACCGCGACGTCTTCGCGAACGCCGTGTACCCGCGCGTCCTCGGCAACACGTTCCTGATCGCGACGATCGTCACGGTGGTGACGCTCGCGCTCGCCTACCCCTACGCCTACCTGATGACGCTCGTCGGGCCCGGCTGGCGGATGATCATGCTGGGGCTGGTCCTCGTCCCGTTCTGGACGAGCATCCTGGTGCGCAGCTTCGCGCTCGTGCTCTTCCTCCGGGACACCGGCGCCTTCAACTCGACGCTCCAGTCGCTCGACCTCGTCGACCAGCCGATCCCGCTGATCCGCACGCTCACCGGCGTCGTCTTCGGCATGGTGCAGGTCGCGCTGCCCTTCGCGGTGCTGCCGATCTACGCGACCATGCAGGGCATCGACCGGCGGCTGCTCCAGGCGGCGGAGTCGCTCGGCGACCGCCCGGCCGGCGCGTTCTGGCGGATCTTCGTGCCGCTCAGCGCGCCCGGCGTCGCGGCGGCGGTGCTGCTCACGTTCGTCCAGGCGCTCGGGTACTACATCACACCGGCGCTGCTCGGCGGCCCGAAGAACACGATGATCGGCGAGCTGATCGTGCAGCAGGTCAGCACCGTGCTCCGCTTCGGCTTCGCCGCGGCCCTCGCGACGATGCTCCTGCTCACCACCCTCCTCCTGCTCGTGGTGGCCGGACGGTTCGTCGACCTCCAGAAACACCTGATGCGGCAGCCATGACAAAGATCCTCACCCGTGCCGGACTCGTGACCCTGGCCGCCGTCGTCGGCGTCTACCTCGTCCTGCCGGTCCTCATCGTCGTCCCGATGTCGTTCTCGGACAGCTCGTTCCTGTCCTTCCCGCCCGGCGAGATGTCGCTGCGCTGGTTCCGCAACATCCTGGACGACCCGGTCTGGATCGACTCGGCCCTGGCGAGCCTCAACGTCGCGCTGCTGTCGTCGGTCTGCGCGGTCGTCCTCGGCGTCCTCGCGGCCCTCGCCCTGGTGCGCGGCAGCCTCCCGTTCCGCAACACGATCATGGCGGTACTGCTGGCGCCGCTGATCGTCCCCTACGTCATCGTCGGCCTGGCGGCCTACATCGCCTTCCTGGAGCTCGGGCTCACGCAGACGACGCTCGGCTTCGTCCTGGTCCACACGTGCCTGGCCGTCCCCTACGTCGTGATCAACGTCGTGGCGGGGCTGGTCTCGGTCGACCGGCGGCTCGAGATGGCCGCGATGAGCCTCGGCGCGGGACCGGTCACGACCTTCTTCAAGGTGACCCTCCCGCTCATCCTCCCGAGCGTCCTCGCCGGCGGGCTGTTCGCCTTCTTCATCAGCTGGGACGAGGTCGTCACCGCGATCTTCCTCTCCGGCCCGGAGATGACGACCCTGCCCGTCCAGATGTGGTCCGGCATCCGGGTCCAGATCGATCCCACCGTCGCGGCCCTCTCGACGCTGGTGCTGATCGTCATCTTCGGCTCCTTCATCGTCCTCGGCCTGACCCGGCTGATCCGGCAGGTCGCCCGCCGCCGCACGGCACGCCCCGCAACGAACACAGGTGCATGACATGACCGCAGCCCTAGAGACGACGCCCGCCCCGGCGTCGACCGGCGCCCCGATCTCCATCGGCGCAGTCAGCAAGGAGTACGGCGACAACACCGTGCTGGAGGCCGTCGACCTCGACGTCCGGGCGGGGGAGTTCCTGACCCTGCTCGGCGCGTCCGGCTCGGGCAAGTCCACCCTGCTGAACATCGTCGCCGGCTTCACCCGGCCCACGTCCGGGACCGTCGAGGTGGACGGCCGGGACATCACCTCCCTGCCACCGCACAAGCGCGGCTTCGGGATGGTGTTCCAGCACTACGCGCTCTTCCCGCACATGTCGGTCGCCGACAACATCGCCTTCCCCCTCAAGCGGCAGAAGACCGCCAAGGCGGAGATCCGGCGGCGGGTCGCCGAGACCCTCGACCTCGTCGAGCTCGGCCACCTCGGCGCCCGCCGCCCGGCCGAGCTGTCGGGCGGCCAGCAGCAGCGCGTGGCGCTCGCGCGGGCGATCGTCTTCCGCCCCCGCGTGCTGCTCATGGACGAGCCCCTCGGCGCGCTCGACAAGCTGCTCCGCGAGCAGCTCCAGCTGGAGATCCGGCGGCTCCACCGGGAGATGGGCATCACCTTCGTCTTCGTCACGCACGACCAGGACGAGGCGCTGACGATGTCCGACCGCATCGCCCTGCTGCGGAACGGGCGCATCGTCCAGCTCGGCACGCCCGAGCAGCTCTACGCCGAGCCGAACAGCCGCTACAGCGCGGAGTTCGTCGGGGCCTCCAACGTCTTCACCGGCACCGTCCGGGGCGGGAGCTTCGTCGACGAGGACAGCGGCCGCAGCTTCCGGCTCGACGGGGCCGCGGACGAGGGCGGCGCGTCCCTGCTGATCCGGCCGGAACGTCTCGGCATCGCCCTCGCGGGCGACCCCGTCCCTGACACGATGGACCGCGTCGAGGCGATCGTGGAGGACTGCATCTACCTCGGCAGCAGCCGCACCGTCCAGTTGCGCACGGACGCCGGCCGGCGGCTGGTGGCGAGCACCGAGGTCCCCCGGACCCCGGACGGGGTGGCCCCCGGCGCGCGGGTGAACGCGTACTGGGACGTCCGCGACGCCTGCGTCCTCGACTGACCCGGAAGGAGTGAGCAGCATGACGAGCATGACGGGCGGCGAGGCACTCGTCGCCGCGCTGGCCGCGCACGGCGTGGACACGATCTTCGGGATCCCGGGGACGCACAACCTCACGGTCTACGCGGCCATGGAGCGGCACGGGATCCGGCACGTCTCGCCGCGCCACGAGCAGGGCGCCGGCTACGCCGCGGACGGGTACGCGCGGTCGTCCGGACGGCCGGCCGTCTGCCTGACCACGACCGGCCCGGCGATCCTCAACGCGGCCGCCGCCGCGGCGCAGGCGTACTCGGACTCGGTGCCGGTTCTCTTCGTGTCCCCCGGGATGCCGCTGCGCCACCCGGGCCGGGGCAACGGCCTCCTCCACGAGGTCAAGGACCAGAGCGCCGCCATGGCGGCCGTCCTCGGCCGGAGCCACCGGGTGACGAGCGTCGAGGAGATCCCGCTCGCCGTGGCCCAGGCGTGGACGGACCTGGTCTCGGGACGCCCCCGCCCGGTCCATCTGGAGATACCCCTCGACCTGCTCGAAGAGCAGGCGGACGTGACCGTGCCCGGTCCCGTCCCGGCCGCGGCCCGCACTCCGGCGGCGGAGGCGGTCGAGGCCGGAGCGGCGGCGTGCGCCGCCGCGCGGCGGCCGGTGCTCGTCGTCGGCGGGGGAGCGGCGCGCGCCGGCGACGAGGCGCTCTCCCTGGCGGAGGCGGTCGGCGCCCCGGTCGTGTCCACCGCCAACGGCAAGGGCGTCGTCCCGGAGGACCACCCGCTCTTCGTGGGCGCCGGGCTCCAGCACCGGTGCGTCCTGGAGCTCATGGACGACAGCGACCTCGTCATCGCGGTGGGGACGGAGTTCGCCCCGTCCGACTGGTGGATCGGGCTGCCCGACCTGTCCGGCAAGGTGCTGCGCGTCGACGTCGACCCGGCGCAGATCGTGACCAACGTGATCCCGGCGGTGTCCCTCGTCGGGGACGCCGCACTCGCGCTCCGCGCCCTGCTGGAACGGCTCGACGTCCCGGCGCCGGCGGACGCTCCGGAGCGGGCCGCGAGATGGCGCGACCTGCACCGGGCGGCCGCGCGGGAGGAGGGCGCGCCCTGGCTGCGGATCGTGTCCGCGATCGCTGAGGCGCTGCCCCGCGACGCGATCGTGGCGTCCGACAGCGCGATGGCCTGCTACTACGGCGCGCTGTCGAACCTGCCCCTGCACCGTCCTGGCGCCTTCCTCTATCCGACCGGGGGCGGCACGCTCGGCTTCGGCCTCCCCGCGGGCATCGGCGCCAAGACCGCCCACCCGGACACCGCCGTGCTCGTCCTGCAGGGCGACGGCGGCACGATGTTCACCGTCGCCGAGCTGGCCGCGGCGGCCGAGCTCGGGATCGCGCTGCCCGTCGTCGTCGTCGACAACGGCGGCTACGGCGAGATCCGCAACGAGATGGCGGACCGGGACGAGCCGGTGCACGCCGTGGCCCTCGGCCGGCCCGACTTCCCCGCGCTCGCCCGCTCGCTGGGCTGCCGCGGCGTCCGGGTCGAGGACGCCGCCGAGCTGACCGGCGAGATCAAGGCGGCCCTGGACGCGGACCGCCCCACGCTCATCCACGTCCGCGAGGAGAGCCGCGCCGCGAGGGGCATGGCATGACGAAACCCGTCGCCGTCTACACCGACGTGGTCGACACCGACCCGGCACCCGGCGTGGAACTGCTGGAGCGGGCCGGGTTCGCGGTGCGGTTCGCCCGCACGCCCGCGCCCGCGGACATCGTGGCCGCCGCCGCGGACGCGGACGCGCTCCTGCTCGGCTACGCCGAGGTCGGCCCGTCGCTGCTCGACGCGCTTCCCGGCGTGGGCCTGGTCGCCACGCAGTCGGTCGGCTACGACATGGTGGACCTCGACGCCTGCCGCGAACGCGGTGTCTGGGTCGCCAACGTTCCGGGCGCCGCGACCGAGGAGGTCGCGTCCCACGCGCTCGCCATGACGCTCGCCCTGCTGCGCGGGCTGCCCCGGCTGGACCGCGACGTCCGCGCCGGGATGTGGGACGGCACGCGGCACGACCTGCGGCGGCTCTCGGAGACGACCGTCGGCGTCGTCGGCCTCGGGCGGATCGGACGCCGCTATGCCGGCTTCGTCCGCCCGCTCGCCGGCCGCGTCGTCGGGCACGACCCCGTCGCCGCCGAGGTGGACGGCGTCGAGTCGATGGAGCTCGACGCGCTGCTGGCGTGCAGCGACGTCGTCAGCCTGCACCTGCCCCTGACCGATGCCACCCGGAACCTGCTGGACGCCCGGCGGCTCGGCCTGATGCGCGCGGGCGCGGCGCTCGTGAACGTGTCGCGCGCGGGCCTCGTCGACCACCGCGCGTTCCTGCGGTGCCTGGACGAGGGCCGCCTGTCCGGCGCCGCCCTCGACGTGCTGCCGCAGGAGCCGCCCGAGCCAGGCGACCCGCTCGTCCGCCATCCCCGGGTGCTCGTCACACCGCACGCCGCGTACCTGTCGGCGGCCAGCACCCTTGACTACGTGCTCGAACAGGCCCGGAACGTCGTCGAGTGGCACGCCCGCGGCCGGCCCGTCTCCGCCGTCCTCGAAGGGCGGCGGAGAGGGCCGGGCGCGGGGCCGCGACCGGCGCTGGACTGAGCCGCGGCCGTCTGACAACCTGACCATTTACAGCACACGAGGTGAGAACGGATGCCACGACCGAGCGTCGTAGCGGAGCGTCGCGACCAGATCCTGAGGGCGGCCTGCGAGGTCGTCAGCGAGCGGGGTTACAAGGCGCTGCGCGTGACCGACGTGGCCAGGCGCGCCAAGATCAGTACCGGCTCCGTCCACTACTACTTCGAGACGAAGCGCGACCTCGTGCACGCCGCGTTCGAGTACAACTTCACCCGTTCGCTGGAGCGCCGCAAGCAGATCCTGGACCGGCATCCCAACGCCCGGGACCGGCTGCGCGCGTTCGTCGACTCCTACCTCCCGCACGACGAGGAGACCGCGGCCGCCTGGCGCATCTGGGCCGAGACCTGGGTCGAGGCGCTGCACGACCCCGACCTCCGCGAGCTCAACGAGCGGATCTACGGCGAGTGGCGCAGCGTGATCGCCGAGATCATAAGGGCCGGCCAGGCCGAGGGGCTGATCGTCCAGGGGGACCGGGTGCTGCTCGCGAACGCCCTGGTCAGCATGATCGACGGCCTCGCGATCCAGGCCCTCGTCGGGTCCCGGCACATGACGATCGAGCGGATGCAGAGCGTGTGCGACCATCTGCTCGCGACGATGTCGACCGAGCCCGCCCGGGCCGCCATCGGCTGAGCGCCCCCCGGCCCTCCTCCGGACGCCGCGCGCCCGCGCGCCCCTCCGCCCGGGCGGCCGCGCGGTCCGCCCCCTGAAACCCCTTGACAGCCTGTTGCGCCCTGCCCCACGATCACACAAACATAACTGACGGGTCAGTTAAATTTCATCGGGAGCCCCTCCATGTCCTACGACCTCACCGACGGGATCGAGCTGAGCGACGAACAGCGCGAGTTCGTCACGCTCGCCCGCGACTTCGCCCGCAACGAGATCCGCCCCCGCTCGCGCGCCGTCGACGAGGCGGACACCGAGGCCCCCATGGACCTGTGGGCCAAGGCCGCCGAGATCGGGCTCGCGGCCTACATGCTGCCCGCCGAGTACGGGGGCGGCGGCGTGACCGACCTCGTGACCCAGTGCCTCGTCCAGGAGGAGCTGTGCCACGGCGACATCGGCATCGCCAACTTCCTCACCTCCAGCTCGTTCTTCGCCGACCCGATCCTGTCCCTCGGCAGCGAGGAGCAGAAGCGCAAGTGGATCACCCCGCTCACCGGCGCCACCCCGCCGGTCACCAGCGTCGCCGTCACCGAGCCCGGCGTCGGGTCGGACGCCGCCGCCCTGCAGACGCGCGCGGTCCGCGACGGCGACCACTACGTCCTCAACGGGTCGAAGACGTGGATCTCCAACGCCCCCCTGTCGCAGTACTTCGTCGTGTTCGCCACCGTCGACCCCGCCCTCCGCTCCCGCGGGGTGACCGCGTTCGTCGTCGAGCGCGACCGCGAGGGCCTCACGGTCGGCGCGCCCATGCGGAAGTACGGCCAGCGCGGCACCCTGAACGCCGAGGTCTTCCTGGAGGACGTCCGCGTCCCGGTCGAGAACCGGCTCGGCGAGGAGGGCAAGGGCTTCTACGGGCTCATGCACACCTTCGACGCGTCCCGGATCCTCATCGGCGCGGCCGCGACGGGCCTGGCCCGCGCGGTGCTGGAGGACGCCGTCCGGTACGCCCGCGAGCGGGTCCAGTTCGGCAAGCCGATCATCGAGCACCAGGCCGTGGCGTTCCGCCTCGCCGACATGGCCGCGAAGACCGACGTCTCCCACCTCGTCACCATGCGGGCCGCCCGGCTGTACGACGCCGGCGCGCCGGTCACCGCGGCCTCGGCGGTCGCGAAGCTGACCGCCTCGGAGAACGCGACGTGGGTGGCCAACGCCGGGCTGATGACGCACGGCGGCTGGGGCTACTCGCGGGAGTTCATGGTCGAGAAGTGGCTGCGGGACGCCAAGCTGGAGGAGCTCGAGGAGGGCACCTCCGACATCCAGCGCCTCATCATCTCGCGCGCCGTGGCCGGGCGATGAGCGACGCCCTGTCGGTCTTCTCCGACCCGAAGTCGGTCGCCGTCGTCGGCGCCTCCCCCGACCCCGCCAAGTGGGGCCACTGGATCGCCCGCGGGGCCCTCCGCGGCGCCCACCGGCGGGACGTCCACCTCGTCAACGCCAAGGGCGCCACGATCGAGGGCGTCCAGTCGGCCCGGTCGCTCGGCGAGCTGCCGTCGGTGCCGGAGCTGGTCGTCCTCACCACCCCGGCGCGGACGATCCCCGCCGTCGTGGACGAGGCGCTCGCCCTGGGCGTCAAGGGGTTCCTCGGGATCACCGCCCACATCGACCTCGCCAACGGCGAGCCCGGGCTGGAGCGCCGGCTCGCCGACCGGATCCGCCGGGCCGGCGCCCGGATCGTCGGGCCGAACTGCCTCGGCCTGTACGACGCGGACGCCGAGCTGGAGCTCGCCTGGGGCACGTTCGTCCCGGGCGGCATCGCGATCGTGTCGCAGTCCGGGCAGCTCGGCCTGGAGATCGCCGGGCTCGCGGCCCACGCGGGCCTCGGCGTCTCCCGGTTCGTCTCGGTCGGCAACCAGGTCGACGTCACCGCGGCCGACCTGCTCGCCGACCTCGTGGCGCACGAGGCGACCCGGACCGTCGTCCTCTACCTGGAGAGCTTCGGCGCGGGACGCGACCTCGTGGACGTCATGGCCCGGCTCCGCGCTGCGGGCAAGCGGGTCATCGTCCTCACGGTGGGCGCCAGCGACGCGAGCCGGGCCGCGGCCCGGTCGCACACCGGCGCGCTGACGGCGTCGACCGACGTCGTCGCGGCGGCCTGCCGGGCGGCCGGAGCCGTCCTCGTGGACACCCCCGCGCAGGCCATCGACCTCGCGCACCTGCTGGCCGGCGGCCCGCTCCCCGCCGGGGACCGCGTCGCGATCGTCAGCGACAGCGGCGGCCAGGGCGCCCTCGCCGCGGACGTGATGGCCCGCCACCGGCTCACCGTGCCCCGGCTCTCGGACGCGGCGCGGGCCGCCGTCTCCGCCCTGCTGCCCGAGGGCGCCGGGGCCGCCAACCCCATCGACCTCGCCGGAGCGGGCGAGCAGGACCTCGACACCTACGCGCGCATCGTCGACGTGCTCCTGCGCAGCGGCGAGGTGGACGCGGTCGTGCTGTCGGGGTACTTCGGCTGCTACGGCGCCGACACCCCGACGCTCGTCGAGCGGGAGCTGGAGGTGGCCGCGTCGCTCGGGCTGTCGGCCGCCGAGCACGGGCGCCCGGTGCTCGCGCACAGCATGAGCCATGATTCGGAGGCGGTGCGGGAGCTGCGCGCCCGCTCCGTCCCCGCGCTGTTCACCATCGACGCGGTGGCGCGGTCGCTCGGGCTCGCGGTCGAACTCGTCCGCTCCGCACCGCCGGAGGACGCCGCGGGACCCGCCGCCCCCACCGCGCCGCTCGGCGGGGCGGGCGAGGCGCTTCCCTACCTCGCGGGACGCGACCTCCTCGCCGCCGCGGGCCTCGCCTACCCGCGCGCGGTCGCCGTCCGGACCCCGGCGGACGCCGCCGCGGCGGCGCAGGCCATGTCGGGTCCGTTCGTCCTCAAGGCCGGATGGCTGGAGCACAAGACGGAGGTCGGCGGAGTGGCGGTCGGCCTGACCGGCCCGGACGCCGTCGGCGCCGCCCTCACCGACATGGTCGCCCGGCTGGGCGAGGGCGACTACGTCCTTGAGGAGATGGACGCCCGCACCGACGCCGTCGAACTCATCGTCGGCGCCCGCCGGGACGACGCCTTCGGACCCGTCGTCCTCGTCGGGATCGGCGGCGTCCAGGCCGAGGTGTACCGGGACGTCGCGCTCGCGCTCGCGCCCGTCGGCGCCGCCGAGGCCCGCCGCCTCGTGGAGTCGCTCGCCGGGCTGCCGCTGCTCACCGGGTTCCGCGGCCGCCCGGCCGTCGACCTCGACGCGGTCGCCGAGAGCGTCGCGGCCGTGTCCCGGCTCATCGCGGACGACCCCGGCGTCGCCGAATGCGAGGTCAACCCGCTGCGCGCCGGGCCCGGCGGCGCGATCGCCGTCGACGCCCTCGTCCTCGCCGCCGCGCCGGCCCCCACCCCGACCACCGACCAGTGAGGGAAGCCATGATCGAGAAGTCTCCGCTCGCCGAGTTCGCCGGCCAGGTCGCCGTCGTCACCGGCGGCGGTTCGGGCATCGGCCGCGCCATCGCCGTCCGCTACGCCGCCGGTGGCGGGAACGTCGTCGTCATCGGCCGGCGCGCCGAGCCCCTGGCGGAGACCGCCCGCATGGCCGAGAGCCTCGGCGCCGAGGCCGCGGTCGTCACCTGCGACGTGCGCGACGCCGACGCGCTCACGGCCGCGATCGACGGCGTCGCGGCCGAGCACGGGCGCATCGACGCGATGGTGAACAACGCGGCGGGCAACTTCGTGTGCCCGGCCGAGGACCTCTCGCCCGGAGGCTGGCGCGCCGTCGTCGACATCGTCCTCAACGGCACCTTCTACGGCACCCGCGCCGCGGGCCGCCACATGCTCGCCGCGGGCCGGGGCGCCATCCTCAACGTCATCGCCAGCTACGCCTGGCACGGGCACCCCGGGACCGTTCACAGCGCGGCGGCGAAGGGCGGCGTCCTCGCGATGACGCGCACCCTCGCCTCCGAGTGGGGCGGACGGGGAGTGCGGGTCAACTGCATCTCCCCGGGCCCCACCGAGACCGAGGGCGCCGGTGCCGCGCTGTGGCCGACCGAGGAGGACCGCCGCCGCGTGCTCGGCAGCGTCCCCGCGAACCGGTTCACCACCCCCGAGGAGGTGGCCGAGTCGGCGGCGTTCCTGCTCGACCCCCGGCGCGCCGCCTACATCACCGGCGACGTCCTGTCGGTGGACGGCGGCCAGTGGCTCGGCAAGGCCGTCTACTCCGACTCCTCGGCACGGGCATGAGCGCCCGGCAGGCCGGCCGCCCCGAATGGGCGCGGTCGGCGGTGTACATCGGCGGCCGGTGGCGGGAGGCGGCGGGCGGCCGGACCACGGAGGTCGAGAACCCGGCGACCGAGGCGCCGGTCGGGACCGCGGCCAATGCCGGGGCCGAGGACGCCGATGCCGCGGTGTCCGCCGCGGCGGCGGCCTTCCCGTCCTGGTCGGCCATGCCGCCGCGCGAGCGGCTGGCCGTGCTCGGACGCGTCCACACCGCCCTCGAACGCCGGCGGGACCTGCTCGTGGAGACGACCGTCGCCGAGATCGGCGCGCCGCTCCGCGTGGCCCGGGAGGCGCACATCGACACGGGACTGGACGTCCTGCGCGCCTACCTCGACGCCGCCGCGGACCTCGTCTGGGAGGAACGCGTCGGGAACTCGCTCGTCCTGCGCGAGGGGATCGGCGTCGCCGCCTGCGTCACCCCGTGGAACTACCCCTTCTACCAGGTCCTCGCCAAGATCGGCGGCGCCCTCGTCGCCGGCGCCGCCGTCGTGCTCAAACCGGCCGAGCTGACGCCGCTGTCGGCGTACCTGCTCACCGACGCGATCGACGAGGCCGGGGTCCCGCCGGGGGTCTTCAACCTCGTCCCCGGCCCGGGACGGGTCGTCGGGGAGGCCCTCGCGGGCCACCCGGACGTGGACGCGATCTCCTTCACCGGCTCCACCCAGGTCGGCGCCCGCGTCGCGGCCGTCGCCGCCGCGGGCATCAAACGCGTCAGCCTCGAACTCGGCGGCAAGTCCGCAAGCGTCATCCTCCCCGGAGCCGACCTTGAGACGGCCGTGCGCGCGTCCGTCGACGCGGCCATGCTCAACTCCGGGCAGACCTGCACGGCCTGGACCCGGCTCCTCGTGCCGCGCGCGGACCTCGACTCCGCGCTGCGCCTCGCCGCCGCGCGCGCCGACGCGCTCGTCGTCGGCGACCCGGCCCGTTCCGAGACCGACCTCGGGCCGGTCGCGTCGGCGGCCCAGCGGCGGACCGTCGCGGGCTTCATCGAGCGGGCCGAGGCCGCCGGCGCGCGGATCGCCACCGGCGGCGCGGAGCGCCCGGCGGGACTGCCGCGCGGCCACTACGTGCGCCCGACCGTCGTCACCGACGTCGCGCCCGACGCGGAGATCGTCCAGGAGGAGGTGTTCGGGCCCGTCCTGACCGTCCAGCCCTACGACGGCGTCGAGGAGGCGGTCGCGCTCGCCAACGGCACGCCCTACGGGCTGGCCGGCGCCGTGTGGGGGCCGGACCGGGACGCGGCCGTCGCCGTCGCCCGCCGCCTGCGCACCGGCCAGGTCGACGTCAACGGCGGTGCCTTCAACCCGGCGGCGCCCTTCGGCGGCTACGGCCGTTCCGGCAACGGCCGCGAGCTGGGCCGCTGGGGGATCGAGGAGTTCCTGGAGACCAAGGCGCTGCAACTGTGACCGCCCGTGTCCGCCCGGCGTGACGTCCGGCTGACGCTCGCGGGCGGCGTGCTCGTGGCCGTCACCGCGGTGTGGGGCTCGACCTTCCCCATCTCCAAGGACCTCCTCACCCGGCTGCCGGTCCCGGACTTCCTGGCGCTCCGGTTCCTCACGGCCGCGCTCGTCGTCGGGCTCGTGCGCCCGGCGGCGGTCCTGCGCGCGGGCTGGCGCGTCGTCGGCGTGGGCGCCGGGCTCGGGCTCGCGTACTTCACCGGCCAGTACCTGCAGTTCGTCGGGCTCAAGCACACCGCGCCGACCGTGTCGGCCTTCGTCGTGTCCATGTACGTGGTGTTCACGCCGCTCCTGGCCTGCCTGTTCGCGCGTAAGCCGCCGTCCGTCCGGACGAGCGCCGCGACGCTTCTCGCCACCGGAGGCGTCGCGGCCATGTCCCTGCGGGGCTTCTCCCTCGGCTGGGGCGAGATGCTCACGCTCTTCGCCGCCCTGCTGTACGCCGTCCACATCCTCGCCCTCGGACGCTGGTCGCAGGCACGAACCGCCTACGCGCTCGCCGTCGTGCAACTGGGGACCATGGGGTTCGCCTTCCTCGCCGTCGCTTCCGTCGACGGGGTGCAACTGCCGGAGTCCCGGGACGTCCCGGCCTTCCTCTATCTGGCGATCGTCGCCGGCGGCATCGCGCTGCTCGGGCAGACCTGGGCCCAGGCCCACCTCCCGGCGTCGACGGTCTCGATCACCATGGTCCTGGAGCCGGTGTGGGCCGGCGTCATCGGCCTGTCCGTCTTCGGTGAGCGCCTTGACGCGCGGATCGTCCTCGGCGGGATGCTCATCCTCTCCGCACTGGTCGTGATCAACGCGCGCGGCTCCGACGGCGTCCGGCGCTCCAGATGGCGAAGACGCGCGGCCGACCTGGATCGTCCAGCGAATACTCGGGTCGGCGCGGGGTAGCAGCCGCCTGTGGCGGTACCTGATCTTGGCTCTGCCGCACCCGCATCTGGGAGGGACGACGGACCATGACCGCCACCGGCCGTACCGGCGCCACATCCATGCCGGCCAGCCTGCAGTTGCCCGGTATCACGCTGGGTGTCGGCCTCGGCGGCTTCGTCGACGGCATCCTGCTGCACCAGCTCCTCCAGTGGCACCACATGCTCAGCAGCACCGACACCGCCCGGATCGGGGTGAAGTACTACGACCCCCACACGGTCTCCGGGCTGGAGATGAACACGCTGTGGGACGGCTTGTTCCATGTGGTGTGCTGGCTGGCAGTGCTCGCCGGGCTGTCCATCCTGTACTCACGGGTCACTCATCGGCGCCGCCGGGTGTGGACCTCCCAGGTGCTGTGGGGATGGGTGCTGGTCGGCTGGGGCCTGTTCAACGTCGTCGAAGGCGTCGTCGACCACCAGATCCTCGGCATCCACCACGTGCACGGCGGCCCGCTCCAGATCTGGTGGGACGTCGGCTTCCTGCTCCTGGGCGCGGTGCTGGTGGCCGTCGGATGGCTGGTGCAGCGCACCGGCACACCGTTCGACCCCGAGCCCGATGCCTCCTTCCGGCCGTGGAGCCCGTGATGCACCATCACCCGACGCCGGCGCACCACGGCGGGGGATGGGGCACCGTGCTCGCGGTGGCCGGCGTGGTCGCCCTCGCGATCGCCTACGTGCTGCTGGCCCACCGCGGACCCGGCAGGAAGGCCGGCTCCCGGGACGGGTGGCGCACGGCGATGTTCCTCACCGGATGCACCCTGTTGGCGGTGGCGCTCCTTCCGCCGATCGCTCCGTGGGCGCACGAGGACTTCCGCGGTCACATGCTCCAGCACATGCTGCTCGGAATGTACGCGCCGCTGGCCCTTGTCCTGGGCGCCCCGATCACCGTGCTCTTGCGTGCGCTGCCCACCGACTGGGCCAGGGACCTGACCGGCGTACTGCGCAGTAGGCCGATGAGGGTCTTGGCCCACCCCATCATCGCGCTGACGCTCAGTACCGGCAGTCTGGCGGTGCTGTACTTCACCCCGCTGTACGACGCCACGACCACCCGTCCGGCGTTGCACTGGCTGATGCATGCGCACTTCGTGCTCTCGGGATTCCTGTTCGCGTGGGTCATCGCCGGGCCCGATCCCGCGCCTTCACGGCCCCGGGTCAACGCGCGGCTGCTCGTCCTCGGCGCCGCCATCGCCCTGCACGCCGTCATCGCCCAGCTCATGTACGGCGGGTTCCTCATCGACGTGCACGCCCCCATCGCCGAAGTCCGCGGCGGCGCGGAGATCATGTACTACGGCGGAGACATCGCCGAACTCCTGCTCGCCGCCGCCCTCGTCGCCACCTGGCGCCCCGCCCGCCGTGCCGCCGCCGTCCGGCGGAGCCCATGGCGCGTTTCCGGCGGGCCCGCCCCGGCGGCGTCGCGGCTCAGGCCCGAGTGGGATGCCATTCGAACATCAGGATCGTGGCGTCGTCGGTGAGACGGCCGTCCTGGTAGGCCATGATGTTGTTGACCAGGCGGCGGAGCGCCTCCGGGGCGGGCTCTCCGGCGGCGATGGCGCGGATGATGAAGTCGGTGAAGCGCTCCTGACCGAAACGCGTGCCGTCGGGCGCCTCGGCCTCGGTGACGCCGTCGGTGTAGAGCAGGACCCGGTCACCCGGCTGGAGCTGGACGGTGTCGACCCGCCACGCGGGCCCGCCGGAGTCGCCGGTCAGCTGGCGGGCGGGGCCGAGCGGCAGCTGCGGTTCCCGGTCGAGGGCACCCGGCAGCAGGTTCTGCTCGCGCAGCAGCAGCGGGGACGGGTGACCGCAGTTGATCCAGGTCAGTGCCCCGCTGGCGAGGTTGAGATGGGCGAAGACCCCGGTGATGTAGCGGTCGGGGAACCAGGTGTCGAGGTTCTGGTCGACGGTGGTGACGATCTCCTGCAGGGACCCGCTGCTGCTGCGGCGCACGTTCCGGCAGCTGGCCATGGCGACCGTGGAGGTCAGCCCCGACAGCAGGTCGTGGCCCATGGAGTCCAGGACGGTGATGTGCAGTTCCCCGCCGATCAGCGAGTGGTCGAAGGCGTCGCCGCCCAGATCGTAGGCGGGCTCCAGGACGGCGCTCGAGGTGACCTGCTCGGTCCCCATCGTGCGCGGCGGCAGGTAGGCCCACGCCATCTCCGCTTCCAGTTTCAGCGACGCGCTGCGCTGGAGCCGGGAGTAGGCGTCGCTGTGGCCGCCCTTCCCGATCACGGCCAGGGCCAGCAGCGACGCCAGCGTCCGGCAGACCCGCAGGGTGGCCTGATCGAGCGTGTCGGTCCGCACTTCCAGGACGCCGATGCGGTCCATGCCGTCGTTCATCGGCAGCCACAACTGGAGCCCGCCGGAGCGGTGCTCGGCCGCCTGCAGCTGGCCGGTGCGGTAGGTCCGGCCGGCCTCGGTGGCGTCCACCTCCAGCCGCAGGGACGGCTGGTCGGGCCCCTCCGGCAGCGAGACCAGGGTGTTCTGGCGGAGGTCGGACAGATAGATGGTGATCGCCCGGACGCCCAGGTCGGCCGCGTACGCGTTGAACAGCGACGGCAGCCGGTCCGGCGACACGAAGTGCATCTTCTCCAGCAGCAGGAGCAGGGTCTTCTCCTGCCCCCGGCCGGCTTCGGCCTCCATGCAATGCCCCTGGGTCGTGGTGTGCACCCGGCGAATCAACGAGCCGTCGTGCGACACGGACACTCTGCCCTCTTCCGGCACACCCGACCCACGATCGAGCTTTCCTTGCCCAATCCGAGACCAGTAACCGACCCTCTCGTTCCCCAGTGGAGTCAGGCCGAGGCCGGGGTCGGCAGGGCGAACAGACCCGACAGGCGGGTCAGCCTGTCCGGTACCACCCGGTAGTACACCCACGTGCCGCGCCGCTCGCCCTCGATGAGCCCGGTCTGGCGCAGCACCTTCAGGTGGTGGGAGATGGTCGGCGCGGTGAGGTCGAACGCGCCGGTCAGGTCGCACACGCACGCCTCGTCGCCGTCCACCGAGGCGATCATGTTCAGCAGGCGCAGCCGCACCGGGTCGGACAGGGCCTTGAAGACCTTGGCCAGTTCGGCGGCCTCCGCCTCGCTCAATGCCGAATCGCTCAGCGGCGCGCAGCAGGCGGGGGCCGTCACGTCTTCGAGGTCCAGCAACTTAGACATGCATCTAATTTGACATCCATCGATCCAGCGATGCAAACTGGCTCCTGCTTAGACGAGTATCGAAACAAGGGGCTGCCGTGAATGACGAGGCCGGACGACCGGAGAGCTGCTGCGGTGTCAGCGCGTGCTGCACCAGCACCGAGCAGGCCGTAGACCCTGGTGTCACCGTCCAGCAGGCCAAGACCGGCGCCGGCTGCGGCTGCGCGGAGGATGGGGCGCTCGACGGGCTGCCGGTCGTGGTGATCGGTGCCGGGCCGGTCGGGCTGGCCGCCGCCGCTCATCTGGCCGAACGCGATCAGGACTTCCTCGTGCTGGAGGCCGGGGGAGAGGTGGGCGCGGCGATGTCGGAGTGGGGGCATGTGCGGGTGTTCTCGCCATGGCGGTACGACACCGACGCCGCCGCCCGGCGGCTTCTGGAGCCGACCGGATGGCGTCTGCCCGACCCGGAGGCCCTGCCCACGGGTGCCGAACTCGTCCGCGACTACCTGGCGCCGCTCGCTCAGGTTCCCGCGCTGGCCGGTCGGATCCGCACCGGCACCCGCGTGGTGGCCGTGACCCGGCAGGGCGTGGACGTGACCCGCACGGTCGGGCGTGCGGAGCGTCCGCTGCTGGTCCGCGCAGTGGGCCCGGACGGAGCCGTGGACGACATCGCCGCCCGCGCGGTCATCGACGCGTCCGGCACCTGGGGCCGCAGCAACCCGCTGGGCCACTCCGGCCTGCCCGCGCCCGGCGAGGAGCAGGCAGCCGCCCGCATCACGGGCCCGCTGCCGGACGTGCTGGGTCGCGACCGGTCCCGCTTCGCGGGCCGCCGCACGCTGGTGGTGGGGATGGGGCACTCGGCCGCCAACACGCTGTTGGCGCTGGCCGAACTCGCCAAGAACGAGCCCGGCACCCGCATCACCTGGGCGGTGCGCGGCGCATCGGTGGCCCGGCTCTACGGCGGTGGCGACGCCGACGGCCTTCCCGCGCGCGGCGCGCTCGGCACCCGCCTGAAGGCGGCCGTGGACAACGGTGAGATCGACCTGGTCCGCGGCTTCACCATCACCGGCGTCGCCACGACGGGCGATGAAGCCGCAGCCGTCCAGGTCAACGGCCAGACCCCGGACGGCCCGCGCGTCCTGGAGGCCGACATCGTGGTCGCCGCGACGGGGTTCCGGCCCGATCTGGACATGCTGCGCGAGGTGCGGGTCGAACTCGACCCCGCCACCGAGGCGCCGGTCAGGCTCGCCCCGCTGATCGACCCGAACTTCCACAGCTGCGGGACCGTCCCGCCGCACGGCGAACGCGACCTCGCCCACCCCGAACCCGGCTTCTACCTGGCCGGGATGAAGAGCTACGGCCGCGCCCCCACCTTCCTGATGGCCACCGGGTACGAGCAGGTCCGCTCCATCGCCGCCGCGCTCTCCGGCGACCGCGAAGCCGCCGACACCGTCCACCTCGACCTGCCCGAGACCGGCGTGTGCTCCACCAGCCTGGTCACCGACGACCTGCTACCGGGCGCCGTCAACCAGAGCGCCGGCCAGGATGACGGCTGCGGGACGTCGTGCTCCACCGAGGCGACGCCTGCCCCTGCCGCCCAGTCCGGGCCGGGTGGCGGGTCGTGCTGCGGCCCGGCGGCCCCCGAGCCGGTCGGCATCGGCATGGGCGCACCCGCCGGGCTGGGTTTCGCGACCGGGCACGTGCACGGCTACTCCGGCGAGGCCGAACACAGTGGTGCGTGACGGGGCGACGACCTGATGAGCCAAGGCACTCCCGCACCGGGGCCGGCGGCGGACACCTCCGCCGCCGGGCCCGGCACGGTGTCCCGCGTTCCGCTGCTCGCCCTCTGCGTCACCGAGATCACCAGCTGGGGCGTGCTCTACTACGCCTTCCCCGTGCTCGCGCAGGACATCACCCGCGACACCGGCTGGTCCACCGCGGCCATCACCCCATCGCCGCCGGACTCGGCGGATACCCCCGCATGTTCCTGGTGCTGACCGTCGTCGCCGCCCTGGCCGCAGTACTCGCAGCCGGTACCGCAACGGCCCGCACCACACGCCGCACATCGCCCGCCACATCGACCGCGCGCATGCCCGCCCCGCGCCTGGCACCGCGCAGGAACGAGGAATGACACATGCCTACCAATGTTCTCGACGTCGCCGTCATCGGCGGCGGTCAGGCAGGTCTGGCCGCCGGTTTCTACCTGCGCCGCAGCGGCAGGGAGTTCGCGATCTTCGACGCACAGGAAGAGCCGGGCGGGGCTTGGCCGCACATGTGGGAGTCGCTACGGCTGTTCTCACCCGCCCGCTACAGCTCGCTCCCAGGCTGGCCGATGCCGCCCTGGAACCACGGCTACCCACCCGGCGCCCACGTCGTCGACTACCTGACCGCCTACGAGAAGCGCTATGACCTGCCGATACACCGGCCAGTGCGCATCCAGGCGGTGCACCGCGACGGCGATCTCCTCCGCTTGGACAGCGCGACCGCGTCCTGGTGGGCCCGGCACGTCATCAGCGCGACGGGGACCTGGTGGCGCCCCTACCTGCCCTATTATCCGGGACGCGGCGACTACCAAGGCCGTCAGCTCCACACCGCGCAGTACCGCACGCCCGATGACTTCCGCGAGCAGCGCGTCGTGGTGGTCGGTGCAGGCAACTCCGCCGCCCAGATCACCGCAGACCTGCACTCGCGGGCGACAACGATCTGGACGACCCTGCGCCCGCCGCGCTTCCTCCCCGACGACCTCGACGGACGTGCCCTCTTCGAGCTGGCCACTCGCCGTATCCGCCAGCTCCGCGATGGGCACGCCGACTCCGGCGGCATCAGCGGGCTGGGAGACATCGTCGCTGTGCCTGCGGTACGGGACGCCCGGGACCGGGGCGTTCTGCGCGCCCAGCCGATGTTCGACCGCCTCACCCCGACCGGCGTGGCCTGGTCCGACGGCAGGACCGAGGACTGCGACGCGATCATTTGGTGCACCGGCTTCCGCCCGGCGCTGGGTCACCTCACGCCGCTCGGCCTGCGTGACGGGACGGGGCGTATACCGACCGGCGGGGGAACCCGCGCACTGGCCGAATCTCGGCTGCACTTGCTCGGCTACGGCGACTGGACGGGCCCCGGCTCGGCGACCCTGGTCGGCTCTGCCAGAACCGCCCGAGACGCCGTCCGCGACATCATCGCGCAACTCGACCTCGAATAGACCGCCGGCACGCCTCCCGGCCGTGTTCTCTGCGGGCAGGCTGGATCCAGCAGGTGCCAGAAGGCGCCTATCCCGCCGGTGCCGTGGGGACGTCCGGCAGGAGTGCCTTCAGCGCGGCACGCAGTTCTGCGTAGCGCCTGCGCTGATACCCGGTGAACAGCACGGTGTGCGAGTTGCCTCCGATCGCCGTCTCTTTGGTCGTCCCCAGCGCCTTCACGGTCTTGACATCCTCGGCTGTAGCCATGAAGACGCACCCGTTGACCAGCATCGTGGGATCTTTCCATTGCACTTGGACGATGTCGGCCAAGGGGATCACCGTGTGCCGCTCGGCCGCTATGCGTGCCAAGCCGCTTCGGCGTATCTCCACGCGGTCGCCGCGCAAGGTCACCGTGGCCAGATGCGCCTTGATCGTCCGGGGCTCGCGCTTACGGAGGTCGGCCATGACCGCATCCTCGCACCACCCGGGCGCCGTCAACCTCCGCCGATTAGCGCAACCACCTGACCGTCATCGGCTCCACCGAGACCACCATCATCCCTTCCAACAACCGACGGGATGCACTTGGCGATCGTCCACTCAGCCAAGCCGAGGCCTGCCTCAAGGGGCCGCAGGCTGTACGTCATCTCACCACGCCACGGGCACGTATGTCCCTCCTTAATGATCATCTATCGAGTGGTGAGCATGCACCCGGCAGCATGGGAAGACACGCCTCCGAAAGACTTCGTGTCTGTGTCGTTTGACATGGTCGTTGGGCGTATTTCACCCTAGGCTCCGGCGATATGGCTCGCCGTACTGGGCTCGTCATCGCCCCGCTGCTGATCTTTGTTCTGTTCGGACTTGCGGGATGCGGCAACGGTGGCGGTGCCCAGGGGTCGTACAAGCCGACGTTCCTTCCCTTCAAGATCAGTTATAGTCCGGGGAGCGGGATGGTTGTCACCGGCGACAAGTCGGTCGTGACGCCGCTGGGGGAGTTCTCGATCGGTGCCAAGTACTCGCTGCCTCGGCGGCCTGCCGATGCCATCCGTGTGGTGCTCCGGGACCGGTCAGTCGGTTTCGACGAGGTCTATGATCTCGGCGGGCATGCGGGCGAGTTCGAGGCCACCCTGGACGGTACGACGAAGGTCCAGGTCCGCGACCGGACGGTCACGATCGATGTCACTCAGGTCGAGACGAGGAGCATCGAGTTCAGGCCCGCTCAGGCCGCTGCCCAGGAGGCACCGCCGAACCTGCTGAACAAAGGAATCGACAGGTGGAACGGCTACTGGGATGACGCGTTCTACAGTCCACTGGCCCTGAGTCGATGGGCCTACGGCGACTCCACCATGGGGAAGTGGTACGGCCTGGGGTTCGTCTGGTTCTTGATCCGACTTGTGCTCGCGCTCATTCTCGGAATCCTGGACATCGTTCTCGTCCTGGTTTGCGTTTTCGCAGCCTGCTTCTACGTCTTCTTCGGTGGCACCGGCCGGAACATTGCCTACGGATTATCGTGCCTGTTCGGATGCCTCGTTTTCTATTCCGTTCGAGTCCTCAGATGAAACTTGATGTCCGCGAGCCGATCGCATCCTGTGCCGGCCATCTCTGCCCAATGGCTTCGCCGGTTTGAGGGTGTGGACAGAGGTGCAAAGCCCGCTCAGTTCGGGCGTCGTAGCGGTGGGCGTCGGTGCGGTGGCATGCGGGAGGGGAACGCCTAGACCGCGTGGGACCGCGGGGTGCGCTGCTCCTGTGGCGTTCTGCCACGTGCACTATGCGCTCCCGCGGTCCCCCGTGAGGCTGTGTTTCAGTGTGGACTCAGGCGGACCTGGTCCGGGTGCACTTTAGTTTTGTGCCTTCCCAGCGGCAGGTCTGCTGGTAGTCGGAGCGGAATGGGGCGCCGACCCAGGGGTAGCGGTCGTCGGGTTGTTCGGTGGGCATGACTCCGGTGAAGTTGGCGGCGTCGTCGATGCTCCCGGTGCCGGTGTACTTGGTCTGCATCGGATAGGGGTAGACGGGCCGGGTCCGGACGGTCCGGTCGCCGTCCTTCTTCGCGGCGATGATCTTCTCGGGTGCGGCGCCCTTCTCGACCCAGTCGTAGATGGGTGTGAACAGGTCGAAGGTGTCGGGTCCGTATCCCTGGACGCAGTGGTAGACGCCGGGGAACAGGAAGGTTCGGGCGAATCGTCCGGTGGCCTCGGGGCCGCCCATCCGCTGGGTGAGGGCGTGGTGGTAGGCCAGGGTGCTCTCGGTCGGGATGGCGGGGTCGGCCCAGCCGTGCCACATGATGAGCTTGCCGCCGCGGTCGCGGAAGCGGGTGAGGTCGGGGTCGGTGGAGTCGTAGATGCCGCTCATCTCGCGCAGTTTCTTGAAGGTGCGCAGGTCGAAGCGGTGGTCCTTGAGGGTGTAGGACGCGGGTGGGTTGTTCCAGGACGCGAAGTACTTGAGGTAGTTGTAGCCGAGGGCCTCCAGGCCGCCGGTCTGGCCTTGGGGTGCGATCACGTAGCCGAGCCAGGCCGCTTCGGTGCCCTTGGCGAGTCCGGCAGGGAACAGCCGTCGGCCCTTGGCGTCGACCGGTCCCTGGTAGATCTTGCGGACCACGTAGACCTGGTCTCTGGTCAGGCAGGTCGGTTGGGGCGAGGCGGTGGGGCAGCGCAGCGTGCCGGGATCGAAGTCGCAGTTGCGCGGGTTGTTGATGAGGCCGTCGGTGAGCCCGTCGGTGGCGTCGCAGGCCTGCATGACCTTGCTCTGCAGGAGCGGCAACTTGTCCGGGCCGAGGATCTGGCGGCCCTTGTCGTCGGTGTTGACGGTGGCGATCCAGGGGAAGAACTCGCCGGCCAGTGCGACGAGGTTGTTGCCGGGGGCGCCGGCGATGATGCCGTCGAAGTCGTCGGGGTAGCGCTGGGCCTCCATCAGCGCCTGCCGGCCGCCGTTGGAGCAACCGGCGAAGTAAGAGTACTGGGGCGCCTGCCCGTAGTAGGCCTTGGTGACCGCCTTGGCGACGAGCGCGGTGACGTGCTCGGACCGGTAGGCCATGTCGATTCGCAGCTGCGGGTCAGAGTGGGCCCAGAGGGCGTCTCGCGAGTCGACGCCGATGTGGCCGCCGTTGCTGGCGCCGAGGACGACGCGCCCGTCATCGGGGGGCGCGCATCCGCCGGGGAGGAAGTGGTTGGGGTTGTCGGGGGCGGCGAATCCGCAGAAGCCGCCGCAGCCGAGCTGCACGTAGCGTCCGGTCCAGCCCTGTGCGGGGAGTCGGAGTTCGAACTGGATCTGGGGTGAGACGTAGCCCTTGACCTGGCAGTAGGCGGGCTTGTCGGCGGTGGCGGCGACGTGCGTCGCGGAGATGATCCTTGTGGGGGCGTCGGGCAGGGCAGTGAGGTCCAGGCCGGTGAGCTGCTGGCAGGGGACGGCCGCCGCCGTCGGTGTGGTGGTGCCGGCTCTGGCCGGTGTTCTGCCGGTGACGGCCTGGGCGGCGGTGACCGTCATCAGTACGGCCATGAGGGTGCCGACGATCAGGAGTGCCGGTCTGGTTTTGGGCAGGCTTACGCGTCTCATGTGGGGTGGGTGTCCTTCCGCCGGGGGTGCAGCAGAGGACCGCTCTGACCTGGCGTCCAATTGCAAAATTGATCTTCTTGGGCACCGGCGGCTGGACGGC
>NZ_VCKZ01000625.1 GCF_005889745.1 Actinomadura geliboluensis
CCCGTGACCCCGGGCATCGGCCGGCGCCCCCCGCCCCGCGGCGACTGTCACAGGCCCGCGAGGTGCCCGGTCGTACCTGGTGAGAGCGAGAAAAGGAGGGCCCGACATGAGAATCGTGGTGCTCGGCGGCACCGTCCTCCTGGGGACGAAGCACCTAGAGGACGTTCACGAGGCGTCGCCCCGCAACCCCGGCATGCTGACCGATGCCACCGGCCCCTCACTGGTGATCGAGGTGCCGGACTCGTCCGAGAACGCGACAGTACTGGAACTCGTCACGCGCACCCCACCGGCAGAGGGCACTGCCCCACCACTGAAGGACGAGACCGAGGCGACCACACCCGCTCACGGGATGCCCGACCCCACCGCTCCGGAGCAATTCCGCATGGACGCCTTCTACCGCACCGCCCTGGCCGCCCAAGCGGGATGGGACTGAGTTCCACGTCCTGTGCGCCCCCGGCAGGATTCGAACCTGCGACACCCGCTTTAGGAGAGCGGTGCTCTATCCCCTGAGCTACGGAGGCATGTCGTCGCTCGCGCTAGAGCGTAGCGGACGGCACGTACAGGGTAGGGGAAAGGGAGCGGTGAACGCTTCTTCTTATGGGTGCACCCGGGGCTCTAGGCCGGGTGGGCCCCGTGTCTGTACGCTTCGGTCCCGTGACGGGACGGCATCGCGGTCAGCCGAAGCTCAAGGGCGCCGAAGACGAGGCGGAAGAGCGCGGTGCGTCCCGGGGCAGACAGATCGCGGTGATCTCCGCCGCTTTCCTGGTGCCCGTGCTGGTGGCGTCCGTGATCGCGGTCGGGATGCGGGACGAGCCCGTCCGGGAGCGGCCGGAGACCGCCGGGACCACGGCGCGCAACGCCACGCCGGCCACGCCGGAGACCGAGCCGACGTACGGCGAGTACGTGCCGCCCGAGTCGGAGCCGCAGATCGCGACGAAGGTGCCGAAGCGGGCGCCCGCGCCGGTGACGAAGCCGCGGCGGACCGCGTCGCCGGAGCCGTCGCCGACCCCGACGAGGCGGGTGCGGCGACCGTGCCCGGCGGGCTGGGATGATGTCTGGTGGATGCGCCGCTGGTGCGAGCGCCACGGTTACGGTGACCGCTGAACCGGTTACGCGCAGGTCATCGTAGAACCTGTAGTAGCGTTCTGCCGCTGTTCCGCATTTGGGCATCTGGAGGAAAACCACCGTGCCGTACACCCGGTCGGCGGCGCTGACCGCGGTCTTCCTGGTGATGGCGGTGCTGTCACCGCACGGCGCCGCCGCCGCGGGCCGGGCCGACTCGCTGGAGTCGCTGCGGCGCGAGGCGTCCAAGGCTCGCGACGAGCTGGAGAAGGCCACCGATCAGATGAAGGGCCGGCAGAAGGACCTCGCCGCCTCGCAGGTGAAGCTGCGCGGCACGCTGAAGGACCTCGCCGTGGCCGAGGCCGAGCTGAACCGGATCCGGGAGCCGCTGGCCCGGCTGGCGAACACGTCCTACCAGCAGAGCGGCGCCGCCGGATCCATGTCGATCTTCGGCGGCGGCGACCCGGGCCAGGCGCTGCGCTCGACGGCGGACGTGACGCTGCTCGCCCGGTCGCAGCAGGCGCTCGTGGACCGTGCCGACGAGCTGCAGAACCGGCGCCAGCAGCTCGCCTCCACCGCGCAGGACCTGCAGTCGCGCAACGCGGTCGAGCAGACCCGCCTCCAGCAGGAGGTGGACGGGCTGAAGACCAAGTCGGCGCAGTTGACGAAGCAGCTCAACGACATGCTCGACAAGCTCGCGGTGAGCCGGCAGAAGCGGTTGGAGCTCGGCTGCGACAAGAGCCTCGCCGCGGACGCGAAGAAGTTCCCGAACGGGCTGATCCCGGCGAAGTACCTGTGCGCGCTGCCGCAGAAGGGCGGCCACAAGCTGCGGGCCGACGCGGCGCTCTCCTTCTACAAACTGAACACCGCGTACAAGCGCCGGTTCGGCCGCGACATGTGCGTGACGGACG
This sequence comes from Actinomadura geliboluensis, assembly GCF_005889745.1. Lineage (GTDB taxonomy): Bacteria > Actinomycetota > Actinomycetes > Streptosporangiales > Streptosporangiaceae > Spirillospora > Spirillospora geliboluensis. Next base: position 1,974 of record NZ_VCKZ01000625.1, read on the forward strand.
CGTACCGGAGCCTGGCCGAGCAGCACTCCGTCTACGCCCGCCGCCCCGGCTTCGCGGCCGTCCCCGGGACGAGCAACCACGGCAAGGGGCAGGCGCTCGACCTGTGCGGCGGCGTCCAGAACTCGGGCTCCCTCCAGTTCAACTGGATGGAGGCCCACGCCGGAAGGTACGGCTGGATCCACCCGGCATGGGCCTACAGCAACCCGTTCGAGCCCTGGCACTGGGAGTTCGGAACCGAGAACGACTGACCGGCCCCGCCCCGCGCCACCGGGGTTTAGTAGGGGACCTCGGTGGCGGGGACGATCTCCGAGGTGCAGTAGCGGCAGCGGCTGGCCTTCACCGGGATGTCGCTGAGGCACTGCGGGCACTCGCGCTCGGTGGCCTCCTTGCCGCGGTCCATCCGCTCGATCAGCTTCGCGGTCGGCAGGACGACCAGGAAGTAGACGATCGCCGCGGTGATGGTGAACGCGATCGCCGAGGTGACGAAGACCCCGTAGGGGAACGTCGTGCCGTTGATGGTGACGGCCAGCCGCGTGTAGTCGGGCTTCCCGCCGAGGAGGGCGATCAGCGGGGTGATGAACGAGTTCGCGAAGTCCTTGACGAGGCCCGCGAACGCCGCGCCGACGACGAAGGCGACCGCGAGGTCGACCAGGTTCCCGCGGAACAGGAACTTCTTGAATCCGCTCATGAGCACTCCAGGGGGTGTCGGGGAACGCCCACAGATCGACAAGGGCGCCGGAACGGCGGATGGTAATGAACACTCCCCGCTTAGCCAAGTTGACCTCAGGCAACTCCCGTCCCACAAACACCGCACGCACCACCACAACTGACGCAGAGCCAACGGCCGACGGCTGCCAAAGAACCAGGGGCAGAGCTTCAACCGCTAACGCCGCTTGCGGAAGGGATTGTTGTCACCGGCCGGAGGTGCCGAGGTTGCGCGTGCGGCGTGGACGCTCGGGGGCGTGGACGCTCGGGGGCGTGGACGGGACTGCGGTCACCGGCCGGAGGGTGCCGAGGTCATGCCTGTGGCGTGAACGCTCGGGGGTTAGCGGGTGGTGATGGTCAGGGAGAGGTTGGGGCCGGCGGTTGTCAGGGTCAGGGCTTGGGGTCTGGTGGTCGCCAGGACGATCAGTGCTCCCTCTTGAGGGTTGTCGTCGTCTGCCGGTGGCGTCGCGATGACGGGGACGTCCGAGACCACGAGCTTGGCCGTGCCTGCGGGGGCGTCCGGTGGCTGCTGGGTGGAGGTGGGTGTCTCCGGGGTCGGAGCGGTGAGGACGTCTATGTGGTCGCCGGGGTGGAGGAGGCGGACGGCGTCCGGGTCGGCGATGCGGACGGGGGTCGCCACCGTGCCGGGGCCGTAGCCGTGGAGGAGGGCGTCGCCCAGGACGCGGGCGTCGGTCAAGGGTTCGCCTTGGCGCATGGGGCCGGCGAGGGTGTGGCCGGCGGCCTTGCGGAGGGCGCCGGACGGGACGGCGGACGGCGGGACGGCGACGCGGTGGACGTCGGAGGCGGTCAGGGTCGTCCCCGCGGGGAGGTCGCGGGCTGGAGCG
>NZ_VCKZ01000626.1 GCF_005889745.1 Actinomadura geliboluensis
GGCCAGCAGCTGGTCCAGCAGCCGGTCGTCCAGCAGTTCCCGGATCGGGCGGCGCGTGCTGTCCTGCTCGGGCCCACTCACCTCCGTCACGGTAGCCGAAAGATCACTTACGGTAGTTGAAGTGGTGCCGTCGACACGGTCGATCACGGACATGACGTGTGGTTCTCCCCCCGAAGAACGTGGGCGCTTCACCCACTGATCACTTGCTCCCCAGCAAGATCACTTTCCACACCTGAGGGAATACCCCCGGAGCACCGGGCTGAGCACCGCCCCTCGCCCGCCCCGGTGATGGCTGTTTTGCCTGGTGGTGGATTTGGTGTGGTGGGGAAGGTCGGCTTTGGCGGTGTTTGCCGAGGGGTTGCAAGACTGCGGTAGTGGCCGAGGTGGACTTTTCCGGAGTGTTCGAGGTGTTGCCGGCCCCGTGCGCGGTGCTGTCGCCCGATCTTGAGTTCATGGCGGTGAACGCCAGGTACGAGAAGGCGGCCGGGCTGCCGCGCGAGGAGTTGATCGGCCGGGAGATCTTCGCGGTGTTCCCGGGCGGGCCCACCGGTGAGGGGCCGCAGGCGCTGCGGGCCTCCCTGGAGCGTGTCCTGGCCGAGGGGCAGGCCGATGTGCTGGCCCTGCAGCGCTACGACGTCCAGGTCCCCGGGCGGCCCGGCGCGCTCCAGGAGCGGTACTGGAACGCGGTCAATTCCCCGCTGCTGGGCCCGGGCGGCCGGGTGGTGCAGATCGTCCACCAGGCCGAGGAGATCACCGAGTTCATCCTGCAGCTACGGCGCGCCGACCACGGCAGTGACCAGCGCACGCTGCGGGACGCGCTGGCCGAGGGCGTGGCGGCGATGGAGGCCGAGCTGTTCGTGCGGGCGCGTGAGCTGGAACAGACCAACCAGCGGCTGCGCCAGGCCCAAGCCGGTGAACGCAGCGAGGCCGCGACGGCCCGCCGGGAGCTGCAGCGTCAGCGGCAGGTCGTGGCCGACACCTCCCACGATCTGCGCAGCCCCCTCACCGGGCTGCAGACCCGCCTGCAGGAGGCGCTGACCGATCCCGACGCCGACTCCCGCAAGGTTCTGCACGCGGCTCTGCAGGACGCCGAAAAGATCGCCGACATCGTCTCCGACCTGCTGGAGCTGGCGCGCCTGGACGCCGGTACGCCCACCGACACCGAACCGGTCGATCTGTGCCGGTTGGTCCGCGACATGCTGGAACGACGTCCCTGCCGGCACGCCCTGGACAGCGACTTGGCCCCCTCCGCCCCGGTCCAGGGATCCCGCTCCCGTCTGACCCGGCTGCTGGACAACCTGCTGGCCAACGCCGAACGGCATGCCCGCACCCGGATCGAGGTGACGGTCACCACCGAAGGCGATCACGCCGTCGCGCAGATCACCGACGACGGGCTCGGCATCCCGGCAGGCGAACGCGAGGCGGTCTTCCGCCGCTTCTACCGCCGCGCCGACGCCCGCCGCACCGACCCGGGCGGCACCGGCCTGGGCCTGGCGATCGCCCGCCAGACCGCCGAAGCCCACCACGGCACCCTGCACATCGCCGACCACCCCACCGGAATCCGCATGGTCCTACGGCTCCCTCTCAGCCCCCCACCCCAATGAACCGGAGTTGAAGGGCGGGTTATCCGAGGGCTGTGGCCACACCCGGTCGTCTGCGAGTGGGGTTGGTCAGAATGCCTGAGAATTCCGGGACGTTCGGTGATGGACTTTGTACTGTGAGTTGACGGGGGCGAGTAGAGACCGGGAGACGAGGGATGGACGGGCAAGGCTCTTTAACCACTGAGACGCGAGCACAACGCTCCGCGGCCGGCGCGCTGGCCGCGGCGCTGCGGGAGCGCGGCCTGGCCGCGACCGTGCGGCGCCACTGGGTGGTCGGGGCGTTCAACCCGGCAGGCGAACCGGGCAGTGCTGATCATGACGATGGTCACGGTGCTGGTGCTGGTGACGAGGGCGGGCAGGCGTTCGGTCCCGGGCTGCGGCAGGAGGTGCGGTGCACCGAACGGCCAGAGGGCGCGCTGTGGTGGTTCTGGGTGTGGTGGGACGGGCCCGCAGGATCCGGTCCTGATCTGGAACCGCTCTGCCCCGCCGATGAGATCGAAACGGCTGCGCAGCGCACCGCGGCCGTCCTGACGGTGTCCCCGGGCTAGCTAGCCGGCGCAGCCCTGGCGCAACCCGCGCCCGGTACAGGGACACGCAAAGACCCCCGGCCGGGGACGCGGCCTCGAGCGTCAGCCGCCCGGCCCGGGGCAGTAGGAGGGGGCGAGGCGGTCGCGCCGCCGCGACGGTGGCGCGACCGCCTCGATGGCCGCCGCGGCGGCACCCGATCGATCGGGTGCCGAAGATGGCAGCGGGTGGTCACGATCCCCGTGGCAGGAGGCACAGCAGGTCCTTCAGGCGCCTGCTGGGTGGGGGACCGCAAGGCCGTCACCCTGGTGCCGCGGGGGTTCAGCGTGGCGGCAGCGTGTCGACGCGGCGGGTCGGGATGCCCAGCGCCCGCAGGGCACCGCGCAGTTCGGCGCGCTCTGCCGGAGTGACTGGTGCGTGCCTCATGTACAGGGCCATGACCAGGTGATCGATCGCTTTTTCCCACTGCCCGGCGGCGGCCGCGCCGGTGATGCGCTGCAGCACCGCCGGGGGCAGCCGATCCTGGAAGCAGCCGGGCAGGTGCCGCATCGTGTCCGCCAGCTTGCGCTGCTGCTCTCGCGGCATCGTGGCGGCCGGCGGCCAGCCGGATATCAGAACACCGGCGGGCTGAGGAGGGCCGGTCAGGCCGAACAGCCGCAGGATCTGCTCCACCACAGCCATCAGGCGTCCCCTTTCCCCGCAGCGCTCCTGCTGACCTCGGGCCCGTTCGCCGGGCCATACACGTTCAAGGCATGAGCGTCGTCACGTGCCGCTTCCCCTGACACTGCACCACACCCTCGGCAATCAACCCATCACACCAAGCTCGTTCTAGATCGCGGGTTCGGTCAGGTGATGTCCTGGTCATTGCCGGTTCCGACCGAGCTCGGACGGCCGGGCATTTGCCAGGCGGCGACCTGGGCCCGTTGCCCGTCTACCAAAGCCAGCGGTCAGCTGCTGCCGGGGTGGACGGTTTGTTCGTCGTGGTCGCGGAGCATGCGCATGACGGTCGCGGGTGAGGGGTGCCGGCCCTTCTTCTTGCCGGTGGTGATGACGAGGCGGGCGGCGATGTCGCGCAGGCTGAGGTTCTGTTCGCGCAGGTGGAGGGCGTGGGAAAGCATCGCATCGATTCGCGGAACAGCTTTACGGAACACCTCGACCTGGGGCGCCGTCGGGTGTGGGCGTTCATCTCCCTCGGACCGCCCCGCCCGGGACCGCACCGCGTCTGCTGATCAGCGGAGGGCGCGGCGGGCGCGTCCTCCCGGCCCGGCTCGTAGCAGACGCTGACGCTGTCGGAGGTCCACTGACGGCTCGACGTGGCTGGCCGACCGCGGCGACGCCGACGCCTGGGTCGCGGGCTGGGGCGGGTGGCTGGCCGCGCTCGGGCACATGCCC
>NZ_VCKZ01000120.1 GCF_005889745.1 Actinomadura geliboluensis
CTCGTAGCCCATCCGGCCGTCCCGGAACTTCTCGGCGGCCTCCTCCCATTCGCCGTCCCGCCAGGACCCGTAGGGCTCCCTCGCGGCCCATTCCTCGCGTTCGCCCGGCGCCCAGCGGATCGTGCGGCCGCCCGGCGGTTCGAGGCCCGCGACGAGCACCGGCTCGTCGCCCGGCGGGGTCGCGGCGGACTTGCGCGCCGCCCACGGCGGTTCCAGCAGCGCCTTCGGCAGTTCCATGGCTCTCTCTCGGGTCGGCAGGTCGGGCTAAGCGGGTCAGGAGGTCAGGAGGTGAGGGTCGCGAGGTCGGCGAGGATCTCCGACGCGGTCGCCGGGTCGAGGTCGGCGAACGTCCCCGTCGGGTTCTCGGTGCTGAGCCAGAACTGCTCGGGACGGGCGGCCAGGCCGACCGTCACCAGCGTCTGGTCGGGGAACTCGTCGGGGATCCCGACGGCGATGCCGGGGTCGAGGGCGATCGTGAGGTACCGTCCGCCGGGGAGCCGCCGGGAGATCCAGCACTCGACGCCCGCGTCCTGCGGCTCGCCGCGCTGCCAGCCGCGCGACGTCAGCCCGAGGAGCTTGCCGAACGGCACCGTCCGGCCCTCGAACTCCGCCAGCCGGCCGGACGCGCGCTGCTCGTCCGCCAGCCGGTGGACGGGCCGTCCGAGCTGCGGGAACGGCTGCAGGATCTCGTAGTCGGCGAACACCTCGGCCCACGGCTCGACGTCGAGGTCGACGGGGTGCGCGATGCCGACGGACGCCGAGTCGGCGAGGATAAGGACGTCGTCGTCCACGTCGGCGAACGTGCCGTCCTCGGCGACGCGGAACGCGGTCGTCTTGCCGCCGTCCCCGTCGCCGTCCCCGCCCCCGTCGAAGGCGAGCCAGACCAGGCGCCGGACGATGTGCCGGACGAGCGGGTGCCCGGCCAGCAGCTCGGTGAACTCGGCCACCGGCCAGCGGCGGCGCGTCACCATGCACGCTTCGAGGCGGCGGATCTGGTCGGCGGCGGCGGTCCGCACGTCCTTCTTGAGCGTGGAGAACGCCTTGTAGGCCGCGGGGGCGAGCTCGGGGTCGTCCTTGGCGCCCGGCTTGGGGAGGGCCTTGCGGCGCTTGCCGTCCTCGTCCATGACGAAGGGCTTGAGCTGCTCGTCGAACCCGACGGTGAAGCGGCGCGGACCGTAGTCGAGGACCATGCCGCCGTCGGCGTCGAGCCCGAAGTCGGGGACGAGCCGGTCGGCGAGCTGCTCGGCTGTCAGGCCGAGCCCGGCGGCGACCTCCTCGATCTTCTCCTGCGCCTTGCCCTTCAGGCCCTTGAACTTCACGCGCTGCGCGATGCCGTGCAGGTGCATCAGGGCGACGTCGGTGCCGATGGCGGCGAGCACGTCGAGGCCGGTGACGGCCTTGGCGTGGCCGCCGCCGCCCGGCCAGGCCCGGATCAGCGGGGTCAGTCCGCGGACCGTGGTGTCGTCGCCGGTCAGGCCGAGCTGCGTCAGCGCCCACCCGTCCTTGGGCGGCGCCCCCTGCGCCTCCCACGCGCGGAACAGCGCCCAGCCGAACCCGGCGAGCGACTCGGGGTCGCACAGCTCGCGGACGGCGCCCACCCCCGCGTACTCCGCGCCGGGCTTGGACATCGCGAGCATCGTGACCACGTGCTGCGCGGCGGCGGCCGGGAGGGCGTGCGCGCGGTCGCGGAGCAGGAGCTGCGGGAGCAGGCGCGCGTCGGACCACCCCCCGGTGGCCGGCATCTTCGCGGGCAGGACGTCGAGCGGGTCGGCGGACAGCAGCGCCTCGACCGCCCCGGCGGCCTTGTCTCCGTGGACGCGGGCCGCCGCCACGACGCCCTCGGCCCCGTGCCGCTCGGCGATGGCGCGCAGCGCGCCCTCGGCGGCGCGGCGGGCGGCGCCGGCCTTGCCGAGCGCGTCCGGCAGCAGCGCGGGGACGGCCGCGTGACCGTGCCGCCCGAACCAGGCGCGCGCCGTCTTCCCCGCCTGCTTGAGCCGGGCGAGCCAGTCGGCCATCAGCCGCGCGACGTCGTCGCTCAGGTAGGGCAGCAGGATGTGGCCGCAGTGCGTCGGGTCCAGCCGCGCCAGGCGGACGGCGCCGTCCAGCGCGTCCAGCTCGTAGCGGGCCACGATGACGGGGCCCGCCTCGTCCATCCCCCACGCCTCGGTTGGATGCCAGTCGACGAGCAGCGGGCGCACCAGTTCATCGGGCGCCTCCACGAGGAACGTGATCTCCTGGAAGGCGGGCAGCTCTCCCTTCTGGAACTTCGCGGCCTGGACGTTCCAGTCCAGGCGCTTCGCCCAGCGCCAGCGGTGGTGGAGGTCGGCATCCCAGGCGTCGCGCTCCCCCGGCTCCCAGGCGATCGAGCGCGTGCCGGGCGACGGAACGTCCTTGATGACGACGGGCTTGGCCTTCGTCCGGGGACGGGTCCACGGCGGGGCGGTGAGCAGCGGCGGCAGCGCCTCGGGCGCCGCCTCCGGGACCCGGGCGCCGGTGTCGCGGAGTCGCTCGATCGCCGCCCGGGACTCCTCCGGCAGCTCCGGCAGCATCTCCTCCAGCAGTTCCGGGTGGGTGAGGACGTGCTGCCGCAGGACCGTTTCCACTTCCGGCTTCCCGGCCGACGCGGCCAGCGACCGCATCGCCCGTGCGGGGAAGGACCCGGCGGCGGCCAGCAGCACGGGCGGGACGTGGCGGTCGCCGACCCGGTCGACCAGGGCCTGGAACGCCCCGTCGACGGGCAGCACGGCGAGGACGCCCAGGATGGTCCGCTTGGCGTCGGTCCCGAGGTACTCGCCGTCCAGCGCGCCCGTCAGCAGCGGAACCGCGCCGGCGGGCCCGATGCCGTCGATGAGGGTCGCGAGGATGCTCAGGGCGCGGTCGCGGTAGCCGAGCGGGAGGCGGTCGGCGTCGACCTGCTGCGGGTCGCCGAGCGAGCAGAACAGCATCCAGCGCAGGTCGTTGTGGACGGGGATGGCCTCGATCTCGGGGTCCGCGCACACCTCGTCCACCCAGTCCCGCCGGGTCGGCACCAGGTAGGAGACGACCAGCCGCTGCAGGGACGTCCGCCGGCGGGCCGCCAGCGACTCGACCGCCTCGGCGTAGACGTCGTCGTCGGCGGCGGCCAGCAGCGCGCGCAGATGCCGGGCCTCCCCCTCCCGCGCCCACCAGCCCCCGATGTAGTCGGAGGCCGTCGAGTCGCGGACGCCCGCCCATGTCCGCTGGATCCCGGCCTGGACGTAGTCGACCGTGATCGCGGGCTGTTCCGCGTAGGCGCAGGCGGCGAACGGCAGGCCGTGCTCGGCGGTCCAGGCGTCCAGGAGCGGGGACTTGCCGCCGAGTTCGACCAGCCCGCCCTCGGACACCGCGACGGCGGCGGCCACCGCCGCGCCGAGCGGGTCGGGCGCGCCGCCCAGGTAGGCGCGGGCGTGCTCGGCCAGCGCGGGCGTCGTGCCGGGCAGGGCCAGGATCTCCTCGACGCGGCCGCGCACGGCGTCCAGCAGCGCCCGCGCCTGGCGGAGCGCGGCGTCGTCGGACCGCACCGCCGGGCGGCGCGGGGACCGGTCGCGGCGCGGATGGATCAGCCCCCGCCACGCGGCCGGCGTCTCCCAGGTGTTCTCGTCGGCCGTCCTCGGCCCCGTCGTGCTCATGGCGCCACACGTTAAGGGAGAACACCGACAAAGCGATCAGGAAACCGGTCAGCACCCGGCGCGCATGTCCGCCTCGACCGCGTCGGCGGCCTTGCGGGCGGCGACCAGCACCGGGTCCCAGACGGGCGCGAACGGCGGCGCGTAGCCGAGGTCGAGGCCGGTCATCTCCTCGACCGTCATCCGGTTCCACAGCGCGATGGCGAGGCCGTCGATGCGCTTGGCGGCGTTCTCCCGCCCGACGATCTGCGCGCCGAGCAGCCGGCCCGACCGGCGCTCGGCGACCAGCTTCGTCTTCATCTCGGTGGCGCCCGGGTGGTAGCCGGCGCGGGTGGTGGACTCGACGGTCGCGGTCACCGCCGCGAACCCGGCGGCGGCCGCCTCCCGCTCGTTCAGCCCGGTCCGCGCCACCTCCCAGTCGCAGATCTTGGACACGGCGGTGCCGAGGACGCCGGGGAAGGTGGCGTAGCCGCCGCCGAGGTTGATGCCGGCGACCCGGCCCTGCTTGTTGGCGTGCGTGCCGAGCGGGATCGCGGCCGGACCGCCGGACACCAGGTGGCGGCTCTCGACGCAGTCCCCCGCCGCCCACACCCGTTCGGTCCGGGTCCGCATCCGCCGGTCGGTGACGACGCCGCCGGTCGGGCCGGTCGCGATCCCCGCCGCGCGGGCGAGCCCCGTCTCCGGCTTCACGCCGAGGCCGAGGACGACGAGGTCCGCCGGGAGCGTGCGGCTCCCGGTGCGGACGGCGGTGACGTACCCGTCCGGCCCGGTGTCGAAGCCCTCGACCGGCTCCCCCAAGTACAGCTTCACGCCGAGGCCGCGCATCGCGTCCGCGACGGTCGCGCCCATGTCCGGGTCGAGCGTGCCCATCGGCTGCTCCGCGGCGTCCACCAGGGACACCTCCAGGCCGCGCATCACCATCGCCTCGGCCATCTCCAGGCCGACGTAGCCGCCGCCGACCACGACGGCGCGGCGCGCCTCGCGCTCTTCGAGGCCCTCGACGATCGCGACCCCGTCGTCCAGGATCTGGACGCCGTGCACGCCCTTCGCGTCCACGCCCGGCAGCGGCGGCCGGACGGGCACGGCGCCCGTCGCGATCATCAGGTCGTCGTAGGACTCCCAGCGCTCGCCGCCGCCGTCGACGTCGCGGAGCCGGACCCGGCCGCCGTCCGGGTCGATCTCCACCGCCTCGGTGCGCATCCGCAGGTCGATGCCCCGCTCGGCGAACTCGGCCGGGGTGCGGGCGATGAGCTGGTCCAGGTCGCCGACCACGCCGCCGACGAAGTACGGGATCCCGCACGCCGAGTAGGACGCGTAGTGCCCCCGCTCGACGGCGATGATCTCCAGTTCGTCCGGGCCGCGCCGCCGGCGGGCCTGGGACGCGGCGCTCATCCCGGCGGCGTCGCCCCCGATGACGAGCAGGCGTGCACGTGCGGCCATGCCGGTTCCTCCCAGAAGATCGCGTTCATCACCGACCATAGACGCGGCGGGCGTTGCCCGACGCGACCAGCCCCGCGACGCGTTCGGCGTCCGCGGCCGCCCACGCGCCGTCCTCCACCCCGCCCGCGAGGAACCCGGCGAGGCCGCGCCGGAACAGCAGCGCGCCCAGGTGGTACAGCTCGGCGAGCCCGAACGCGTCCGAGGAGTACAGCACCTTCCCGAACGGCGCCAGCTCCAGCAGCTCGGCGATCAGCGCGGGCGAGCGGTGCCCGAGGTTGTGCGTCGCGAGCCCCGCGTCGACGTACACGTTCGGGAGCACCTGGGCGAGGTAGCCCGCGTGCCGGTGGAACGGGTAGTTGTGCAGCAGCATCGCGGGGACGGGGTCCATGGCGCGCAGCAGCCCGATCAGCAGCAGCGGGTCGCCGCGGCGCAGGTCGGCGTCCGCGTCCCCGTACCCGACGTGGAACTGGACGGGCAGCCCGGCGTCGACCGCGCACCAGACGAGGAACCGGTGCAGGACCTCGTCGCACACGCGCGGCGCCGTCCCGGCCTCCTCCGCCGCGCGCATCAGCCGCCCGGCCGCCTCCGCCGCCTCCGCGTCGGACGGCCGCTCCCCGGACAGCTCCAGCCCGGCCCGGTAGGCGGCGATCGACTTCGCGCCGGCGGGGCCGCCCGCGTCGATGCGGGCGTCGAGCCGGGCGCGCACCTCGTCGGCGAACCGCGCGGCCTCCACCCCGTCCGCCGCGACCTGCTCGGCGACGGTCTCCAGCCGGACGATCTCGTGGGCGGCGGCCCCGGCGAGCCGGCCGAGCTCGGGCGGGTCGAGGATCGCCTCCGGGCTGTAGCCGGTGTCGACGTACAGCGCGTCCAGGCCGGCCGCGGCGAGGAACCGCCGGTTGACCTCGGCGGCGCCGAGCTCGGCCCGCCGGGCGAGGTAGTCGCCCGGCTCGGCGTGCGCGTCCAGGTCCAGGACGGGCGGGCACCAGCGCCGCAGCGCGAACCCCACCTGCGTGTCGAACATGCTCACGCCGGGCGGTCCCGACGTCTCCGCCTCGGTGAGCGACTCCTCGAACTCCGTCCGGTCGAGGTCGCGGCCGAGGACGCCGTGGCAGTGGTGGTCGACCAGCGGCAGCGACTCCAGGTACTCCAGCACGGCGCCCGCCTCCCTGAAACAAGCCGGTGTTCTCCCTACGATGCCCTTACGGGCCCTTACAGGCCGTGCCCGCCTCCTCCGCCGCCACTCCGACCGGGAGCCAGCACCGTGGAACAGACCTCCGAGACCGCGCCCGGCGACCCGGGCCCCGACGCGTACGCGCTCGACGGGCGCGAACGGGCGCGGCTCGGCGGGCGGGCCGCCGAGGCCGCCCGCCGGCTGTCCGGGCAGGGCATCGCGGCGGTCGCGCTGACCTGGGTGGACGTCAGCGGCATCACCCGCACCAAGACCGTCCCGGTGGGCCGGCTGGAGCACGCCGCCGCGTGGGGCGTCGGGATGTCGCCGGTGTTCGACGTGTTCCTGCTGGACGACTCGATCGTCTCCGGCCGGTACATCGGCGGGCCCACCGGCGACCTGCGGCTGCATCCCGTCCTGGAGCGGCTCGTGCCGATGGCGGCGCTGCCCGGCTGGGCGCACGCGCCCGCGCTCCGGTACGCGCAGGACGGCACCCCGCACCCGCTGGACGCGCGGGCCCTGCTGCGCCGCGAGACCGACCGGCTCGCCGCGCGGGGCTGGTCGGTGAAGGCCGCGTTCGAGATCGAGTGGGCGGTGTCGAAGGGCGAGGGGGACGCGTTCGTCCCCGCGTGCAAGGGCCCGGCCTACGGCATGACGCGGGTCACCGAGCTGGCCGGCTACCTGCGGGACGTCCTCCACGCGCTGAAGGAGACCGGCGTCACCGTCGTGCAGCTGCACCCCGAGTACGCGGCCGGGCAGTACGAGGTGTCGGTCGCTGCCGAGGACCCGCTCGGCGCGGCCGACACCGCCGTGCTCGTCCGGGAGACGGTCCGGGCCGTCTCGATGGAGCACGGCCTGGCCGCGTCGTTCTCCCCCAAGGTCGACGCCGACTCGGTCGGCAACGGCTGCCACGTGCATCTCAGCCTGTGGCGGCAGGGCGGGTCGGACGGCCCCGCGAACGCGATGGCGGGCGGCTCCGGCCCGTACGGGATGACGGCCGCCGGGGAGTCGTTCGCGGCGGGGATCCTGCACCGGCTCCCGGCGCTGCTGGCAGTCGGGGCGCCGACGGTGGCGAGCTACCTGCGGCTGATCCCGTCGCACTGGGCGAGCGCGTTCGCGTGCTGGGGGCTGGAGAACCGGGAGGCGGCGCTGCGGTTCATCACCGGCGCCGACGGCGAGCGGGCGACGGCCGCGAACCTGGAGGTCAAGTGCCTGGACGCCGCCGCGAACCCGTACCTGCTGCTGGCGGCGCTGCTCGCGGCGGGGCGGGACGGCCTCGGCGCCGACCGGCGGCTGCCCGAGCCGGTGGAGACCGACCCCGCGGGCCTGGCGGAGGAGGAGCGCGCGGCCCGGGGCATCACGCCGCTGCCGGCCTCGCTCGCGGCGGCGGTCGCGGCGTTCGAGGCGGACGCCGCGCTGCGGGACGCGCTCGGCGAGGCGGTCGTCGACACGGTCGCGACCGTCCGGCGCGGGGAGATCGACCTGCTGGACGGCGCGACCCCGGAGGAGATCGCCGCCGCCACCCGCTGGCGCCACTGAGGGAGGTGCGGTGCGGTCTGTGACGGTCCGGTCAGGGACGGTCCGGTTGGAACAGGGCCGGTCAGAGGCGGTCCGGCGGCGCGCCGGCGGCGCGGCCGGCGGCCACGACGGGGCCCGCGTCGAACCGCTGCACGCGCATCTGCAGCCGGCCGCACGCGCAGCGGGTGTAGGTCACCACGCCCTCGGAGGTCAGGTGCCGCGACAGCACCTCGTACACATCGGACTCGGGCCAGCCACAGCGCGGGCATTCCACGGCGCATCCCCAGGGACGTCTGTAAGGGTTGTACCCAAGATAACATTTACAGACGTCAGGGTGAACCGGAGGCAGGGGTAATGGGCGTCACGGGCTACAAGAGCCACGGGGTATCGGCGGCCGCCGCGCTGGTCAACGCCGTGACCAGCGCGGGCGGGGACGCCTCGGCGGACGCGCTGCGCCGCATCCTGCGCGAGAACGAGTTCTTCTGGCGCGAGTTCGAGGACGCCGACGCCGAGGACTTCCGCGCCTGGGGCCGCATCCTGCGGCCGTTCTTCGAGGCCGAGCGGCTGCAGGACGCGACGGCGCTGCTCAACCGGCTGATGCTGGAGATCCCCATGCATCCGCACCTGTCCGACCACGAGCCGCACGGCCTGCACATGCACTACGCACCGCCCTCGTCCCGGCTCACCCACCGGTTCCGGGCGACCACGCTGATGAACCTCGCCGAGCTGATCGTCGAGCACGGCCTCGGCCGCACCGGGGTCTGCGCCGCCGACGGCTGCGACCGGGTCTACGCCGACACGTCCCGCGCGGGGCGGCGCCGGTTCTGCTCGGAGGCGTGCGCGAACCGGACGAACGTCGCCGCGTTCCGGGCCCGCCGACGGACGTGATCTGACCCGCATTCTGGGACTTTGCCGCAATATTGCCGGCGTGCGGGAAGGACTCCCGGCATGTCGCTCCCGTTCCTGCGCCGCCGCTCCCGTGCGGGCGACCGCGCATCCGGTGACGGCCGCCGCGCCCGCCGCCCGCCGCTCCGCGTCGCGACGGAGGTGCAGTCCACCGCCTACAAGATCGCCCGGCTGACGCTCACCGCCGTGCTGGCGTTCGTGCTGGCCACGGCCGTGCTGCCGGCGGGCGGGCCGCAGCCGCTGCTGTCCCCGCTGACCGCGCTGCTCGTCGTGCAGTTCTCCGTCGTCGGGACGATCAAGGCGAGCATCCTGCGGGTCGCCGCGGTCACCTCCGGGGTGCTGGTCGCGGTGATGGCCGCGAGCACCATCGGGTTCTCCTGGTGGACGCTCGGCCTCACCATCCTCGCCGCGCTGGTCATCGGGCACGTCCTGCGGCTCGGCGAGCACGTGCTGGAGGTGCCGATCTCCGCGATGCTGATCTTCGCGCTGGGCGCGGCCAGCGAGGCGGGCGCGGCCGAGCGGGTGCTGGAGACGCTGATCGGCGCCGCCACCGGGCTGGCCGCGACGCTGCTGGTCCCCTCGGTGCGGGTCCGCCCGGCGGAGGAGGCCGTCGAGGACATCTCGGGCAAGCTGCGGACGCTGATCGAGGAGATCGCCGAGGGGCTGCGCGGCGACCGGACCGCGGGCGAGGCCGCCCGCTGGCAGGAGGAGGCCGAGCGGCTCGCCCGCGAGATCGGCCGGACCGACCGCGACCTCGGCGCCGCCGAGGAGAGCGTCCGGCTCAACCCGCGGGCGCGGCGGCTCGTGGACGCCGGCGTCGCGCTGCGCAACGCCATGGAGACCATGGAGCACTGCATGCTCTCGCTGCGCGGGCTGACCCGGTCGCTGGCCGACGACGAGCGGTTCGGCGAGCGGGGCCGGCTGATGACCGACCCGCTGCTGCGCCGCGAACTCGGCGACGCCCTCGCCGGGATCGCCGCGAGCATCGCCGCCTACGGCCGCCTCGCCCGCTCCGACCTCGCCCGCGACGCCCGCCCGTTCTACGCCGAGCACGATCTGGAGGTGCGGGTGGACGTGGCCCGCGAGCGCCGCGCCCGGCTCCGCCGGGAGCTGCACGGGCGGGCCGCGGCCGGGGACCTGTGGCCGCTGTACGGGGAGGTGTCGATGGACGTCGACCGCCTCATCGAGAACCTGCGCGTCGAGCACCGGGCCCGCGCCCGGGAGCACTGGCGGCGGCACCGCGGCGCGGAGCGGCACCTGCCCGCCCGGCCGGTCCAGGTCGTCCAGCAGGCCGGGCACCAGCTGCGCCGGGCCGCCGGGTCCGCCGTCCAGGCCGCCGAGCGCACCGCCCGCCACCCCGGCGACAAGCGCTCACACGACGGGCGCTGACACGACTGGTCTCAGATACAGACCGGCGCTGTGACGGCGAAGGCCCGCCCCTGGCCGGGGCGGGCCTTCGTGTGCTGCGGTGTCAGCGGAAGGTCGGCTCCAGGACGTCGACGCCGCGCGTGTTGTCGGCGACGTAGACGTACTTGCCGTGCCAGTAGGGCTGCCAGGACGCGGCGTCCGCCGGCCGGTAGTAGGCGACCTGCCGGGGGTTCGTCGGGTCGCGGACGTCCAGGAACCGCGTGCCCTGCGAGTAGAACGACTGGACGATCACGCCGTCGCGGACGTCGAAGTAGTGGGCGGAGCAGTCCGTGCTGGTGGGGTCGCTGCCCTCCTTGCCCGCCACGCCCCATGTTCCGACGGTGTGCAGGCGGAACTTGTTCTCCGGCGTGGACCGCCAGCCCTCACCGCCGTAGGAGCCCTCCAGCGACGCGATGACGAGCAGCCCGTCGTTGGCGCAGCCGTCGTTGAACGTCTCCTCGGTGATGTACAGCAGCTTGCCGTTGCCCCACCTGCGCGGGTCGGCGGCCTGGTTCCGCGTGCCGCCGACCGCCCGGTAGCTGTTGTGCATGAAGGTGGAGTTGGTGGTGGCCTCGTCGAGGCCGCCGCCCGCGTACGGGACGGGGTCGACGGCCGTGGCCTTCCGCCACTTCTTCGCCACCGGGTCGTAGTGGCGGCCGGTGGTGTAGTACCCGCGCACGCCGCCGCGACCGGACGCCCACGCGACCCCGTTGGAGTCGACCTGGATGTCGTGGGTGTAGTCGGTCTTGCCGTCGTTGCGGCCGGTGTCGATCGGGTCCTTGTGGACCTTCGGCTTGGCCGGGTTGCGGACGTCGGTCACCCAGACCGGGCGGCCGCCCCAGTCGGCGGGCATCCAGTCGGCCTTGGCGGGACCGCCCGTCCACAGGTACTTGCAGTCGTTCACGCACGTCGTGGTGTGCCCGGCCGGGACCTTGACGTAGGTGATCTGGCGCAGGCTCTCCGGCTTGGACGCGTCCACGACGTAGATGCCCGACTCGCCGGTCCGGGTGTTGCCGCCGAACGCGCGCGGGTCCCGGGACAGGTAGATGATCTTGCGCTTGGGGTCGAAGTCGGTGTCCTCGGTCTCCCACATGCCGGGCATGTTCAACTGCCCGACCAGCTTGGGGACCTTGGGGTCGGCGGTGATGTCGTAGGCCTTCAGCCCGAAGTCGCCGGTCGCGTACATGATCGTGCGCTTGTGCCGGCCGTGGCCGTAGTCCATGAACATCAGGGAGATGGCGCCCTTGGCGTCGGTCACGCCGCCGACGCGCCGCACGCCCTTGACCGCCTCGGACTTCTCGGTCGCCGCGGCGTCCGCCCGGTGGAAGTGCCCGGCGTGGCCGCCGGTCCCCTCCGCCTGGGCGGCCTGCCCCGCGGCCTGGGTGGTCTGGTTCTCGGGCTCGGGCGGGCATGCCCAGGCGCTGCCGGCCAGCAGCGCCACGGACGCCGCGACCGCCACGCCGCCCTGGATCAGGCGCCCGGCGGGGATGGATGTGCGGGGGAGCATCGCGCCTCCACGGAAGAGGATCATCGCAAGCGCCAGTGTGACCGCGGCCACGTGCTTGATCAACAGGCGGCCGGTCACGAAATGGACTCAGGACCGTAAGGACTGGTGGGACCTGTCCGGCTGCTCTACGCTCGCGGCGTCGGCCGGCTCCGGCTCCCAGGAGAGGCATGAAGAGTTCCACGCGTACCGCGGCCCTGGTCACCGGGGCGGTGGTGGTGCTGCTGGCCCCCGTCGCGGCCCTGCGGGCGTGGAGCGAGCCCGCCGACCCGCGGATCGCGGTGGGCGCCGCCGCCCCGGCGACGCTGCTGCCGGGCGACGTCCGCGACACGTCCGGTCGCATGATCGCGAACGCGGTGTGGACGGGCCTCGTCTCCTACGACCCGGAGACCGGCGCGCCCGCGAACGCCGCCGCCGCGTCGGTCACCAGCCCGGACCGGCGGGTGTGGACGGTCCGGCTGCGGCCCGGCGCGACGTTCCAGGACGGCTCGCCCGTCACGTCCCGCTCGTTCACCGGCGCCTGGACGGCCGCCCTGCGCGAGGGCTGGGCGGGCGCGCGCCTGTTCACCGACGTCGCGCACGTCAAGGGCGCCCGGCGGGGCGCGGAGAGCGTGGCCGGGCTCACGGTGAAGGACGACCTGGCCTTCGAGGTGACGCTCGACCGTCCGCTGAGCGGATTCCCCGCCCTTCTCGGCGACCCCGCGTTCTTCCCGCTCCCGGACAGCGTCCTCACATCGCGCGACTGGGCGTCCTATGGGCGGAGACCGGTCGGGAACGGCCCGTTCACGGTGGCGTCGCGGAGCGCGCGGGAGATCGTCCTGCGGCCCCGGTCGGGCAAGGGCCGCTCGGTGGCCGTGAAAGTGATGCCGGACGCGAAGGCGCAGTACAGCGCCACGGCCACGGGCGAGTTGGACGTCGCCACGCAGGTGCCGCCCGACCGGCACGAGTCGATGGAGGCCGACTTCGGGGACCGGCACCGCGCCGTCCCCGGCCGGGACGTGACGTACCTGGCGTTCCCGGCGTGGGCGGAGCGGCTGGCGTCCCCCACGGTCCGGTCGGCGCTGTCGATGGCGATCGACCGGTCCGCGGTGACCGAGGGGGCGCTCGGGCACCAGTACTCCCCGGCCGACTCCCTCATGGCGCCGGGCATCCTCCCCGGCCGCCGCGAGGGGCAGTGCCGGTTGTGCGTGCACGACTCGAAGGCCGCCGTCGCCGCGCTCTCCGACGCGGGCGGGCTGACGGGGCCGCTGAACATCTGGTACGAGGCGGACCGGGGCGACGACGCCTGGGTCAAAGCGGTCGCCGACCAGCTCCGCAAGGAACTCGAGCTCGACGCGCGCCCCCGCCCGGTCACCGGCCTCCGCGAGGCCGTGGCCGGCCGCGAGGTGGACGGCCCGTTCGTCGTCCACACCACGGCCGCCTACCCCGCGCCCGTCGCCGCGCTCACCCCGCTGCTGGCCGCCGGGACCGGGTTCGACGACGCCTACACGACCGGCCTCGTCGCCGACGCCGAGAAGGCCGCCACCGCCGACGACGGCGTGATCCCCGCGCGCCTCGCGGAGAGCGCGATGCTGCGGGACATGCCCGCGATGCCGCTGTGGGCCGCCCACGATCACCTGGTCTGGTCGGAGCGGGTGCGCGGAGTGACCGCGGGCGCCTTCACCGGCCTGCGCCTCGACCGGCTGGCGCTCAGGAGGTAGAGGGCCGGAAGCGCGCCGGCCAGGGCCAGCGCCGCCGCGGTGAGCAGCATCCCGCCGACCCCGGCCAGGCCGTAGGGGACGCCGAGGACCGCGACGCCCACCGCGATGCCGAGCTGCTTGGCGGTGTTCGTGATCCCGGCGGCGACGCCCGCGCGCTCGGCCGGGGCCGCCTCCAGGGCGACCTGGCTGGACACCAGGTTGCCGATCGCCGCGAGCCCGCCGAGGGCGAATCCCGGCACCATCGCGGGCCACGAGCCCGTCCGGTACGTCGCGGCGAGCAGCAGCGTCGACAGCACGGTCAGCAGCGGCCCGGCCGCCACGAGCGCGGCGGACGGGACGCGGTGCGCGACCCGCGCGAGCAGCAGCGGCGCCGCCAGCGCCGGCGCGCTGTAGGTGAGGAACCAGAGGCCCGCCTGCGCCGGCGGGGTGCCCATCGGGCCCTGCACGTAGAGCGAGAAGTAGGCCAGGGACCCGGTGCCGGCGGCGTGCGAGAACAGCGCTGCGGACGCGTTCGCCGTGTACAGGCCGTCCCGCAGCAGCGACAGGTCGATCATGGGTTCGGGGACGCGGCGCCGCGCGAGGGCGGTGAGCGCGGCGGCGCCCGCCGCCGCCGGGACCAGGACGCCGGGCGCGTGCCAGCCCAGCCGGGGGATCTCGATGAGCGCCCACAGCAGCCCGCCGAGGCCCGCCGTCAGGAGCACGGCGGCGGCCGGNTCGAGCGGGCGGGGCCGCGGGTCCCGCGACTCGGGCACGGTCAGGGCGGCGACGGCGAACGCGGCGACGCCGACCGGCACGTTGAGGAAGAAGATCGCCCGCCAGCCGAGCAGCCCGGTGAGCGCGCCGCCGACCAGCGGGCCTGTCGCGATGGCGGCGCCCGCCGCGGCGGCGTACACCCCGAGCGCGCGGTTGCGGCCCCGGCCCGCCGGATACGCCGCCGCGAGCAGCGGCGACGCCGTCCCGTAGAGCACGGCCGCGCCGATCCCCTGCACGGCGCGGAAGGCGTCCAGCACGGGCGCCGACGGCGCGAGCCCGCAGGCCAGGGACGCGCCCGTGAAGGCGGCGAGCCCGCCGAGCAGCATGCGGCGGCGGCCCAGCCGGTCGGCCAGCGCGCCCGCCGTGAGCAGCAGCCCGGCGAGCGCGAGCGCGTAGGCGTCGACCGCCCACTGCACCTCCGCGAGGCCGGCGCCGAGGCCGCGGCGCATGTCGGGGAGCGCGATGTTCACCCCGACGAGGTCGAGGACGAGCAGGTACCCGGCGGCCGAGGCGACCGCGAGGGTCCAGGCCGGGCGCCGGCGAGGGGGCTGGCGAGGGGGCATGGGTCCGGACCTCTCGTTAATATACGGTGTAGATATACGGCGTATATTAACCGCTAGACTGCCGGTCATGAAGACCCCCGCGCCGCGCGGTCGCGGCACCCGCGGCCTCACCCGCGAGGAGGTGCTGGACGCGACCCTGGAACTCGCCGAGGAGCGCGGCCTCGACGCGGTGAGCATGCGCGGCGTCGCCGACCGGCTCGGCGTGACGCCGATGGCGCTCTACCGGTACGTCGGCGACAAGCAGGGCCTCCTGGACGGCCTGGTCGAGCGCCTCATCCGGGAACTGCCGGACGACGACCCCGCGCTGCCCTGGCAGGACCGGCTCCGCGCGTTCGGCGCCGGGGTGCGCGAGGTCGCGCGGCGCCATCCGGCGGTGTTCCTGCTGCTGTTCACGCGGCCGACCGTGACCGGGGAGGCTCGGCGGGCCCGCGACGCGGTGCAGGCGATGCTGCGCAGCGCCGGGGTGCCGGACGACGTCGTCCCGCCGCTGCAGCGGCTGCTGGACACGATCGGGCTGGGGCTCGCGGCGTCCGAGGCCAACGGCCGGTTCACCGGCACCGCCGAGGACGTCGACCGGGTCTACGACCTCGCGGAGGACCTTCTCATCGCGGCCGTCGAGCGCTACGCGCGGCAGTGATCTCCGTCTCCGCGCGGGTACCGGCTTTCGGAGCCGCCGCCGAGATCCTTATGCTTCCAGCATGCAGCAGGAGGACGAACCCGGCCGGGTGACCCTGGCCCAAGTGGCGGATCAGGCCGGCGTCTCCATTTCGACAGTTTCGAAAGTGCTCAACGGCCGCGAGGACGTCGCCCGCAAGACCCGCCTCCGGGTGGAGCGCCTGCTGGAGCACCACGGCTACCGGCGCGGCTCCCGGTCGGGCCCCGACGCGCCGCTCATCGAGATCGTCCTCCACGAGATCGAGAGCCTGTGGACCATGGAGCTGATCCGCGGGGTGGAGAGCGTCGCCAAGGCCAACGGCGCGAGCCTGGTGCTGACCGAGAGCGGCACCCGGCACTCCCCCGGCCCCGAGTGGATCAGCGGGGTGCTGCGCCGCCGCCCGCTCGGCGTCGTGCTGCTGTTCTCCAGCATGCCGCCGGAGTACAAGAAGCGGCTGCGGTCCCGCTCGATCCCGTTCGTCATCATCGACCCCGCCGGGGACCCCGAGCCCGACGTCCCGTCGGTCGGCTCGGCCAACTGGTCCGGCGGCCTCGCGGCGACCCGGCACCTCATCGACCAGGGGCACCGGCGCATCGCGATCATCACCGGGCCGGCGGACATGCTGTGCTCGGTCGCGCGGCTGGACGGCTTCCGCTCCGCGATGAGCATGGCCGGGCTGGACGTCGAGCCGTCGTACGTCTCCTACGGCGACTTCCACGTGGACGGCGGCTTCGAGCGGGCGATGGAACTGCTCGGCCGGCCCGACCGGCCGACCGCGATCTTCGCCGGCAGCGACCTGCAGGCGCTCGGCGTGCTGGAGGCCGCGCGGGTGCACGGGCTGCGCGTCCCGGACGACCTGTCGGTGGTCGGCTACGACGACGTCGCGGTGGCGCCCTGGGCGAGCCCCGCGCTCACGACCGTCCACCAGCCGCTGCGGCAGATGGCGGAGTCCGCCGCGCAGATCATCCTCGGCATCCGCAACGGGGAGCCGGTCGCGACGCGGCTGGAGCTGTCGACCAGCCTCGTCGTCCGCAAGAGCACCGCGCCGCCGCCTCCCGAGCAGGGCTGACGGCGGCGCACCTCCCCACGGCCGGGGCGGGGTCACCGGGAAGGCGCCCCGGGGTGGGCCCGTTCAGCCGGTCCGGCAGGAGACGTCGGGCCAGGTCCAGTTGCCGTTGTGCTGGATCGTGAAACCGAAGGTGTTGCCGCCGCCGTTCGGCCGCATCGTCATCACGGTGCCGGTGGCGTCCCACGTCGGCGAGCCGTTCCAGGTCGCGATGATCTTCTGCGGGCTGTGCACGGTCACGGTGGCGATCCAGTTGGTCGCGCCGGAGATGGTGACCGACAGGTTGAACCGGTCGCTCCACTGCTGGCCCTGGGTGATCTGCGCGGTGCAGGAGCCGCCGCCGGGCGGCGGAGTGCTCCCGCCGCCGTCGGGGGCGACGGCGCGTCCGGTGGACGGCGAGATCATGCCGGGGCACAGGTTGCGGCTCTTGAGGTTCGCGACGATCTGCGGGATGGCCTGGATCGTCGTGCCGTACCCGTCGTGCATGAGGATGACCTGGCCGTTCTGGAGCTGGCTCGCCCGCTGCACGATCTGGGCGGTGGACGCGCCGTTCCAGTCCTGCGAGTCGACGTCCCAGATGACCTCGGTCAGTCCGAGCTGCTGCTCGACCGCCCGCAGCGTCGAGTTGGTCTCCCCGTAAGGCGGCCGGAACAGCCGGGGCACGGTGCCGGTCTGCTGCTGGATCACCTGCTGCGTCCGCTGCAGCTCCGAGAGCATCTGCGACTGCGACATCTGGGTGAGGTGCGGATGCGTCCAGCTGTGGTTGCCGATCCACATGCCGGCGTTCTTCTCCGCGCTGACCAGCGACGGGTTGTTCTGGGCGTTCTGCCCGATGTTGAACAGCGTGGCGCGGACGCCGTTCTGCTGCAGGGTGGACAGCAGAGTCGACGTGAAGCCGGACGTGGGCCCGTCGTCGTAGGTCAGGCCGACGTAGCCGGCGCTGCAGTCGTCGGCGGCGAGCGGCGCGGCGGCGGGTGCGCGCTGGGCCGCCAGTCCGGCCGCGGCCGGCAGGCCCACCAGTAAGGCGGCCGCCAGGGTCAGGACGGCGGTGAGGATCAGCGGGCGGCGGGCGCCGGAGGGTCTTCTCCCGGACGCGCCGGGCAGGGGAGCGTGCTGGGTCATTCCGTGTTCCTCCAGGGGCGGGGGACCTCATTGTGGAAACGCCCTCGAAATGTGTCAATACATCGAAAGGAACTTTCGGTCGTCAAATTCTTCTGAGATCTCGATCATTGCTTGCGAAATGGGAATACGCTGTCGAAACATTTCGAGAAGCGTCGGGTGAGCACTTGGACTTTGTAGACCGGTCTGTCTAGTCTGTCGGGCATGGCACCGCGCGGAGAGACGAGAGAGCGGGTCCTGCGGACGGCCGCGGACCTGTTCCAGCGGCAGGGGTACCACGGCACCGGGGTGAACCAGGTGCTCGGGGAGAGCGGCGCGCCGAAGGGCTCGCTGTACTTCCACTTCCCGGACGGCAAGGAGCAGCTCGCGGCCGAGTCGGTGGCGCTGTCCGGCCGGACGGTCGCCGAGGCGCTCACCGCGGCCGTCCTCGCCGCGCCGGACGGGCGGGCCGGCCTCGCGGCCATCGGCGAGCACTTCGCCCGGAGCCTTCTGGAGTCGGACTTCGGCAAGGGCTGCCCCATCGCGACCGTGGCCCTGGAGACGGCCGGCGCGAGCGAGGCCCTCCGCGCCGCCTGCGACACCGCCTACGGGGAGTGGCTGGACGGCCTCCGCGCCGCGCTGCGGGGCTGGGGGGTGCCGGAGGAGCGGGTCGGCCCGCTGGCCGCGCTGGTCCTGTCGTCCCTGCAGGGCGCCATCATGCTCGCCCGCGTCCAGCGGGACGTGACCGTCATCCACGAGGTCACCCGCCAGCTCGCCGACCATCTGTGAGGAGTCCCATGCGCGTTCACCACCTCGACTGCGCCCCCATGCGGGAGATCGAGCCCGCCGACGGGCCGGAGAGCCCGCTGCGGCCGGCGCGGGCCGCCGGTCATGTGCTGCTGGTCGAGACGGACTCGTCCGGCCTGCTCCTCGTGGACGCCGGGATCGGCCTCGGCGACGTCGAGCGCCCGTCCGAGCGGCTGCTCGACGACTGGGTGGAGATGGCCGGGCCGACGCTGGACCCGGCCGCGACCGCCGTCCGGCAGGTCGAGGCGCTCGGCTACTCCCCCGCCGACGTCCGGCACATCGTCCCGACGCACCTGCACCGCGACCACGCGGGCGGGCTGAGCGACTTCCCGGACGCGGCCGTGCACGTCTTCGAGGCGGAGCGGGCGGACGGCGGCAAGACCCCGGCGCAACTCGCCCACGGCCCGGAATGGGTGGCCTACGCGGACGGCGAGGGCGAGACCTGGCACGGGTTCGACGGCGTCCGGGCCCTGGACGGCGTGGCCGGGGAGATCCTGCTCGTCCCGATCGGCGGGCACACGCCGGGCCACGCGGGCGTCGCGGTGCGGGACGGGGACCGCTGGCTCCTGCACGCCGGGGACGCGTACATGTACCACGGGGAGGTCGACCGCCCCGAGCCGGTGACGCATCCGCTGATGGAGCTCGTCCAGGCGGGCGGCGAGGTGGACCGGGAGCTGCGGCTCGCGAACGTCGCCCGGCTGCGGGAGCTGGCGCGCGGCGGCGAGGTCGAGGTGTTCTGCGCCCACGACCCCTGGGAGCTGGCCCGCTACCGCTGAGCCGGCCACCACGGGACAGGCCCTACCGCTGGGACAGGCCCTATCGCTGGGACAGCCGGTGGGCGAGGGCGGTGTGGCGGCGGCCCGCGCCCGCGGTGCGGACGGCGGCGGCGAGGGCGCGCCGCGAGCCGACCAGCACCACCAGCTTCTTCGCCCGCGTGATGCCGGTGTAGAGCAGGTTGCGGCGCAGCATCATCCACGCGCCGGTGGTGAGCGGGACGACGACCGCCGGGTACTCGCTGCCCTGCGAGCGGTGGATCGTGATCGCGTAGGCGTGGGCCAGCTCGTCCAGCTCGTCGAAGGCGTAGCCGATGCTCTCGTCCTCGTCGGTGAGGACGGTGAGCGACTGCTCCTCCAGGTCGACCTTCGTGACGACGCCGACCGTGCCGTTGAAGACGCCCGCCTCGCCCTTGTCGTAGTTGTTGCGGAGCTGGGTGACCTTGTCGCCGACGCGGAAGACGCGGCCGCCGTAGCGGCGCTCGGGGCGGGCGTCGTCGTGCGGGGTCAGCGCCTCCTGCAGGAGCGCGTTCAGCGAGCCCGCCCCGGCGGTGCCCCGGTGCATGGGCGCGAGGACCTGGACGTCGCGCCGCGGGTCGAGCCCGAACTTGCGCGGGATGCGGTTCGCGACGACGTCCACGGTCAGCTCGGCGGCCTCGTCCTGCTCCTCGCACGGGAACAGGAAGAAGTCGGCGTAGCCGCGGGTGTGCGGGTGCTCGCCGGCGTTGACGCGGTGCGCGTTGACGACGATGCCGGACTCCTGCGCCTGCCGGAAGATCTTCGTGAGCCGGACGCGCGGGATGACCTCGGCGCCGAGCAGGTCGGCGAGGACCTCGCCCGCGCCGACGGACGGAAGCTGGTCGACGTCCCCGACGAGCAGCAGGTGCGCGCCGCGCGGGATCGCCTTCACCAGCTTGTTCGCCAGGATCAGGTCGACCATGGAGCTCTCGTCGACCACGACGAGGTCGGCGTCGAGCGGGGTGTCCTGGTCGTACTTGGGGTCGCCGCCCGGCTGGAGCTGGAGCAGCCGGTGCACGGTGGCGGCCTCGTGCCCGGTCAGCTCGGCGAGCCGCTTGGCGGCCCGCCCGGTCGGCGCCACCAGGACGATCTTGGCATGCTTCGCGGCGGCCAGTTCCACGACCGAGCGGACGGTGAAGCTCTTGCCGCAGCCGGGGCCGCCTGTCAGCACCGACACCTTGGACGTCAGCGCGAGCCTGACGGCCTCCTCCTGCTCGGCGGCGAGGGCCTGGCCGGTGCGCCGCCGCAGCCACGGGAGGGCCTTGTCCCAGTCGACGTCGGCGAACGCCTTGAGCCGGTCGGTAGGGGCGTCGAGGAGGTCGAGGAGGCCGCGGGCGAGCGAGCGCTCGGCCCGGTGGAACGGCACGAGGTAGACGGCGGGGATGGTGGCGGCGTCGTCGCCGTCCCCCGGGATCGGCTCCCGGACGACGCCCTCGTCGCGGGCCAGCTCGTCCAGCGCCGGGACGATCAGCTCCTTCGGCACGCCGAGGATCTTCTCCGCCGCGGTGACGAGGTTCGGCTCGGGCAGGAAGCAGTGCCCGTCGTCGGCGGCCTCCGACAGCGTGTACTGGAGGCCCGCCTTGATCCGCTCGGGGCTGTCGTGCGGGATGCCGACGGCCTGCGCGATCGTGTCGGCCGTCTTGAACCCGATGCCCCACACGTCGGAGGCGAGCTGGTACGGCCGCTTGCGCACCGTGTCGATCGACTGGTCGCCGTACTGCTTGTAGATGCGGACGGCGAGGGACGTGGAGACGCCGACGCCCTGCAGGAAGACCATCACCTCCTTGATGGCCTTCTGCTCCTCCCACGCGTCCCCGATCCGCTTGCTGCGCTTCGGGCCGAGGCCGCGGACCTCCACGAGCCGCTTCGGCTCCTCCTCGATGACGCGGAGGATGTCGGTGCCGAAGTGCTCGACCATCCGGTCGGCCATCACCGGCCCGATCCCCTTGATCATGCCGGAGCCGAGGTAGCGGCGGATGCCCTGGATCGTCGCCGGCAGCACGGTCGTGTACGAGTCGACCTCGAACTGCTTCCCGTACTTGGGGTGCGAGCGCCACCGGCCGGTCAGCCGCAGGCTCTCCCCCACCTGCGCGCCGAGCAGCGCGCCGACCACGGTGAGCAGGTCGCTCCCGCTCTTGGCGGTCGCGACGCGCGCGACGGTGTACCCGGTGTCCTCGTTGGCGTAGGTGATCCGTTCCAAGACCGCGTCAAGCTCCGCCGGTCGCGGCGCGGCGCTGGGGTCGGGGCTCGGGGAGGTCGGCACGATCACCATGATGGACGATCCGGCCGGCGGGATGGCCGGATCCGGCAGGCGCACTGGATCTCCGCATGATCGGGACGTACGTTCCGGGCGCACCCGTACCGCACCTTCAGCAGGCGTACTGGGAGGTAACGCTGGTGTTCCGCTCCCGAACCCGGGCACTGGCGGCGCTGAGCGCCCCCGCCCTCGCACTCACCATGGC
>NZ_VCKZ01000627.1 GCF_005889745.1 Actinomadura geliboluensis
GGCAGCGTCAGATGTTTATAAGAGACAGCTGGGCGCTCGAACGCCTCGACCAGCCGCTCACCGTTGAGGACCTGGCCCGCCAGGCGCGGATGAGCGCCCGCCACCTGACCCGCCACTTCCGCGCCGTCACCGGCACCACGCCGCTGCAATGGCTGCTCACCCAGCGGATCCGGCACGCGCAAGAACTGCTGGAGACCACCGACGACGGCATCGACGCCATCGCCGCGTCCACCGGCATGGGCACCGCCACCACCCTGCGCCGCAACTTCAACCGCACGGTGGGCGTCCCGCCGGACACCTACCGCCGCACCTTCCGCGCACGGACCGGGGGCCTCACGCCCGCGACGTGAGGCCCCGCCGCCCGTCGATCAGGCGAAGCCGCGCTCCGCGTACGGGGTCTCGCCGCTGAGGCTCTCGCCGTCGAACGTCACCGTGGGCATGGCCAGCTCCATCGGCAGGGAGGCGCTCAGGTCGAACGCGTCGGGCGCGTGCAGGTCCGCCACGAACGCGTCGATCTTCGCCTCGGTCACCGACGACATCAGGAAGATGTGCGCGAGATGGCGCGGGTCCCGATCGGTGGGCCGCATCCGCATGGTGACGGTCGACAGCGACCACTTGGCCACCAGCGCCGGGTTCGGGCGGCGGAACCGCACCGTGATCGCCAGCGGCGTGCGGGCGATCCAGAGGCCGCCGGGCCCGAACTCGTGCTCCAGCCGGTGCTCCAGCCGCCTGAGCTTCTCGACCAGGTAGGACGCCAACCGCTGCGCGTGCATGCTGAGCGCGATCTGCCGGTCGTCGGGGTGCTGGGCGATGTGGTCCCACAGCACGATGGGGGACAGGCCGTTGCGGGACCCGGCGAACGTGGTGTCCAGCGAGCCGATGTACTCCGGATTGTCCGGCGGCTGCATCTGGTACTTGATCTTGGTCATGAGCGCCCCGCACGGCCACGGCGCGCCCATCCACTTGTGCCCGCTGACCACGATGGACGACACCATGTCCACCGCCTCGTTCGAGCCGGGGGCCGTGGACGTCAGCCCGAAGTCGAATTCGGGAACGGGCACCTCCGGCACGTACTCGTAGCGCGGATCGTGCGCGGCCTTGGCCAGGAACGGCACGTACGCGGCGCCCAGGGCGCCGTCCACGTGGATCCAGAACCCGCGCCGGACGTCATGGTCGTCCTCCCCGTAGGGCACCCGGCGCTTCAGCAGCCCGTACTCGGCGAAGATCGGCAGCAGCGTGTCGCAGACGGCCCGCACGTCGTCGTAGGCGCCCTTGAACGTGCTGCCGAAGTTCAGGCTGACGATGCACGGATGCCCCTTGGACGCGAAGAACCGGACCAGTTGCGCCAGCTTGTCGACGTCCACCGACCCGGGCCCGAACGACGGGAACTGCTCGTCGGGCTTCCCATCGGACGGCAGCGCGGACGGCACCTCGTCCGGCCAGGGGCCGCCGAGCGGGCAGTCGTCCGGATACTCCGCGCGTCCCATCTCGCTGAACGTCGGCAGGTCCAGCACCCGGACGGCCTTGGCGAACGAGTAGTGCGTGTCCTCCGAATAGAAGATCACCGGCGAGTACGCGTTCGGGTTCTCCGGCGCCTCGGACGGCGTGGTGTACCGCACCGCGGTCTGCTTGCCGGCGCCCTCGCCCTCACCGAGCAGCCGCTTGCCGGAGAGGTAGTCGCGCGCGTTCCACAGGGCGTACATGTTGCCCTCGGTGGAGCCCATGCTCAGGACGTATCCCCAGCACGAGTCCTTGTCCCGCGGGTCGTAGGACTTGCCGTGCCACAGCCGCGCGAGGTACGACAGCACCGCCTGCTCGACGACCTTGGAGTTGACCTTGTAGCCGCTCTCCTGGAACGGGTCGCCGATGTTGTTGATGTGGCTGGTGAGGAACTGCCCGATGTCCCGCTGGTAGGCGTCCATGTCCTCGGTGACCTGGTAGCCGAGCATCCGGTCGCGGCGGTCCGCGAGATAGGCGGCGAGGCGGCGCAGCACGGTGTCCCGCCGGTCCGGCGGCACCCCGCGCCCGTCCAGGACGAAGTCACTCGGATCGGGCGCGAACGGCGGCGGCGCCCCCCACACCTGCTGGCCGGGCCTGGCCCCGTCCTGCCAGGCGCGCTCGGTGTACTCGACGGCCTGGCGGCCCATGGTCTGCGTCATGCGGGTTTCCTCCCGGACGTTCGATGACGGAGCGTGACCGCCCGGGACTCAGGCTTTCCCGCCGCCGCGCCGCCCGGCCAGCCCCGGACAACGATCATTGGCTCTGCCGAATCGCAGAATCTCCACCGCATTGACCCTGCTCTGAGGGCGTTTGCCCGAAGGAAGCGCACCACTTGCCCCCGCCTCAGACGAGCGCGCCGACGCCCTCGTACTCGGCCCGCAGCGCCCGCCCGGCCGCCTCGTATTCGAGCAGCAGCAGCCCTTGGCCGTCGCCTCATGCCGGACGAGCCGCAGCCCGGCCGGATCCCCGGAACCGCTCAGCAGCCGCCGCCCGGCCCCCAGCTCCCCTCGGCCAGCGTGTTCGACACGACGTACTTCGGCAGCGCGTTCATCCGCTCGGCGAACGGGTCGTCCGGGTCGGTGATCCGCGGCCAGTCCCGCGCGAACGCCTCGTAGGTGCGCCGCCCGAGGAGCAGCCCGTCCGCGAGGTCGAGCCAGCCAGACGCGCGCCGGACGAACGTCCCGTCCATGTGCGGGACGAGCCACCCGCCACGGGCGAACCCGCCGCTGGTGTCCTCGTCCGGCGACCCAGGCCCCTGGTAGACCCCGTCGAGCGTGACGAACTCGGTGACGGTGACCTTCACGACCCCTCCACCAGCGCGGCGAGCTGCCCGGCGACCGTCCCCCACCCGTCGGCGAAGCCGAGCTTGTCGTGCCGCGCCCGGGCGTCGGGGTCCCCGTGCCGGACGAGCATCCGGTAATCCGTCCCGTCCGGATGGTCGTCCAGCGTGATCGTCGCCGTCATCGCGACCGGCGCCGGCCGCGCGGGCCGCCACGTGCTGTCGATCGCGTTCGTGAACACGATCCGCCGCTGCTCCTCGACATCGAGGAAGCAGGCATCGAGGTGCGGCCCGAACTCGCCCCCGTCGCTCAACCGGGTGACGAACGCCCCGCCGGCCCGCAGCTCCAGCCGCTCCACCCGGCACCGGCTGGGAGCAGGAACCCACCACTGCTCAAGCCGCGCGGGATCCGTCCATGCGCTCCACACGACCGCGCGCGGCGCCCGGATGACCCGCTCCAACGCGAGATCAAGGTCAGGGTTCATTGCTCCTCCACATCAGTGACGAACTGTTCGAGGCGGTCGGTGCGCTCCTCCCAGATCCGGCGCTGCTCCGCGAGCCACTCGTCCAGCAGGACGAGCCGCTCCCGGTTGAGCGTGCACGTGCGCACCCGCCCGGCCTTGGCCGTCCGGATGAGCCCGCTCGCTTCGAGCGTCCGCACGTGCTTCATGAACGACGGCAGCGTCATCGGAAACTCGCGCGCGAGATCCCCGACGCTCACCGGCCCACCCC
>NZ_VCKZ01000121.1 GCF_005889745.1 Actinomadura geliboluensis
GGCCAGGGCGTCCAGGGCGACGAGGCGGCCATTCCTTTCAAGCCACAACAGCGGCAAACAACCATCAGCCACACCCCGTCGCCCTGGGCATCCAGAGCGACTCACTCCAGACAAAACGATCTTAGGGGAACGACCATGAGGAAGATCATCGTCTCCGAGTTCACGACCCTGGACGGCGTCATCGAGAGGCCCGGCGAGCTGGGCTGGGCCTTCCGGTTCGACCGCGGCGAGGAGGGCGACGCCCTCAAGGCCGACGAGGTCCGCTCCGCCGGCGCCCTCCTGCTGGGCCGGACGACCTACGAGGGCTTCGCGCAGGCGTGGCCGCGGCAGACCGGCGAGTTCGCGGACACGATGAACCGGATGCCCAAGTACGTCGTCTCCAGCACGCTCGACGACCCGGAGTGGGACAACACGACCGTCATCACGCTGGACGACGTCGCCGAGCTGAAGCGGCAGCCCGGCGAGGACATCCTGGTCAACGGGAGCGCCCGGCTCGTCCAGGCGCTGGCCGAGCGCGGGCTGGTGGACGAGTACCGGCTGCTGGTCCACCCGGTCATGCTGGGCGGCGGGCAGCGGCTCTTCGGCGACGGAGCCGAAGCCGCGGAGCTGCGGCTGGTGGAGTCCCGGCCGGTGGGCGGCGACGGGATCGTGCTGCTCACCTACCGGCCCCGGCACCGCACGGCGACCTCGGCGGACGGCACGTCCATCGCCTACGACCGCGTCGGCGCGGGACCGGCGGTCGTCCTCGTCCAGGGCGCGTTCTCCACCCGCAGCGACCCGATCATGACCGGGATCGCCGGGGCGCTGGCCGCGACGCACACCGTCTACACCTACGACCGGCGCGGCCGAGGCGACAGCGGCGACACCGCCCCGTACGACGTCCGGCGGGAGATCGAGGACCTGACCGCGCTGATCGAGGCGGCCGGCGGCACGGCGCTGGTGTTCGGCGGGTCGTCCGGCGGCGCGCTGGCGCTGGAGGCGGCGGCGGCGGGCGCGCCCATCAGCAGGCTCGCGGTGTTCGAGCCGCCGTACGTCACGGCGCCGGGCGGCTCGCTGCCGTCCGCGAAGGACCTGGGCGCGCTGGTCGAGCAGGGGCGGCGCGGGGACGCCGTCGAACTGTTCCTCACCGCCGGTGCCGAGATGCCGCCCGAGGCGGTGGCGGGCATGAAGGCCCAGCCGTTCTGGCCGCAGATCGAGGACGTCGCGCACACGCTCGCCTACGAGGCCGCGGTCGTCGGCGCGGGACCGGTCCCGGAGCGGCTGTCCACGGTGGCGGTCCCGACGCTGGTGCTGGCGGGTTCGGCCAGCACCGACCGGATGCGCGACGCCGCGCAGGCGGTGGCGGGGCTGCTCCCGGACGCCCGTCTGGAGTGGCTGGAAGGGCAGGCGCACGGCCAGGTCGACCCCGAGTCGATCGGTGCGGCGGTGGGCGGGTTCTTCACCGCCTGACCTGCACGGCCGATGGCGCACCTCCCGACCGGGGGTGCGCTATCGGCGTTCCAGCAGCTCGGCCAGTTCGGCGCGGCCCTCGTCCTCGCGGCCGGGCAGGAGCAGCAGCGTGGACGCCCGCTCGAACCGGGCGCCGATGCGCTCCCAGCCCTCGACGGCGGCGGCCAGCTCGGCGGGATCGCCGTGCAGCCGTCCCCGCGCGCGGGCGAGGCACGCGGCGCCCCACGCGTTCTCGGCGGCGGCGGGCTCGGCGGCGTCGATCCGGGCCGCCGCGTCCGGCAGGCCCGCCAGGACGGCGAGTTCGGCGCCGGCCGCGTGGGCGTATCCGGCGTAGAGCGGGTTGGTCGCGTCCGAGAACAGCGCGCCGACCAGGCCGGCGGCGGTGTCGAGGCGCCCGGTGTGGACGGCGACGAGGGCGTCCGCGAAACCGGCGAGCGTCGCGTGGTCGAACACCTGCCCGGTCGCCTCCCCGGACGTGCGGGCCCGCCACATCGCGTGCCGCTCACGGTCGCCGCGCAGGCCGTGGACGAGCGCGGGCCCGACGGCGACCGGCTGCATCATGCCGCTCTCCGGCCGTCCCGCCCGCAGCCAGCTCTCCCAGGCGTCGTCCGCGTGCCGCAGCGCCTCGTCGAACGCGCCGCTCAGCGCCAGCGGCAGGATCAGGTTGTTGGTCGAGAGGTAGTACTGGTCGCCGAGCAGGTCGCCGAGCAGGTCGTCGGCCAGCGCGGGCCGGGCGGCGGCGAGCGCGGCGGGCAGGTCCCCGGCGGCGAAGGCGCAGTTCACCGCCACGTGCACGATGTCGACGACCTCCGCGGAGCAGCGCGGGTCGGCGAGCGGGAGGCCGGCCAGCAGGTCCAGCCGGTCGCGGGCGACGCGGTGCGCCTCGCGCAGCCGCCCGGCCCGCAGCGCGGCGCTGACGAGCGCGTCGAGCGCGGCGCTGACCAGCACCGGGTCGCCCGCCGCGCGGGCCAGCGCGACGGCCCGTTCCGCCAGGGCGGGGTCGGCGCTGTAGGGTGCGGCGGGCGCCGTCCACGCGCGGGCGGCGGCGAGCCAGGCCGCGACGACCGGATCGTCCTGGTCGCCGGCGGCCTCCGCGCGCTCCGCCAGCCGCCTCAGCTCCGCCTGCGGGACCGCGTACCAGCCGGGATTGCGCGCCGTGGTGACGACCGCCGTCGCCAGCAGCACGGCCTCGGCGTTCCCGTCGCCCGCGTCGCGGGCGCGGTCGGCGGCCGTGCACAGCAGCTCGTAGTGGCGGTGCCCGCCGGTGGGCATGACGTGCGTGCAGTCGGCCGCGCTCTTGAGGTCCGCGGACGCCTCGCCGGGCGACCCCGCGCGCTCGGCCGCGTCCAGGAAGTGCCCGTGCGCCTCGCGCGGGAACCGGCGCCGGTAGGCGAGCCGGCCGAGCGACCGCGCCAGCCCGTGCGCGACCTCCCCGGCATCGGCGGGCGCGGCGGCCAGCGCGGCGCGCAGGTCGTCGGCGGCGGTGTCGAACTCCGCCCGGACGTCCCCGTCCCGGGCGGCCAGCTCGGCGGCGACGCCGGACGACCATGCCAGGTGCAGGCTCCGTGCGTCCGCCTCCTCACCGCTGAGGGCGAGTTGCTCGGCGGCGAACGCGCGGACCGTCTCCAGCAGCCGCCAGCGCGCCGGGCCCGCCCTGCCGGCCAGGCTCTTGTCGACGAGCCGGCCCAGCACGTCGGCCGCCGCCCCCGCGCCCGTCCCCGGGGCGACGGCGAGCACCGCGGCCAGGTCGAAGGCGCCCGCGAACACCGCCAGCCGCCGGAACAGGGCGCGCTCCTCCGCGTCGAGGAGGTCGTGGCTCCAGGTGAGGACGGCGCGCAGCGAGCGGTGCCGGGCGTCGGCGCCGCGCCCGCCCGCGAGCAGCCGGAGCCGGTCGTCGAGGGCGGCCAGCACGCCGTCCGCGCCTAACGCCGCGCTGCGCGCCGCCGCCAGCTCGATCGCGAGCGGCATGCCGTCGAGGCGGGCGCAGATCTCCGCGACCGCCGCCGGGCCGGCGGCGAAATCGGGGTCGGCGGCGCGGGCGCGGTCGGTGAACAGCGCCTCGGCGTGCGAGGCCAGCGGCAGCGGCCCCACCCGGACGATCCGCTCGCCGGGGACGCCGAGCCGCTCGCGGCTGGTCGCGAGGATCCGGGTGCCGGGGCAGGCCGCGAGGATCCGGTCGGCGAAGCCCGCGACCGCGTCCAGCAGGTGCTCGCAGTTGTCGAGCACGATCAGCGTGCGGCTGCGGCCGAGGCGCCCGGCGATCACCGTGCGGAGTTCGGCCCGCGGGCTCTCGGTGACGTCCAGCGCCGCCGCCACGGCGTGCTCGACGAAGCCGTCCCGCACGGGCACCAGGTCGACGAACGCGCCGCCCTGCCCGGACGCGGCCGCCGCCACCGCCGCGAGCCGCGACTTGCCCACCCCGCCGGGGCCGAGCAGCGTCACCAGCCGGGCCTGGCCGGAGGCGGCCTCGATCTCCGCAAGCTCCTCGCCGCGCCCGACGAAGGAGGTGCGGGCGGCGGGCAGCCCGGCGACGGAGCGCGCCGCGCCGCCGGCCGTGTCCTCCTGCCGCTCGGCGGCGAGGATCGCCAGCTCACGCCGGTTGGCCACCCCGTACTTGCGCAGCAGCGACGAGACGTGGCTCTCGACCGTCCGCACCGAGATGTGCAGCCTGCTCGCGATCTGGGTGTTCGTCAGGTGCCGGCCGACGGCGGCCAGCACCTCGGCCTCGCGCTCGGAAACCTCGCTGGGCGGCATGGGCCCATGATCCCGCACGGGTCACGCCGCCGTCGCGGCCTGCGCGGTGACCCGCTGGATCGCCGTGACGGCGATGTCGGGCCGGTCGACGTAGATGTAGTGCTCGCTGCCGGCGGCGGTGCTCAGCCTGGCGCGCGCGGAGACCCCGAGCCACGTGCGCTGGCCGGCCGTCCACCCGCGCTCCAGGGCCGGCCCGTACTCGGGGACGGCCGCGAGGTACTGCTTCCCGTGCCGGATCACCTCGGCCGGGATGTTCCCGGCGGAGCGGACCTTCTCATCGGTGATGACGAGCCGCTCGGGGTTCTGCCCCGCGTCCACCGCGAGGGTCTGCGCGCGCAGCTGCGCCGCCGGGCCGGTGGCGGACTCGGGGATCGCGCCCTTGATGTCGGCGACCGAGGTCGGGGACGTGGCGTCCATCAGGACGAGCCCCTTGACGCGGTCCCTGTGGCCGGGGGCGTACCTGGCGGCGATCATCCCGCCCAGCGAGTGCCCGGCGAGGACCACCCGGCCGTCGCCGGCGACCCGGTCGAGGACGCCGGTCAGCACCTTCCCGGTGTCGGCGAAGCTCTGCGGGCCCTCCGGCCGGTCGCTCGCGCCCGCGCCGAGCCGGTCGTAGGAGCAGACCCGGTTCTCCTTGCTCAGGGTCTTCTGGAGGGCGGCCATCTTGCCGAGCCCGTCGCCGAGCCCCGCCATCAGGACGATCATCGGCGCGTCCTTCACCGGGGCGCCCGCGCAGGACACGTTCACCGACCGGCCGCCGACCTTGATCTTCTTGGTGCCGGTGAACGCGTCGGCGGTCTTGCGCGGTGCGGGGGAGTCGAACGGGAAGGCGTCCGAGTCGGGGACGCCGTCGCAGCCGGTGAGCCCGGCGGCGGCGACGGCGCAGCAGGCCGCGATCGCGGCGGTCTTCGTGAAAGCGCGGATCATGACGTCCTCCAAGGGAAAGCCGAATGCCGGAAAATGGTCCGGCGGTGATTTTGCGTGGCCGAATTCGCCACGAATGGAATTTCGCGGATCGGGTGTTGCTTTCGACATTGAGAACGCTAGGGATTCGACCCCGCCAGATCATCACCGCGCGGTTGACAATCGCCGGTAGCTCGCACGGGGGACAGTCCCGCCGTGCCGGAGCCGAGGCCGAGGACGACGTCAAGTTCATCCAGACGGTGTGACCGTTGACACCTTCCGAACCGTGTATCTAGCCTGAGGCCGACGTCAACTTCAAAGTAGGGAGTGGCATGGTCGGATCCGCGGTCATCGTCGACGCCGTCCGCACGCCGGGCGGCAGGCGCAACGGTTCCCTGGGCGGATGGCACGCCGCCGACCTGGCCGGCGCCGTCCTGCGGGCGCTGGCGAGGCGCAACGGCCTCGACCCCGCCCGCGTCGACGACGTCATCATGGGATGCGTCGGCCAGGTGGGCGACCAGAGCGTCAACATCGGCCGCTCGGCGGTGCTCGCCGCCGGGTGGCCCGAGAGCGTTCCCGCGACCACGATCGACCGGCAGTGCGGGTCGAGCCAGCAGGCCGCGCACTTCGCCGCCCAGGGCGTGCTCGCCGGCGCCTACGACATCGTCGTCGCCGCGGGCGTCGAGGTCATGACGCGGACGCCGATGGGCGCGTCCGGCGTCGGCGGCGACCCGTTCGGGCCGCTCGCCATGGCCCGCTACGCCCATGTCGAGACCCACGGCCGGAAAGGGCTCGTCCACCAGGGGCTGAGCGCCGAACTCATCGCCGACCGGTGGGGGCTCAGCCGCGCGGACCTGGACGCCTTCGGCCTGCGCAGCCAGCGGCTCGCCGCCGCGGCCCGCGACGCCGGGCGCTTCGACCGCGAGCTGCTGCCCGTCGAGGCCCGGACCTGGAATCCGGAGACCCGGGAGGTGACCCGCACGGGCACCGACCTGACGTCCGACGAGGGCATCCGGGAGTCGACGGCGGAGAAGCTCGCCGCCCTCAAGCCCGCGTTCCTGCCCGACGGCAAGGTGACCGCCGCGAACAGCTCGCAGATCACCGACGGCGCCTCGGCGGTGCTGATCATGTCGGAGGAGGCGGCGGGCCGGCTCGGCCTCACGCCGCGCGCCCGCTTCCACTCGTTCGCCGTGGTCGGCGACGACCCGATCGCCATGCTCACCGCGCCGATCCCCGCCACCCGCAAGGTGCTGGAACGCTCCGGCCTCTCCGCCGACGACATCGACATCGTCGAGATAAACGAGGCGTTCGCGTCCGTCGTCCTGGCGTGGCAGAAGGAGACCGGCTTCGACATGGCGAAGGTCAACCCGAACGGCGGCGCGATCGCGCTCGGCCACGCGCTCGGCTCGTCGGGCACCCGGCTGCTGGCGACGCTGCTGTGCGAGCTGGAGCGCACCGGCGGGCGCTACGGCCTGCAGACGATGTGCGAGGGCGGCGGCATGGCCAACGCGACCATCATCGAGCGGCTGTGAGCGCGGGCATGGAGATCAGCCTCGGCGAGGGCATCGCGCTCACCGCCCGCAACCACCCCGACCGGGCGAGCTTCCTGTTCGCCGACGGCGGCGAGCACACCTTCGCGCAGACGAACGCCCGGGTGAACCGGCTGGTGTCGGCGCTGCGCGGCAACGGCGTCGGCCGCGGCGACCGGCTGGCGATCTTCGCGCTGGACTCGCACCGCTTCGTCGAGATCGTGCTCGCCGCGACGAAGCTCGGCGCGGTCTACGTCCCGCTCAACTACCGGCTCCGCAGACCGGAGGTGGACGTCCTGGTCGACCGGGCGAAGCCGGTGGCCCTCTTCTACGACGTGCGGTACGCGGCGCTGCTCGACGGGCTCGACGAGCAGCACGGGATCAAGCTCATGCTCGCGCTGGACGAGCGCCCCGGCGAGGCGTCCTCCGACTACGAGGACTTCATCGCGACCGGGACCGAGGCCGAGCCGCCGGTCGTGGCGTCCGACCGCGACGTCATCGGCCTCGCCTTCACCTCGGGCACGACGGGCCTGCCTAAGGGCGTGCTCCAGTCGCAGCGGATGATGAAGGCGATCGTCACCGAGCAGATCATCGAGTTCCGCATGCTGCCGGAGGAGGTCCGCTACACGGCCGCGCCGGCCTTCCACATCACCGGGATCTGCCAGCTGCTCGCGGGGGTCGCCTACGGCTTCACCTCGCTGATCGTCCCGCAGTTCGACCCGCGGGTGACGCTCGACCACCTGGCCGCCGACACGCTGACCGGCGTCTTCCTCGTGCCGACGATGATCAGCACGATCCTGCAGCTCGACGACGTCCACGACCACGACTACGAGCGGCTGCGGCTGATGTACTACGGCGCCGCCGCCATGTCGCCGTCCCTGCTGCGCCGGGCGATGGACACCTTCAAATGCGACTTCCTCAACGCCTTCGGCGCCGGCACCGAGGCGGGCCTCCAGGCGCTGCTCGGGCCCGAGGACCACCGCCGCGCCCTGGACGGGCGGCCCGAGCTGCTCGGCTCGATCGGCAAGCCCGCGTACGGCGTCGCGCTGCGGATCGTCGACGACGACCTGCGCGACGTGCCGCCCGGTGAGGTGGGGGAGATCGCCACCCGCAGCGACATGCTGTTCGACGGCTACCTCGGCATGCCCGAGGAGACCGAGCGCGCCACCCGCGGCGGCTGGTTCCGGGCCGGCGACATGGGCTACGCCGACGAGAACGGCTACCTCTACCTGCACGGCCGCAAGAAGGACATGATCGTGCGGGGCGGCGAGAACATCTACCCGATCGAGATCGAGTCCGTGCTCGCCGAGCATCCCGACGTCGTGCAGAGCGCGGTCGTCGGGGTCGCCGACGAGCACTGGAGCGAGATCGTCCGGGCGTGGGTGCAGCCGCGCGAGGGCGCGCGGGTGACGGCCGAGGACCTCGCCGCCCACTGCGCCGAGCGGCTGGCCAAGTACAAGGTGCCGGCGGAGTTCCGGTTCGTCCCGGCGCTGCCGGTCAACGCCAGCGGCAAGATCCTCAAGCGGGAGCTGCGCACCTGGGAGTGACCCGGCGGAGGCACCGCCCGGAAGCACCGCCCGGAAGCACCGCCCGGCGGCCGCGATCGGCGCTGGTCGCGGCGCGCTCCGGCATGCCCGCGTCCCCGGGGCGCGCGGTTCCGGTCCGACGAAAATGTGACCCTTGACACCCGGGGAAGGGCCGTGACAAGGTCCGCTTTATGACGACGACGTCATGTTCAAGCGGCTGACAGACGTTCGGCCGGGGCGGCCCGGCACCGCACGAGCGCCGCGCGGGCGGCGTTGCCTCGCACAGGAGGAGGACCCCCAGCATGATGACGGGGCAGCAGTACAAGGACTCGCTCAAGGACGGCCGCAAGGTCTACTTCGAGGGGCGGCTCATCGAGGATTTCGCCACCGAACCCGCCCTGGCGGTTCCGATGGAAGTGGCCGCCGAGGGATACGACAAGTACTACTCCGCCGAGCCGGGCGCCCGGAACCCGGTCATCACCGCGCCGCGCAGTGCCGCCGAGCTGCGGGACAAGATTCCCGAGCTGCTGGAGATGGACCTGCTCCTCAACGTGACGTACCAGTCGGTCATGACGCTGATCGTCGCCTCCTCCCGCATCGAGTCGGCCGCGCCCGAGTACCTCCCGCGGATCAACGCCTACATCAAGAAGGCACTCGAAGATGACATCCGCATCACCGAATGCATCACCGACGCCAAGGGGAACCGCAGCCAGGCGCCGGCGAAGCAGGACGACCCCGACGCCTACGTCCGCGTCGTCCGCCGCACCCCCGACGGGGTCGTGGTGCGCGGCGCCAAGCTGCACATCAGCGCCGCCGCGCTCGGCCACCACCTGATGGTGATGCCCACCAAGACCATGAAGCCGGGCGAGGAGGACTACGCGATCGCCTGCGCGATCCCCGTGAACGCGCCGGGCGTGCACATCACCAACACCACCTACCACCCGAGCGGCGGCGACGACCGGGACTTCCCGGTCAGCTCGAAGAAGAGCGTGCCGGACAGCATGTGCATCTTCGACGACGTCTTCGTCCCCAACGAGCACGTCTTCCTCGACGGGCCGGTGGAGCACGCGGCGGTGTTCGCGCACTCGCTCGGGCTGTGGGAGCGGCTCGGCGGCACCGCCTTCATGGTCGAGCAGGCCGACGAGCTGGTGGGCCTCGCGCAGCTGATCGCCGAGGCGAACGGCACCCACCGGATCTCGCACGTCCGGGAGAAGATCGACGAGATGATCATCCACGCCACCCTGCTGCGGGCCGGCCTGGAGGCGGCGCTCCTGCACGCGCACGCGACGCCCGAGGGGTACTACTACCCCGACGACATGTACACCAACGTCACCAAGTACCAGGGCGCGACGCAGTTCAGCCGCATGGTGCGCCACCTGCACGACATCGCCGGAGGCGCCGTCCTGACCGCGCCCTCGATGGCGGACTTCGACAACGGGACGCTCCGCCCCTTCCTGGAGAAGTACATGTCGACCGGGAAGGACGTGGGGGGCGAGTACCGCACCAGGCTCTTCCACGCGATCCGCGACACGACCGCCGACGCCTACGGCGGCTGGCACCACGTGACCAACATCCAGTCCGGCGGCGGGCTGTTCGCGCAGCGGCTGGTCACCCGGCGCCACTACGACATGGACCGCGCCAAGCACCTCGCCTTCAAGGCGGCGGGCCTGGCCGGCGGATGACCCCCGCACCCTCCACGACGGGACGGACACGAACCATGGCGGATGCGAGGAGACGCGGGTGACCACGTATCTGGAGTTCGCGGTGCTCGGCCTCGGGCTCGCGGCTGTCTACATCGGGCTGGCGACCGGCCTGCTGCTGGTGTACCGCGCGACCGGCATCATCAACTTCGCGCAGGGCGCGATGGCGATGTGGGGCGCCTACGTCTTCGCCACGCTCGTCGACGACGGGCTGCTGGTCCTGCCGGTGGGCAGCGTCCAGCTCGGCGACGAGGTGGGGATCCTGCCGGCGCTGCTCATCGGGCTGCTGTGCGCGGCGGTGCTCGGCGTCCTCGTCCACTACCTGGTGTTCCGGCCGGTGCGGAACGCGCCGGTGCTCGCCCAGGTGGTGGTCTCGATCGGGCTCATGATCGGCCTGCAGGCGCTGGCGGTGATCCGGTTCGGGCCGAACAACGTCAAGGTCGAGTCGCCGATCCCGCGCGAGGAGATCGAGCTGCTCGGCGCGTCCCTGTCGGTGCGCGAGCTGGTGATGGCGGCGATCATGCTGGCGCTGGCCGCCGGGGTCTGGGCCTACCTGCGGTTCAGCCACGCCGGCGCCGCCACCCGGGCCGCGTCGGAGAACGAGCGCGGGGCCGTGCTGATGGGCCTCGACCCGAACCGCCTCGCGCTCGTCGCGATGGTGCTCGGCGCGCTCGTCAGCACGGTCGGGGTGCTGCTGGCCAGCACGCTCACCGGGCTGAGCCCGGCGAACTACACCGTGATGATCGTGCCGGCGCTCGCGGTGCTGCTGATCGCGCGGCTGGAGTCCATCGCGCTCGTCGGCGCGGGCGGGATCGCGCTCGGCGTCTTCCAGTCCGAGCTGAGCCTCATCGCCACCAAGAGCTGGTGGCCGGAGTGGGCGAAGTCGGGCCTGGACCAGGTCGTCCCGTTCGCCGTCATCATGGTCATCCTGTTCGTGCTCGGACGGCGGATGCCGGCCCGGGGGTCGCTGCAGTCGGTGCGGCTGCCGGACGTGGCGGTGCCGCGCGTCCGCCCCGTCCCCGCGCTGCTCCTGCTGGGCGCCGCCGCGGGCCTGCTGTTCGCCTTCGACGACACCTACCGCTTCGCCCTCACCAGCTCGCTGATCATCACGCTGCTCGCGCTGTCCTACGTGCTGATCACCGGCTACCTCGGGCAGATCTCGCTCGCGCAGTCGGCGTTCGCCGGCGCCGCGGGCTTCGCCCTGGCCAAGCTGACCGACGCCTGGAACATGCCGTTCCCGCTGGCCATCGTGCTGTGCGCGCTGGCCGCCGCGTGCCTCGGCATGGCCGTGTCGCTGCCGGCGTTCCGGATCCGCGGCGTCCAGCTCGCCATCGTGACGATCGCGGCGGCGCTCGCCATCGAGCGGTTCGTGTTCGGCAACTACAGCCTGACGCCCCCGACCGGGAACCCGATCGCCGACCCGGAGCTGTTCGGCGTGAGCTTCGCCGTGCGGGAGGGACGCGACCTCGCGCGGGTCGAGTTCTCGCTGCTGGTGCTGGTGATCGTCGCGCTGGTGATCCTGCTGTTCGTCCGGATCGCCCGGGGCGACACCGGGCGGGCGTTCCTGGCCGTTCGGGCCAACGAGCGCGCCGCCGCCTCGGCCGGGATCGACGTGCGGCGCACGAAGCTGATGGGCTTCGGCCTGTCGGCGTTCATCGCGGGCGTCGCCGGCTGCCTGCTCGGCTACAGCCAGGGCCAGCTCTCCGCCGAGTCGTTCTCGGTGTTCGTGGGGCTGCAGATCCTCGCGATGGCCTACCTCGGCGGCATCACCTCGTTCGGCGGCGCGATCGTCGCCGGCATGATCGGCCCGCTGGGGCTCGTCTACACCGCCATGCACCGGTGGTTCGACATGGGCGACTACTACGCGCTCATCAGCGGGATCGCGCTGATCCTCACCGCGATCCTCAACCCGGCGGGCATCGCCGGAAAGACCGAGGAGCAGATCGCGTGGGTCCGCCGGAAGCTGGCGGGCCGCCCGGCGCCGAGCGCGCCCGGGACGCCCGTGGTCGAGGGCCCGCCGCCCGGCGGTGTCCGGGAGGAGGTCGGCCGTCATGCCTGATCGCGCAAAGGGGCTGCGGACCCGCGCCCTGACCGTCCGCTACGGCGGCGTCGTCGCCAACGACGGCATCGACCTGCGGGTCCCGCCCGGCTCCGTCGTCGGCCTCATCGGGCCGAACGGCGCCGGCAAGACCACCTTCGTCGACGCCGTCACCGGCTTCACCCCCGCCGAGGGCGAGATCACCCTGGACGGGCGGAGCCTCGCCGGGATGCCGCCGCACCGCCGCAAGGCCGCGGGCCTCGCCCGCACCTGGCAGTCGGCCGAGCTGTTCGGCAACCTCACCGTCGAGGAGAACCTCCTCGTCTCGGCGCGGACGGTCGGCTTCCGCACGCTGCTGCGCGACGTCTTCGGCCGGACGAGCGTCGGCCGCTCGGTCGACCGCGCGCTGGAGACCGTCGGGCTCGACGGCGTCCGCTCCGTGCTCGCCCGCGACCTGACCCTCGGCCAGCAGAAGCTGGTGGGCGTCGCCCGCGCCCTCGCCGGGCGGTGCGACCTGCTCCTGCTGGACGAGCCGGCCGCCGGCCTGGACAGCAACGAGAGCGTCGCGTTCGGCCGCCGGGTCCGCGAGATCGCGGCGTCCGGCCCCGGCGTGCTGCTCATCGACCACGACATGTCGCTCGTGCTGAACGTGTGCGACGTCGTCTACGTCATGGAGTTCGGCAAGGTGATCTTCACCGGCACGCCGGCGGAGGCCCGGGTGGACGCGGCGGTCGCGACCGCCTACCTCGGTTCCCCGATGGAGGAAGCAGATGCCTGATCCCGTGCTCAGCGTCCGGAACCTCACCGCCGGGTACGGCGGCGTCCAGGCGGTCCGCGACCTCACCTTCGACGTGGCGCCCGGCGAGGTGGTGGCCCTGCTCGGCCCGAACGGCGCGGGCAAGACCACCGCGCTGCTGTCGATCGTCGGGCTCGTCCCGCCGATGTCGGGCGAGGTGCGCGCGCTCGGCGAGAAGGTCGAGCCCAAGCGGACCCACCGGCTGGCCAGGCGCGGCGTCGTGCTCGTGCCCGACGACCGGGGCGTGTTCTTCGGGCTCAGCGTCCGCGAGCACTTCCGGCTGGCGCACCGGCGGCAGGACCGCGAGCGCGAGGAGCAGGTGCTGGACCGGTTCCCCGCGCTCCGCGGGCTGCAGGGGCGCCGCGCCGGGCTGCTGTCCGGCGGCGAGCAGCAGATGCTCACCATCGCCAAGGCGATCCTCGCCCGGCCGAAGGTGCTCATGATCGACGAGATGAGCCTCGGCCTGGCGCCGAAGATCGTCCAGGAGATGCTGCCGTCGATCCGGGACCTGGCCGCGGAGGAGGGGATCGGGCTGGTGCTCGTCGAGCAGCACATCGAGCTGGCCCTGTCCGTCGCGGACCGCGGCATCATCCTCAACCACAGCCGGGTCGTGCTGGAGGGCTCCGCGAGGTCGCTGCTGGACCGGCGCGCCGACGTCGAGGCGGCGTACTTCGGCGCCGACGAGTACGCCGGCGAGCACGTAGGGGAGCACGGTGCGGACGCCGTGCTGCCGTCATGAGGGCGGCGCGATGACGGACCCGGCGGGGCTCGGCCCCGAGCAGCGCGGCGCGGTCGCCGTCGGCGGCGCGGCGATCGCCTGGGAGCGGTGGCCGCGGCCCGGCGCCCCGTCCGTGGTGCTGGTGCACGGGACCTCCGCGCACACCGCGTGGTGGCACCACACCGTCCGCTGGCTCGCCGACGGGTACGACGTGGTCGCCGTGGACCTCTCCGGCCACGGGAACAGCGGCCGGCGGAGCGCCTACGACCTCGGCACCTGGTCGCGCGAGGTCCTCGGCGTCGTCGACGAGGTGTGCGGCGGCGCGGCGGTCCTCGTGGGCCACAGCATCGGCGGGCTCGTCACGAGCGGCGCGGCGGCGGCCCGCCCGGACGCCGTCCGGGCGATGGTCCTCGTGGACTGCGTCGTCGCCGAGCCCCGCGAGTCCCCGCCCCGGCCGTCCGCGGGGCGCGGCGCCCCGGTGTTCGCGACGGTCGAGGAGGCCCTCGGCCGGTACCGGCTGATGCCGCCCCAGCCGGTGCCCGACGTCCGCGTCCTGACCTACGTCGCCGAGCGGTCGGTGCGGCCGGTCACCGGCGGCTGGACGTGGAAGGCCGACCCGGCGATCTTCGGCGCGCTGGACACCGGCCGGCTGACCGCGCCGCTCGCGGACGTCCGGTGCCCGACGGCGGTGGTGCGCGGCGAGCTGAGCCGGCTCGTCCCGCCGGACGCCGCCGCGGTGCTGGCCGCGCTGCTCGGCCGCCCCGTCCACCAGTACGACGTCCCGAACGCCTACCACCACGTGATGATCGACCAGGGTGCGCCGTTCGGCCGGCTGCTGCGCCGGGCGATCGACCGGCTGCTGGCGCCCGTTCCGGCGGACCCGCGTAAGGAGTAGAAGTGGACCTGGATGTCTCATGGCCCATCGGCAGGATCATCACCGAGTCCGCGCGGCGCTTCCGTGACGTCCCGTGCTGGCTCTCCACCGGCGGGGACCAGCGCACGTTCGCGGAGGTCAACGCCCGCGTCAACCGCATCTGCGACGCGCTGGCCGCGCGCGGCGTCCGGAAGGACACCCGGATCGCGCTGCTGGACACCGACTCGTTCGCCTACGCCGAGGTCCTGCTGGCGTGCTTCAAGCTCGGCGCGACGTACGTCCCGGTGAACTTCCGCCTGGCGCAGTTCGAGATCGAGAACATCCTGGGCCAGGCGGAGCCCGAGCTGTTCTTCGTGGGCGGGCGCTACCTGGAGACGGCGCGGAAGGTCGCCCCCGGGCTGCCCCGCGAGTGCGCGCTGCTGTCGCTGGACGGCTGCCTGGACGACG
Source organism: Actinomadura geliboluensis (assembly GCF_005889745.1). Taxonomy (GTDB): domain Bacteria; phylum Actinomycetota; class Actinomycetes; order Streptosporangiales; family Streptosporangiaceae; genus Spirillospora; species Spirillospora geliboluensis. Next base: position 14,735 of record NZ_VCKZ01000121.1, read on the forward strand.
ACGTCGAGTCGCTGGTCGCCGCCGGGCGCGAGATCGAGCCCGACGTGCGGCTCGCCGACGACGACCTTCTCGGGATCATGTTCACCAGCGGCACCACGGGCCTGCCGAAGGGGGTCATGCAGACCCACGGCATGCTCAAGCGGATGCTGAGCCTCGGCTGGGAGGTCTTCGCCAGGCCGCGCGACGTGCGGTACACGGCCTCCCCGCTGTTCCACATCGCCGGCTGGGCGCTCGTCTTCGAGCAGGTGGCGGTCGGCTGCACGTCCCTCATCGAGCCGCAGTTCGACCCGGTGGTGACGGCGCGGGCGATCGGGGACGGGCTGCTGACCGGCTGCTTCCTCGTCCCGACGATGATCCAGGCGGTGCTCGACGCCGACGCCGGCCCGACCGGGCGGGAGCGGCTCGACACCATGCTCTACGGTTCGGCGCCGATGCCGCCGAGCCTGCTGAGGCGGGCGCTGGAGCGGTATCCCGCGTGCGACTTCTGGAACCTGTTCGGCGCCGGCACGGAGTCCGGCGTCCAGACCCTGCTGCGCCCCGGCGACCACCGGCGCGCGCTGGCGGGGGAGGAGCACCTGCTGTCCTCGGTCGGCCAGCCGGTGCTGTACGTCGACATGCGCATCCTGGACGACGACGGCGCCGAGGTGCCGCCCGGCGTGGTCGGCAACATCGCGGCGCGGACCGAGTGCGTGATGGCCGGGTACCTCGGCCTGCCCGAGCAGACCAGGGAGGCGCTGCACGACGGGTGGTTCTGGGGCGGCGACCGGGGGTGGGTGGACGAGGACGGCTACCTCTACCTGGGCGGCCGCAGCCGCGACATGATCGTCCGGGGCGGCGAGAACATCTACGTCTCGGAGATCGAGCTGGTGCTCACCGACGTCCCCGAGGTCGCGGACGCGGCCGTGGTCGGCCGCCCGGACGAGACGTGGGGCGAGGTCGTGGTGGCGTTCGTGGAGTACCGGCGGGAGCCGCCCTCAGTCGAGGCGCTGGACGCGATGTGCCGCGCGAGGCTGGCGGGCTACAAGGTGCCGGTGGAGTACCACGTCCTGCCCGAGCTTCCCCGCAACCCGACGGGCAAGGTCCGCAAGAGCGACCTGGTGGAGCGGCTCACCTCCTGATACCTCCTGACCGATCCGGCGGGCCGGCGGGGTGTCCCGGTACCGCCGCTGAGCAGCCGAAATTCCCGAGCAAATGGCCATATGAACGATTGACATTGACGTCAACATTCATATGATGTGGAACACAGTGGAGCGAGGCGGCCGCGGGCCGCCGCCGGCGAGAGGCTGGTAGTGGGAATGAAGAAGACGATCGCGGCCGCGGTGGCGGTGACCACGGCCCTCGCCCTGGCCGCCTGCGGCGGGGACACGAAGGCCTCGAGCTCCGACGGCGGCCTGACGGGGGAGCCGGTCGTCCTCGGCGTCCAGTCCCTCGACACCGGCCCGGTGGCCTACCCGCAGAACACCTACGGCGCCAAGGCCGCCGAGTGGTACATCAACAACAAGCTCGGCGGCATCGGCGGCCGCCCCGTCAAACTGGACATCTGCTCCGGCGACGGCACCCCGGAGACCGGCGTGAAGTGCGCGAACGACTTCGTCGCCGCCGACGTCCCGGTGGTCTTCGACGCCTACGACGGCACGAGCATGGGCGCGATGACGCCGATCCTGAAGTCCGCCGGCATCCCGATCGTCGGCACGCTCGCCGGGCAGGCGGTGGCCGAGGGCGCGCAGTACCCGGCGGCCTTCTACTTCTCCGGCCCGCTGGAGACGAGCGCGCTCGGGATGGTGAAGATCCTCAGCCGGCTCGGCAAGAAGAAGGCGTCGCTCGCCGTGACCGACGCGCCGTCCTCGCACGGGTACGTCGACGACCTGGTCAAGCCGATGGGGCAGAAGCTCGGCATCGCCGTGGACGGCGTCTACGTCAAGGTCGACAACATCAACTTCCAGGTGGTGGCGGCCACCGAGATGTCGTCCAAGCCCGACGTCGCCGGCGTCATCGCGCTGCCGGAGGACGGCTGCACCGGGCTGATCCGGGCGCTCCGCCAGTCCGGCTACGGCGGCACGGTCTTCGCCGGGTCGTGCTCGCAGTTCATCGACGAGCTGGGCGAGGAGGCGGCGGGCGCGATCGTCCAGCCGCGGCTGTGGGTCCCGGCCTCCCGCGAGCACGCGCCGGCCGAGGTCCAGAAGCAGCTGGACGAGTTCGAGGAGGCGATGGAGGCGGTCGACTACGAGAAGGAGCAGTCGGCGCGGTCGCTGTACTCCTTCGCCGGGCTCATCAACTTGGCCAAGGTGGTGCAGGGCGTCAAGGGTGAGATCACCAACAAGTCGGTCTCCGCGGCGATGCAGCAGGTCAAGGACTTTCAGACCTACCTCGGCCCCAAGGTCACCTGCGACGGGAAGCAGTGGCCGGGACGCCCCGGCGCGTGCAGCGACCAGGGCATCTTCTTCGAGGTGCAGAAGGACGGCTCGCTCAAGCCGATCGACGGCCGGGGCTACATCGACCTGGAGCCGGAGGCAGTCAGCTGACGGGGCCGCTCGGCCCCCGCTCCGCGGCACCGGCACTGCGCGCCGGTGCCGCGGAGTCATTTTGTTCATGACGTCACTGTCAAGTAAGATGCGAACCTTACGAGGGTGAGATACCGTCCTTCGGCGCCCACGCCGAGCGCCGCGCCTCCGAACCTTTGATGGCCCGGCCGCGAAGGTGGGATGCTCATGTGGGGCGCGCACGGGGCGGCAGACCAGTGATCGGGAGTGATGGGCATGGCCAAGACGCGCGGTGGCAGGCTCGGCGTCGCCACGAGTCCGGAGCAGCAGGAGCGGCGCCAGACCGGCCCGCTGACGGGACGCGGCCACGCGCGCCGCGCCGCGCTCCTCGACGCGGCCCGCCGGGTCTTCGAGGAGAAGGGGTTCCTCGACGCCCGCGTCGCCGACATCGCCGCCGAGGCGAAGGTCGCCCAGGGCACCTTCTACACCTACTTCGACTCCAAGGACGCGGTCTTCCAGGCCGTCGCCACCCGGGTCGCCGGCGACATGATCATCGAGCTGGGGTCGAGCCGCCCGCAGTCGCCCGCGTCCTACGAGCGCACCTACGCCGCGATGAAGCGGTTCGTCGACTCCTACCGGCGCAACGCCAAGATCGTCGCGCTCATCGAGCAGGTGGGCACGTTCACCCCCGAGATGAAGCGGATCCGGCTCCAGGTCCGCGAGGCGCACGTCGACCGGATGGCGCGGATCATCGAGCACCACCAGAACGAGGGCCTCGCCGACACCTCCCTCGACCCCGAGCTCACCGCGGAGCTGATCGGCTCGATGGTCGACCAGATCTGCCACGTCTGGCTGAACCTCGGCAAGGAGTTCGACGAGGAGAAGCTGCTGCACGCGCTGACCACGGTGTGGCTGCGCGGCGCCGGCATCTACGACTGGCAGAGCACCAAGCCGAGCTAGCACACGGGGGCCGGAGCAGGCCCGGCGGGCCGCCCGGTCAGCGGGCGGCGGCCCGCGCGGCCGGACGGTCGATGGCGGCGGGCGGCGCCTCCCGGAGCGTCCGCTTGAGGATCTTGCCGCTGGCGTTGAGCGGCATCTCCGCGACCACGACGAACTCCACCGGGACCTTGTAGGCGGCCAGCCGGTCGCGGCAGCGGCGGCGCAGCGCCTCCAGGTCGATCTCCCGCTCGGCGGTGAGGTAGGCGACCACGACCTCGCCCCAGTGCTCGTCCGGACGGCCGACGACCGCGACCTGCGCGACGCCGGGATGCCCGGAGATCACCGTCTCGATCTCGACGGGGTAGATGTTCTCGCCGCCCCGGATGATCATGTCCTTGCTGCGCCCGGCGAGGTAGAGGTACCCCTCGTCGTCCATCCGGGCCAGGTCGCCGCCCCAGAACCAGCCGTCGCGGATCGCGCGGGCGGTCTCGTCCGGCATCTCCAGGTAGCCGTTCATCACTGCGTCCGAGCGGGTGATGATCTCGCCGATCTCGCCGCGCGGCACGTCCGCGCCGTCCGCGCCGACGATGCGCAGCTCCACCCCGAAGGCGGGCTTGCCGATCGAGCCGAGCAGGTGCGTGTCGCCGGCCATCGCGCGCCGGTGGTCCGCGGAGCCGAGGACGGTCTGCAGGCCCCCCTCCGTCGCCGCCCCGAACGCGTTGATGAGGTCGCAGCCGAACGTCTCGATGGCCTGGCGCAGCAGGGTCGGCGAGATCGGGGCGCCGCCGTAGATGATGGACCGCAGGCCGGGGTAGTCGCCCGCCGCCGCCTCGGGCCGCTCCAGCACCGAACTGATCATCGTCGGGACGAGGAACACGCCGGTGAGCCGGCCGGACCGCATCCAGCGCAGCACCTCGGCCGGGTCGAACTGGGGCAGGATCAGCGTCGGGAAGCCGCGCCACACGTGCATGAGGATCATGCCCTGCCCGGCGATGTGGAAGGTCGGCGACGCGGTGTAGCGGAACTCGCCCGGCACGATCTCGTAGTCGATCGACATGTTGACGATGAGCGACTTCAGCATCCGCTGCGACTGGAGGACGCCCTTGGGCAGCCCCGTCGTGCCCGAGGTGAACGCCAGGCCGATGACGTCCTCGTCCCGCACGTCCACGTCCGGCTCCACGTCGGCGCCCGTCGCGAGCAGCGCCTCGTAGCCCTCCGGGCCCTCCGCCTGGTCGAAGTCGATCAGCTGCCGCAGGCTCTCGACCTGCGGCAGCAGGGCGCGCCCGGAGTCGAGGTAGCGGCTCGTGACGAAGAGCATCGACGGCTTGGCCCAGCGCAGGAGGGTCAGCAGCTCGGAGTCCGCGAGGCGGTTGTTGAGGGGGACGTAGACGGCGCCCAGCTTCATGCAGGCCAGCAGCAGTTCGGCGTACCCGCCGCAGTCGGTGGCGACGATCGCGACCTTGTCGCCCTTGGCGACGCCCCGCCGGGCCATGGCGTCCGCGAGCCGGTTCACGCGCGTGTTGGTCTCGGCGAAGGTCTGCTCAGTGCCGTCACCGAACACGAAGCACGGGACGTCCGGATGGCGTCGCGCGCTGAGGCGGAGGTAGTCACCGACGCGGATCCTGGGGTGCATGGCCGCTCCTGCGATTGCCGGGAGGTTCGAACCTCGTGCCGTACATGACGTCGGAGTCATCCAGTGTCTAAACCATCGCCAGAGCAGTGTCAATGCTTCCAAGCCCGGCAACGCGGAGCTACACGGCCTGTCAGGGGATTCCCGGCCGACCGTTGACATGGCCGGGCGGTGCCGGTAGACAGGTCGATATTGACATCAGTCTCAATCCGGAGGACGGGACGATGGCGGGACGGCTCGGCAGCACGGGGACCGGTGTCACCGGGCTCGGCATCGCGGTCGGCGAGTTCCTCCCGCTGAGCGCCCGGCGGCATCCCGACCGGGCCTGCTTCCGGTTCCCCGACGGCTCCGCGCACTCGTTCGCGCTGACGAACGCGCGGGTCAACCGGCTCGCCTCCGCCCTGCGCGCCGAGGGCGTCCGGCGCGGCGACCGGCTCGCGGTCTTCGCGCTCGACTCGCACCGCTACATGGAGATCGTGCTCGCGTGCAGGAAGCTCGGCGCGGCCACCGAGGCCGGACTGCAGACGACGCTGACGCCGGAGGACCACCGGTGGGCCCTCGCCGAACGTCCGGAGCTGCTCCACTCGTGCGGCCGCCCGTCCATCGGGGTCGCTCTGCGGATCGTGGACGCCGACCTGCGCGACGTGCCGCGGGGCGAGGTCGTGCGCGCGTTCGTCACCGCCGCGACCGGGCACCGGCCGGCGGCGGAGGAGCTGCTGGCGCACTGCAGGGCCCGGCTGGCGAGCCACAAGGTGCCCCGGGAGTTCGTCGTGCTCGACGCGATGCCCGTCAACGCCAGCGGCAAGATCCTCAAGCGCGAGCTGCGCCGGTGGACCCCTTCTTCCGCCTCAACATGACAATGACATCACATTCGAACCGTGCGAGATTGGACCCATGACCAGCATTGACGAGGCCGCCCCCGCGGCCCCGCCGTTCGCGGTGTCGCATCAGGGCCGCGTGGCGACGCTCACGATCTCCAACCCCCGGCGCAAGAACGCGATCGGCCAGGCGGGCTGGGCCGCGCTCCGGGACGCCGTCGCCGGTGTCGCCGCCAGCGAGGCCCGGGTGCTCGTCATCACCGGCGAGGGCGACGACTTCTGCGCCGGAGCCGACCTGTCCGCGCCCTCGGAACGGCACGCGCTCACCGGCATGCACGAGGTCAACGAGGCGTGCCTCGCCGTCCACCGGCTGCGGATCCCGGTCATCTGCCGGGTCGACGGGTACGCCGTCGGAGCGGGCATGAACCTCGCCCTCGCCGGGGACTTCGTCATCGCCAGCGACCGGGCCCGCTTCGCCCAGATCTTCGTCAAGCGCGGCCTGTCGGTGGACTTCGGCGGCTCCTGGCTGCTGCCCCGCCTCGTCGGGCTGCACCGCGCCAAGGAGATGGTGCTGCTCGGCGGCATGATCGACGCCGCCGCCCTGCACGGGCTCGGGATCGTCCGGCAGGTCGTCCCGCCCGGCGGGCTCGACGCCGCGGTGGCCGGCCTCGCCGCGCAGCTCGCCGAGGGGCCGCCGATGGCGCTCGCCCAGTCCAAGCGGCTGCTCAACGACGCCTTCGAGAGCAGCCTCGAAGGCGCGCTCGAAGCCGAGGCCCACGCGCAGGCGGTGAACCTCGCGATGGAGGACGCCGCGGAGGCGGGCCGCGCCTTCTTCGAGAAGCGGCCCCCCGTCTTCCGCGGCCGCTGACGCGC
>NZ_VCKZ01000122.1 GCF_005889745.1 Actinomadura geliboluensis
TCCCACAACGTACCGCTCGGCCGGCTGCCTAACGATCAGCGCCGCCACCAACGTCACCCCGCAGGACGCCGAGATGGAGACATACCTACGCAACCTGCGAAACACCAACCTGAAGCGCTTCGAGGCCCGCCTACAGCAGGCCCAGTCAGACGGCGAACTCCCCGCCACGGCCAACCCCAAGGCCCTGGCCCACTACTTCGCCGCAGTAATCCAAGGCATGTCCCAACAAGCCAGAGACGGCGCCACCCACAAGACCCTCACCGACATAGCCACCCAAGCCATGCACACCTGGCCGTCCCCTACACGGCCCGATGTGTGTACGAGCCCATCGAACACCTGACTGGCGCCGGCGACACCTGCACACAGAGTGAAGGCGAGTCGATACCGCAGGGTTCCAGCAATCGTGTTCGATACTGCCTCGAACCCCCTTGGCACTCTAATTGGGTCCCCACCGCCCCACCCGCCCCAACGGTTCACAGGCACCGGCCCGTTGGCTAACGGTTAAATTGCACCTCGACCTCTCGGGCTAGCTGCACTCCCGAAGCGCGTTCACACTCGGGCCATGCACTCCGAGCCGCCAGGACCAGGTTCACCGCCAGGCTGGTATCCCGATCCAGAGAGCCTCGCCGATCAGGCACGATGGTGGAGCGGGACCCACTGGACGGGGCCAACGAAACTGCGGTCGTCTCCGGCGATCCAGCTGACGTCGGCCAGTCGCCGCGTGATGATCGTCCTTACGATACTGCTGGCACCAGCGCTTGCTTTAGGCGCCGCTGGATTCTCTCTCATCAGCTCGCCATCAGACCCCTGCGAGCACTCAGACTGCAATGGAGGGCCAGGGGCGTTCGAGCTTGCAGGCGTCGGGCTAGGGGCCTGCGGGATCGCGCTCGTCGCCATTCTCCTCGCCTGGCGAAGCAGGCGGTTGTCCCCCCAAGGCAGGATTGGCAGCCTGACGGCCGGATTAGTGCTGACCATCCTCTGGCTCACCATCTGGTTCGCCCGCTTGTTCTGAACCACCCGCCTACTGCGGTAGTTTTTCCTGTACTACGCGCCCGAAACCGGCCGATGAGGCGGGTTCGGACTTTCCAGCGGTGCTGCTCCACCTCGTGCTAGCCGTGGTCACCGTAGTTCAGGCACGCCAGCAATGGCTCGTGCACCCACCGATCAGGCCAGGCACCACCGATCGACCCGGGGCACCCTGCAGAACGACATTTGGTTGGACGGCCTCAAGCCTCTCATGGCTCTAGCGAACGGTCCTGAGCTGCACATGACACCGTCCAAGACTTTTCCGACTTCAATACCGCAGTCAGACGGAGCCAATCACTTTCCAATACTCCAGCCGCACTTGGAGATCTCAGTCTGATCGAGGCTGGGACATGAGACGGCCACCGCTGTGATCGTGTAGGTGTGTGTGAACCAGACGATCGACGGTGGCCGTACCGCCTGCTGTAGAAGATGTCGCGCCGGCCGGGTGGGCTGTTGGGTTCGATGCGGTGTTCGCGCAGGTGGTGGCTCCGTTCTTCGGCCGACGGGAGCCCAGGGTGCGTGCCCGCTGGTCTCTGCTGGGCCTGTTGAGCAGGCTGGAACGAAAGAACGGCTGATCGCTGGCAGAGTCCGGCGGCGACGCCGACCAGATGCGGGACGTGCTGCGGGAGCAGGTGGTCGAGCGGCTCGGCGATCCCGGCGGGGTGCTGGTGGTCGACGACACCGGATTCGAGAAGAGGGGCCGCCGCAGCGCAGGGGTGCAGCGCCAGCACATCGGCACCGCATGCAAGATCACCAACTGTCGGATCGGGGTGTTCTACTTCTACGTCAGCCCGGACAATCAGCGGGTTATCATCGATCGGGAGCTGCGTGTGTTCCTGGTTCGCCGATCCGGGTCGGCTCGCCGACCCCGGTATAGGCGAGCGCGCACAATTTGCGACCAAGCGGAGCTGGTCTAGCAGATGATTGAACGCGTCTGCGACGACCCGCTGCTGGCGTCCGAGTGGGCGACCGGCGACGAGGCCGACGGCGACAACACCGAGCTTCGACACCGCTGCGCCGACCGCTGCGTAAACTACGTCTTCGCAGTCTCCTGCGACCATCCGCTTGTCCTCGGCGGCGCCCAGACCAGGATCGATACCGCTTTCGCGGCCGTGAGTGAGACGGTGTGGCAGCGGCTAGTGTGCGGGAACCCGGGCCAGGGGCCGCCGCCGGTATGACTGGGCGTGGATCGGTCATGCGCGAACATGAGTGGGTGCTGGCTCGCCGGTCGATCAGCAACTTCACTGACCTGCGGCCTGGGCGCCGAGCATAGCGGAGCCCTGTGCCCACAACGTGATCACCGATCACAGCTGACATTACCTGGCATGGATGATAGCCACGCCTGGCGAGCATGCCCGGGCACTCACCTGGTCGACCTCAAGGGATCTCCTCGCCTCCGGCCGCAGTGCGAACTGAGCACCTCGCCCCTTCGCTTGTCGACCCAGCTGATGGCACGGCTGCCGGCACGCAACACGGCCCGTCGGCGATACCCGAGGGTGAGCGCGACAAGTAGGAACAAACCACCAAGAATCGCTTTTTCTGCACTCCATTACCGGAAACCACCCGTACTGGAGCCGCACGGCACCAAGGATCAGCACCCACAACACCGCTCTGCCGAGGTGCATCCGTCTGCCGATGACTTCGTTGGCGCTTCTTGACCGCGCACGGTCAGAGCGGGAGGCTTTCCCTGACTGGATGGGGGTCTACGTGACTGAGCGGGTAAGCAGTCAGCCGCCGTTGTTGCTAGAGCGGTATCAGGCGTGGCTCGAGCCTGATCGTACGGGGGCTGCGGCTGACCTCGAGCCCTTCCTTACCAGCGGGCTCATCGTCCTCGACACGAATGTCCTGCTCGACCTCTACCGGTACACGCCGCAGGCTCGAGGCCAGATCCTCGACGCCCTGCAACTGGTCTCACCCCGTCTCTGGCTACCGCACCAGGTTGGTCTGGAGTTCGTCAAAGGACGATGGGGGGTCGTTGCGGACCGAACTGACCAGCTCCGCAAGGCTAAGTCGCAGCTCGACCCTCATTTCCGGGACGCATGGAGGAACGTTCACCAGGCGCTCAGAAGCGTGCATGCTCTTCTAGGCAGGTTCGCCGCAGACGAGGTCGGCCAGGCTGAGCTAGATGAGTTGATCAATGCCCCTGGATTCGATGAGCTGATCAGGCCATGGCGGGAGGCACTCGGGAAGCAGATAGACGCGCTCAAGAATGCTCAGGACGTCATGCTCAACGACATCGTTTCGGGCACTGATCCGATACTTCCCCAGGTAGCAGCGCTGTACGGTGATCGAGTCGGCGCCCAGCCGGCCGAGGAGGAGATCCAGCAGCTCGTAGAGCATGCTGTCGGATACCGCTACCCGAACAAGATCCCTCCAGGCTTCAGGGATATGTCCAAGGATACCCCTCTACTTGCCGCAGGCGATTATCTCCTCTGGGAGCAAGTGATTACTCATGTGGGGCAGTCAGGGGCGCAGGAACGAGTGCTCATTGTCTCGGGTGACGTAAAGGACGACTGGTACGAGCCGCGCGGAATAGACTCGGGCTCGCCGAGACCGTGGCCCTCCCTAATACAAGAATTCCGCAGTCGAACCCATGCAGACTTGCTTGTGGTGGAGAGCAAGTCATTCTTCCAGGGAGTCGCCGATGTCTTGGACGCAAAGATCACCCCAAGCACGGTCGAGGAGATCAGCCGTACCACGGAGGCCCGAGACGAGCCGAAGGACGAGTTTGAACGGCCTGTCACAGTTGAGGACGCGGCTGCCCTTCCACCACCTGAAGGGGCGGCCCTTGCTGCTTATAGGGCCGCTCGCCTATCCAGCTCCGTGATCAGGGAAGCCGTCACCAGCAGCAACCATCGCATGTTCCAGTGGTGGCTGATCGGTGCCACCGAGCAGTGTGGCCTCCGTGAGCGTGGCCCAGGCGAGCCGTCGGTGGACTTGATCGCCCTGTCAGCAGACAAGCTGCCTCCAGCTCCTGACTGGATTCTGGCCAATGTGCTGCGTCATGGAGAGGTTCCAACGCCTAGCACGACCTGGATCGCCCCATGGATGGTGCAGGTCATCGACATGTCCCCGAGGGCGGATCGTGCGTCAGTGCTGCGGCTCGCCCGTCGGCAACTGGCCATCCGAGCCGAAGGAGATTCTTCAGTGGCCGAGTAAATAAGTTTCAAAGCTGAAACTGGGGACCGCTAGGCTACCAAGTAGAATCATTTTCCCAGCGTCGCATCCTTACGCCCTCATCTCAAGGACCTCCCAGATGACTCATAAGCTGCTCGACATTACGCCAACTCCCGAAGTGCTGTTTGCGCTCACCCGCACACCCATCACCCCACTCGACGCCCTGAGCGAGCTCATCGACAATGCTATCGACTCATTTCGGGCGGCGGAGATCGCGGGAACACCGTCTCCGGTCCGCCACGTAGTAATCGAAGTGCCCGGTCCTAGTCAGGTCGAGCGCGGCGAGGGATCCATCCGAGTTCGTGACACCGGGCTAGGTCTGACGAGCGACCAAATCGCGAACGCGATGCGTGCCGGTTATACTTCGAAGAATCATTTCGACACCCTGGGCCTCTTCGGTATGGGGTTCAACATCGCCACCGGAAAGCTCGGCCGGACCACTCAAGTAATCTCGGCCCGAGCTGAGGATGACCACGCTATCCGAGTGACACTCGACCTACCCGAACTGGTGCGCAGTCGCGCCTTCGAGGTCAAAGCCGAAGAGATCGATAAGCCAGCCGGGCTCGAGCACGGCACCGTCGTAGAAGTGCGTGGGTGGTGGCCCAAGGGAGACGCCAACCACGGTTTCATCCGAGAAGTAGCGCGGATTACAAAAAAGACACTTCGTGAGCGAATTGGCCGACGGTACGCGACGATCTTGCGTGGCGCCTCCGGTCAAGACGTACGGATCACTCTCAACGGAGAGCCATGCCGTGCTTTTGAACATTGCGTCTGGGGCGAGAGTCGTTTTGTCGAACGTGCATCCTATGGGCGCATCCCAGCATTCATTCCGGTTAACAAGGAAGTTGGGCGGTCCTATCGCTGCCTTCACGACGGTGTGGACTTCCGCGGCGCGGAGGTCTGCCCTCGATGCCATCGGTCCGAAAGCCGTGAGATCATCCAGCGCGTACATGGCTGGGTGGGCATCCAGCGATTCGACGACAAGGACAGGTTTGGGATCGATCTCATCCGCAATGGCCGCGCTATCCGGGCGAACGAGAAAGAGGCGTTTTTCGTTTACCAAGATCCCACAACCGGCATAAGTGAGCGCGAGTACCCGGTTGACGGGCAGTATGGGCGCATCGTTGGCGAAATACATCTGGATCACGTTCCCGTAGATTTCCAGAAGCAGCATTTTCAAACTAGCAGCCAGGAATGGATCGATGCCGTCAAGCTACTCAGGGGAGAATCACTACTTCCCAGTAAATGGTCCGACGGAGAACAGAATGCGACACCGGTAGCCAGACTATTTTCCGGCTACCGGAAGGTGCGCAATTTTGGGCGGGCCGACATGTATATGGGCGTGTATAATAGCGCAAAAGGTAAGGGTGCTAGAATCTCGCGCGAGATCGAAAAGCAATTTTATGAACGGTTCTTGAACCGTGAGCCCGGATACTATGACGACGCCCGATGGTGGGACCTGGTAGAGACGGCTAACGAGCCTCCTATCGAAGAACTTCCCGAATGTCCTTCATGTGCTTTTCAGAACCTCAAGACTGCCGAGTCCTGTCAAGGGTGCGGAGAGGTTCTCATCGGCAGGTCTTGCTTGAACGCCGACTGCGGCCGAAAAATCCTGCGCTCCGCAGAAACCTGTCCGCACTGTGGAACTGAACAGAACCCAGAAGTCCACTTCCCCTGGAAGTGTGCTTTCTGTCAAGCCGACAACAAGCCTGGTGAGGAGCGGTGCGGAACTTGTGGCAGCCCTGAGGGAACCCCCCATCCCGCCTCCTCCGAGGTCCTTCGTGAGCGATCCGACGAATTGCCTGGGCTTGGTGCGTCATCGCTTGTGGTAACCCTGAGTAGCGGAAAGACAACCACGCCAATCGACATTGCTGTACGCAGTGTCTACCAGCCCATCGTCGCAGCCTACGGGCACCCCCCAGTCCCGCTGGTAACTGAGATCAAGCCTAGCTTTCTCACGCTGTTTATGGATCTTTCCCATGCAGTGTTCGCCAGCAGCGGACTGCGTCCCGAGTACCTGATCGCCTCCGAAGCAGCCCAATACCTCTACCAACTCCACCCGGAGCTACATGGGAAGCCGGGCCATACCGTAGCCGCGCTAACCACCGACCTTCTAATGCAAGGTTGGGGCGACGCGGTTACTGACAATCCAGAAACCGTGCGTGAGGAGATCCGTCAGCTGTTCGACGACATTACCGGGAGAATTTTGGACGTACCCGAGGCCCGTGACTTCTATGACGAGCTCCCGGAAGCGGACCAAATGACTATGGCTCAAGAGATGGTCAGTGCAGGAGTCGATCTAGCAGAGCTCGGCAGCCTCAAGACCGGCGGTTACCTGAAATACTGCTCTCGCAGTGTCATCGCCAACTTCTTCGGTAAACACCCGGCCCCTTGGTTCGGCGGCCGAGTATGGGTTGACGCTTGGCCCAGTGAAACAGAGCTGGGCATGGTCATCGCCACGAAGCTTCAGGACGAACTCGGCCTCAAGTACCTCAGCTGCCTTCAGGACTGCGCCTCATATCTACGTTATGAGCGCCCCGAGCAGCTCTTGGTCGTCCGTGCCCGCGCTGCTGTCGAGTTCCTCACCAGCAAACTGTCATGACTCCCGCAAAACGCTTCGTCAACGATCTCCTTATCGCCGACGGCAGCTGGCAGGGCTTCGAGCGAACGATCGAGCGTCTTCTCATCACGCGAGGCTACGAAGCAGTCCAACGGGTCGGTGCCTCTGGCGATGGCGGAGCCGACGTGATTGCGACCTTGAACGGGCAACGCTGGCTGTTTCAAGTGAAACGCTGGCGACATGCCATCGGCCCCAGCGTCGTAGCTGAAACGCTCGCCGCCTGCCGTCGATATGACGCCGCCATACCCGTTATCGTCGGTTTGAATGGCTTCGAGGCATCGGTACATTTGCAGCGCAACCAACTTGCTGCCAGCGGCATACCTCTGCAACTATGGGATCGACGTGTTCTTGCCAAGCAAGCTGCTCTGGTGCCTAGCGCACCGCTGTCCCAGCGTTCACCTGACCGATATTCGCTGCGCGGTTATCAGGGGCAGGCTGTTGATCGAATTATGAACGAACATCTGGCCGGTAGTCGCAGCGCCCTCGTCGTACTTGCGACTGGGCTCGGCAAGACTTTTGTCGCCGCTGAATTCTATCGGCGTTATGCCACGCGTAGGCCAAAGTCTAAGACTCTGGTTCTAGCTCACCGCAACGAGTTGGTATACCAACTTGAGCGAGCTTTCTGGCCGATGCTGCCGGCCGACACGGCAACCGGCGTTTGGAACGGATTCGAACGCCCGGGACATGATGCTCTAGCCGGACTGGATATCGTCTTCGCATGCGTCGACAGCGTCGCTAGCGCCGTCAAGTCCGGCCGTGAGCTTCCGGAGTTCGGCCTCGTCTTCGTGGATGAATGCCATCATTTGGGGACCACGGCCTATGACACTGTACTTTCAGATTTGTCGGCTGGTGACGGGGGAGCATTCCTTGTAGGCATGACCGCGACTCCTTGGCGGCCGGATGGTAAAGCTTTGAGTCGGTGGTTCGACTCGCCAGTCGTTGACATCGACCTTATTCGTGGCCTGCGCGAGGGATACCTGTCCAACGTTGACTACCGCATGTACACCGATAACATCAACTGGGAAGCACTCGCACAGGGCATCACGAAGGGAAGGCCAGCTCTCTCCCCGAGAGGGATTAATCGGACATTGTTCATCGAGGAATGGGATGATGCCGTCGTTACACGTGTTGCCGAGGCGTGGCGTGAACAGTCGAAGCCACGAGGGATAATTTTTTGCGGCACCATCGATCACGCTGAACGGATGGCAGCCAGGATCAACGCTCTTGGCTTTACAAGGGCCGAGGTGATCGCTTCTAAGACCAGCAGCGGCAAAGCGATGGACATCCCGACCCGGAGTCGTATCCTCTGGGACTTTGCTGATGGTCGGACTGGACTTCTATGTGCCGTCGACATTCTCAATGAAGGTGTGGATGTCCCTGACGTCAACATCGTGGTCTTCCAGAGGGTAACTCACAGCCGCCGCATTTTTGTCCAGCAGCTAGGACGGGGGCTCCGCCTCGCGCCAGGCAAAGAACGTGTCCTCGTCCTGGACTTCGTATCTGACATCCGGCGCTTTGCCGCGGGGCTCGACCTGCAGGATCAGCTGCCAGCTAAGGGCACCCTCGGCCCCCGCGTCCGCCTTGGGAGCAAGGTCACCTTCATGCATGCGACATCTACGGACCAGCCGGCTGCTGACTTTTTGCGAGAGTGGCTGGGTGACGTAGATGCTGCCCAGGATGCCGGTGAAGATGCCCATGTTCTCCGGTATCCTCCTGAAATGACCCAGGGCAGATGAGACTGAGGGGGTTGCCGTGACGCCGATGGACGACTGGAACAGGTTGCGGCCTGACACTGAGCTCGCCGTTCAGGAGCTACACACGCAGCTCAGCTCCAGCCGATCATCTCAAGACTTGATTGACTCTTATCTCTATACTAAGCGGCTTCTCGCCGAGGCTATGCAGGCGTTCGTCCGCATAGATCTTGTCGGTTCGAATCAGACGTTCCAAGACCTGCGGGCTCGACTCCAGAAGGAGGTGCTTGACCGCTACAAAGACCTGCTGCCTGAGCGTTATCTCAAGGTTCCTTACGGCACTCGCGTCCACGAGGAGTTGTTCACTCTACTCCTGCAGCGGCTTGGTCAGCCCGTGCAAGCCGCGTTCCTCCGCATGGTGACCGCCGATTCTGTTCACGCTGAGCGTCGTATCCGCGAACTCCGCGAGCTGGGCATCGACATCCGCACATCCAAGGAAAACGGCTTCGACTTCTACATTCTCGGCAGTCTGAACGTCGACGTAAGTCTCGTTCCAAGCATCGTCGGAAACCAGATTAAGAAGAACAAAACTCTTGGACGCGCCAAACGGAAGGAATATCTAGAGATCGTAGGTTATTCCGAGTAACCGATGGCGCGGAGTTGGGGCAGGGGGAGGTGGATGAGCGGCATGTATAGGCCACTGTGACCGTGTGCCCTTGCCGGAGTGCATTGGCAGTTGGCGGCATGGGGACCGCAGTGATCGTGGTCGAGGCGGCGGTGCCGTTAACGTCGCAGGCGAATCATCACGGGTGGGAGCCGGGCGTGCTGGCAGTGGGCTATGAGTTGGCTCTGTTCGACGGGTTGAACTGTCCCTATGAGCATCGGCGGGCCTACCTCGATGGCGCCGGCGTCCAGCGCGCCGGTGAGGGTGTCGCCGTCGAACAGCGCGTTATGGTCGGAGGCTGGACCGTGCGAGGCCCGCACACGCAGCATGTGTCCGAGCGCGCGCTGGTGCTCGACGGTCGGGTGGTTGCTTTGCGTTCCTCGGAGCCGTTCAAGGATGGCCCACCCGGCGCCGCGAGGGTCGGTGCCGGTTGTCGAGGAGCCGCAGGGCCGGGATGCCGGTCGCGTTGCGGAGATGTTCCAGGTTCAGGGTGGTCTGTAGCCGTTCGTGGGCGCAGTGCCGGAGTTTGAACGACGATGCGTTCTCCGAAGATGATCCCGGCGTCGCTTGCTTGCTTGCTGGACGGGCGATCCATCAAATGCCTGAGAGGCAGACGCCGACCCGCGCAGCGCGACCGAGGACCTCGTTGGGGAGCCGGTCGGTGGAATGGACGCCTTTCGGTCGGCCACATCGAGCGGTGCGCAGACACTGCCGCGCGAGAGCCAGAAGCGGTCAAGGGACTGCTTCCAGCGCTCTAGCGCGTCGGTACCGCCCAGCAACCGCAAGCCCGCGTCCTCCGGGCCAGCCATCCTGTTAGCCTCCTGCCGTGCTTACCCCAGAAGACCAAGCTCCCCTGTTTCCTTCCCCTGTGACGCCGGACCGCGACCTGGAACTCGTCCGAGCTCATCTCCTCGGGCTCGATCCGGATGGTTCCCGGATTGCTTCGGCCTTGCGACGCTCTCTCGACATGCTGCTCGATGGCCCTCACACCGGCCGCTATGCCTGGCACCAACTCTACAAAACCGAGAAGACACACTGCGGCACTCTCGTTGAGATCAACCTGCAGCGCGAATTCGGGTTCCCCGGAGGCCTTAACCTGGACTACTCGATCGCCGGACACGATGTCGACTGCAAGTACTCCCAGGATCTATACAAATGGATGATTCCTCCTGAGGCCATTGGCCGTCTCCTACTGGTCGTCTGGGCCAGCGATCAGGATGGACTCTGGTCTGCCGGCCTGCTCCGCGCCCGCAAGGAATGGCTTAACACCGGAGATAACCGTGACGGCAAAAACACCCTAAAGGCAACTCATCGCAACAAAATTCAATGGCTATTCAAGAAAGCAGCGCTGCCCGAAAATGCTCTGCTGCGAATTTCGGAACGAGATCTCGAAGCGATCTTCGCAAAAAAATCTGGCCAGCAGAGAGTGAACGAACTACTCAGCCGCGCTACCGGCGTGCGGCTGACCAGGAACGTGGTCTGGACCGTCGCGACCGGTAACGACAAGCCGAAGGACGACCCAACGCGGCGGATCCGTAGCGGCAAAGAGGGTGCCCGAGGACAGTTGAGACCCAAGGGCATCGTGATCTTCGGCGACTACGAGAGCCACCGCGAAGCTGCACGCACCCTCGGCCTTCCCATCCCCGGCGACGGTGAGTACGTCAGCATCCGACTCACCCGGCGGCGAGTCCGCCATGGAGATGCTCCGTTCCTCCGCCTCGACGGCGAGGATTGGGTGGTAGCCGGCCCCGACGATCCTGTCGAGACAGCACCGCTGCTTCCCGACGTCAGGAAGAGACAGAGGTAAGGTTCCTCATGCGTGTCAGCACACCGTACTGATCGCGGTTACGTAGCGGCTGATTGCTCGTCACCTTCGCGCCTTACCAGCCTCTGAGGTATCTTCGAACTTGCGTTCGACTGAAGTGGGTCCGATCGCGTCTGTAACGGCTTGAAGGGCAGCGGGGAGGGGCTCGTGTTCCCACAGGCGCACGACACGCCACCCAGCCGCTTGGAGCGCGGCATCAGCTGCGCGGTCCCGTTCAACGTTACGCCGGAGCTTGGGTGTCCAGTACCACTCGTTGCTGGTGGGCTCGCGCCCGTGCTCGGGACATACGTGCCAGAAGCACCCATCTACAAAGACCGCGACCTTGCGCGCAGTGAAGACGATGTCAGGACGGACCCGCACGCCGCTGGGCAAGTCCAGCCGGAAGTCCTTTCGATACCGGTAGCCTCGCGCGTGCAGTGCGCGGCGAAGCGCAACCTCGGGCTTGGTGTCCGAACGGCGGTTCGCCTTCATGTTGCGCGAGCGTCCCTCGCTCGCCGGCCGAGGATAGGTTCCTGCAGCCCAGGCCCTCTCCCGTCGGTCCTTGCTGCTATCACTGGACACAGTGTCGCCGTCACTCACTCGAATCACTCTGCGGTGCGTTGCATGAGTGAAGATACTGCGTATGACCTCATCCCCGCTGAGCACACGAACACCATCAGGAGGCCGACGTGGCGGATCTTGAAGTAGTCGAGATCTGCGCTGGTGCTGGCGGTCAGGCTCTCGGTCTGGAACTGGCGGGTTTCCGCCATCGCCTGGCCGTCGAGCTGGACGACAACGCCGCGACCACCCTCGCCGAGAACTTGGAAGTGCGGCGGGGGTTGTTGCCGGACTCGATCGTCCAGCGTGGAGACGTTGCGGACCCGGAGGTATGGAAGCCCACTGATCACCAGGGCATCGCCCTGCTTGCAGGTGGAGTCCCGTGCCCGCCGTTCAGCATCGCAGGCAAGCAGCTTGGTGCCAGCGACGAGCGCGACTTGTTCGCCTGGGCTGTTGAGCAGGTCCACTACATGCGACCCCGAGCACTGCTGCTCGAGAACGTCCGCGGGCTAAGCATGCACCGGTTCGCCGGCTATCGGCAGCATGTGCTGGACCGCCTCCAGGAGTTCGGCTACGTCGCTGAGTGGCGGCTACTCAACGCCTCAGACTTCGGCGTCCCACAACTACGGCCACGGTTCGTGCTTGTCGCGCTCCAAGAGGAGTACGCCCCTTACTTCTACTGGCCAGAACCAGCTGGACCGCCCCCAAAGGTCGGTGAGACCCTCATCGATCTGATGGCCGCAAACGGCTGGGAGGGCGCAGAGGAGTGGGCAGAGAGGGCCAACAAGATCGCGCCCACCATCGTTGGCGGATCCAAGAAGCACGGTGGCGCAGACCTGGGGCCAACACGGGCCAAGCGCGCCTGGGCACAGCTCGGCGTAGATGCTCTCGGGGTCGCGAATCACGCGCCAGAGCCTGGCGACACATTCGAGGTTGGCCCCAAGCTGACCTGTGAGATGGTGGCTCGCATCCAGGGATGGCGGGACGAGTGGGGCTGGGAGTTCACGGGGCGCAAGACCTCGCGATACCGCCAGATCGGGAACGCGTTCCCTCCCCCCGTTGCCCGTGCGGTCGGAGAAGCGATCGCCCGCGCCCTTCAGAAGAAGGGAACTCCTCGCGAGCGTGAGATTGACCGCCATCATGACCGGCTCTACCGCGCACTTCGTGATCACGGTGACTACATGACCGTCGCTCAACTGTTGCGCGCGTCGGAACTAGATCTTGATGTTCCTGAGCTGGAGCACCGGATGTCTCTGCTCAGCCGAGATTTTGAGATCGACAAGCGCGTCACCAAGACCACGACTGCCTACAAGCTCGGACAGTTCAAGGCTTTCATGGGGCAGGAGGACCACGACCGCCACGAACGTTTCCTCCAGCACAGAGCCAAGATCAGCTGACGTGGTAGCCGAGGGCCTTGGGCGGGCCTTCCATGTCTTCGTGCGCGCCGACCAGGGGAGGGCGCCCCGTAGCGGTCAACAAGCTGTCCGATGAGGGCGACGGGTGACCACCGCCTAAGCGCTAGATCACGGTCTATCGCTCGGTCACCCGTTGGAGGGCCTGGCGGAGAGCCGCGGGGAGGACGATGAGGGGGCTGCCGCCGGGGTCTTTAGAGTCGCGGATGCCGATGCCCGTGGGTAGTTTGGCCAGTTCAACGCAGGTTGCGTCGTTGGCGCCTCCGCTGTGGGAGCTCTTGCGCCACTGCACGGTCATGGGTATGTCTCCAGGTAGCGTCGGATCAGCGAGCGTGAGTCGTCCTCGGACGCGGCTTTCGCGCCGATACGGTCGAATATAAAGCTCAGCTCCCTGGCCTCGCCCGGGCCTTCGATCAACCGGCCGCCCTTCTGGGCGCCCGCGTACCCGATGTCCCTGTTCTCGAGGCCGATGACCTGGAAGTACCCGTCGGCGCCGCGGTGCGCGCCGGCCGTGAAGGGGACGACGCGGACGCTCGCGTGCGGGAGGTCAGTCATCCTGTGGAGATGCTCCAGCTGCGCCTTCATGACGCTGGGGCCGCCGACCTGGGTGGCGAGGGCGGCCTCTCCTAGGAGGAGCCAGATGAATGCGGGCTCAGGGCGTCCCAGCATGGTCTGCTTGCGACGGAGGCGCGCGGCGAGCTCCGCCTCCTGGTCCTGGCTGTCGCTGACGTGGACGAACGCCTCGGTGTAGGCGTCCGTCTGGAAGAAGAGCGGGATCAGGTTCCCGTGGTAGATCTTGGTGAACGTCGCCTGCTTCTCGTACTCGGTGTACTGGCGGAACCAGTCTGGGTTGTGGGCCGTCCGGGCGAACCAGAGGAGCAGCTCGAACAGGCGGCCGGTGCCGAAGTGGCGGTCGATGAGCTTGGCGTGGTCCTCATGGATGCGGTGCCGGCCGGCCTCCATGTTCGAAACAGTGGACCGAGCCGCGCCGATGATCTTCCCCCACTGGGTGAGGGAGAGCCCCTCCTTCTCGCGGAAGAACCGCAAGTAGTACGAGAGTAGATGCCACTGGGAGAGCTTGGGGTCGAGCGGATCGCGGACGTTCGGCATGTCCCCTCCAGTGTTTTGCGTTCTCGGAAGTAAAGCCGAGACTAAGCACATCGCCTCATTCTTGGGAAGCGGAAACGCCAAGCAAAGTCCCAGGAAGGAGGAGGTTAGCTTGATCGCCGCATTAGATTATCCGCTTATGTCCATGATTGCGACATGGGCGGCACGCAGTGTTTCGACGGCTCGTTGTGATCGACGCCCACTTGCGGAGTCGCAGATCCGTCCATTGCCGCTTACGTCTGATTATCGCCGAACGGCGGCAAATGTGACGTGCCACGTCGGTAGTGTCGGCCGCTTTCAGAGGCATGCATACAGCATCGGGCTCCTCGCCATCGCCTGGACAGCCATCTCTGCCAGGAGCGGAGGCGCGATCATGCCGTCCGACGCGACCGTCCCTATCGACACCGGGCCGATTGTCCGCGCCGAGATCCGGGAGTTGGAGCGCCGCTTCGGTGTTGTGGCGTGGTTCGGGTTCCACACGCGCCGGTGGTGGGCACTGGTCGAAGGCCGTCTTGTCGAGGCCGCCACCCCAGCCGGTCTCGCCAACGCGGTCGTGGCGGTACGGGGTGCCGCAGGCCGCCCGCCCCAGCACATCCGTCCTTGCGGAGATTCGCGGCGCGCGGGGCAGGTGAGGCCGGGCCGTCATCAGCGTTTTCGCCGTCGCATTCGGTCGCCGCGGCGAGGCCGTCACGATCTCGGATGGCTGGACGCGCCTGGCGCCATATCGGGAATGGAAGGTGGTGTGCGTTGAGCGGCCACATAGAGGACGCCGAGACGATCGTCCAAGTGGGTGACCTGGAGTTGCTCGTCCGCGATGGGGATATGCAGGCACCTGCCGTGGCGCGGCAGTTCGTCGGTGAGTGGTTCCGGGATCGGGGCTTCGAGGACGCCTACACCGCGCAGATCATCGTGTCCGAGCTGGTCACGAACGCGCTTCTGCACGGGGAGCCGCCGATCGTCGTCCGCATGATGCGGGACGAGTCGGACGGGCGGCCCGTCATCGAGGTCGAGGACAGCGGCGTCAAGGTGCCCTGCGTCCAGCCGGAGAGTGACACCGCGATCAGCGGACGCGGGTTGCTCCTGGTCGCCGCGCTCGCGGAGGAGTGGGGCACTGATCCGCTGGACGGGGGAGGGAAGGTCACGTGGGCGAAGTGCGCTCCTTGAGCGTCCGAGCGGAGCGTCAGTTGCTTCGCCTGCGGACGCGCCTGGGCAGGCGAACAGCGATTGGCTACCTGGACGCGCTGGCCGTTGCACTCCAGCCCCGGGGTTGGCGCTTCGTGAAGTTCTACCGTCCCGAGGTGTTTCCGACGCCGCTACCCATGCTGTGGGTACACGCCGGGCTCGCGAAGGAGATCGGCGTCGTGGTCTCCGTCCGAGCCACACCGGGTGGGACGTGGGGCTACTACGAAACGCTGCGTGGGAGGCAGGGGTACTTGTGGCCGTGCGGAGATGCGAAGTCGGCGGCCGAGCAGATCGACCTCTTCCTTAAGCACCAGATGTTCCCGAGCACCTGGTAGCGGAGCTAGTTGAAAAGGGCTGGGTCTAGGTGGGTTAGGTGGGCTGGGTCGGCGTAGATGTCCAGTTCGGCGATTTTGTCGTTGACGACGGTGAAGGCCATGACGGCGATCGGCTCGTCCTCCGTGGCTACCACCAGGCCCGCAGTGCCGTTGATCAGGGCTGGGTGGGCGAACTCCGCGCGGAAGGAGAAGGCGATCGCGCGATGGGCGATCGTCCTCGCGCCGCGGAGATGGATGAACTCGCCGTCGGCCTCGGCATGCAGGACGATGTCGGGGGCGAGGGTCTCGACCAGGGCCTCCAGGTCGCCGGTCTTGGCGGCCGTGAGGAACGCGTCCACGACTGCGCGTTGGCGGGTCATGTCGGGGTCGGGGACGGGGGCCGAGCGGACGCGGCGGCGGGCGCGGCTGGCGAGTTGGCGGGTCGCCGTCGCGGAGCGGTCGAGAATGCGGGCGATCTCCTCGAACGGCATCTGGAACAGGTCGTGCAGGACGAAGGCCAGGCGCTCGGCGGGCGTCAGCCGGTCGAGGACGACGAGCATGGCGACGCCGACGGCGTCGGCGAGGAGGGCCTGTTCTTCGGGGTCGGTGCCGTCCTGGGTGATCACGGGTTCGGGGAGGCGCTCGTCGTAGGGGTCTTCCCGGCGGGATCTGCGGGTACGGAGCATGTCGATGCAGATGTGGGCGACGATCGTCGTCAGCCAGCCGTTGAGGTTCCCGATGCGGTCGGCGTTGGCCTTGCTCAGGCGCAGCCACGCCTCCTGGACGGCGTCGTTCGCATCGGTCGGCGAGCCGAGCATCCGGTACGCGAGCGCCGCCAGGCGGGGCCGGTTCGCCTCGAAACGTTCCGCGAGCTGCTCGTCGTCCACCGTCACGTCCTTCCCCTGTCCTCCGTCATAGATACGACGGAGGACGAAGGACGAATGTGACCGCCTCGGGAGGAGAGATGTCAGCCTTCGTGAACAGCATCGAGATCGAGCGGCCGGCCGGCGAGGTGTTCGCCTACGTGGTCGATCCCGCGAAGTTCCCCGAGTGGCAGCGGGACGTGACGGACGTGCGGGTCGAGGGCGACCAGGTGGGGTCGCGGTTCACCACCGTCCGGAAGATCGGGGGTGCCGAGAGGTCCATGACCCAGGAGATCACCGAGTGCGTGCCGCCGCGCAGGTGGGCGGCGAAGGGGGTGGACGGGCCGATTCGGCCGAACGCGACGGTCAGCGTCGAGCCGCTCGGGGCCGAGCGGTGCCGGGTGACTTTCGGTCTCGACTTTGACGGACGCGGGATGGCCGCGGCCGTGGTGCCCATGGTGCGGCGTATGGCGGCAAAGGTCGCGCCGGCGAGCCATCAGCGTTTGAAAGAACTGCTTGAGGGCGACGGATAGGAGGCACGCCTAACGTCGGATGACGTGCGCGCGTGGATGGAGGTGGGCGCGGTGTTGACGCCTGAGGAGGTGCGGGAGCTTTCCGCCGAGCAGCGCACCGAATTGCTGCGGGCGCTCATCGCGGCAGAAGACCTCGATCCGCTGGACGAGCCCCAGAACCGGCGGCGTCGCGTGTATGCGCTGGTTCTGCTGGTCGGCTGCTGTGCCTGGCTCATTCCCTGGACGGTCGTTCTGGGTTTCACGCTCCCGCAGCACTTCACGGCCGCGCGGTGGGCGGTCGCCTGGATCGGCTTCGATGCCGGATTGACGCTGGCGATCGCGGGCACCGCCTTCGCCCTCTGGAAACGGCTGCAGATCGCAATCTTCGGCCAGATCGTCAGCGGGACGCTGCTCGTCTGCGACGCCTGGTTCGACGTCTGGCTCTCCTGGGGATCGGGCGAGTTCGCGCTGAGTCTCGCGACGGCGTTGTTCGGCGAACTGCCGTTGGCCGCCTTGTTCTTCTTCGGGGCTCGGCAGCTCGTGCTGCTGACCGTCCATGCCCTGTGGGTGCGGGAAGGGCGGAACGGTCCGGAGCCCCGGCTTCGGCAGGTGCGGCTCTTCGCCACTTACCGGCCCATTAGGCGGTGATAGGGCCATCCGCCGGCAGCGGTCCGGCCTTCTCGCGTTCATTTCCTGGTCGAGTCGCGGCGATAGCCATGGGCTGTGCGCCACATCCTGATGTGTTCGGCCCTCGCCATCGGCCTCGCCGGGTGCGCCACGGCGAGCGCCTCCATTCCCGGCAAGGATGTCATCGTCGTCGGCGTCAAGGCTGACCAGCCGGGACTCGGCCGCAAGGAGAACGGCGTCTTCCGCGGTTTCGAGGTGGACGTCGGGTACTACATCGCCCGCCAACTCGGGGCTTCGCGTGTGACGTTCAAGGAAGTCAGGTCGGACAATCGCGAGGAGAAGCTCAACGAGCATTCGGTCGACCTCGTCCTCGCCTCGTACTCGATCACGCCGGACCGGGCCACGCTCGTCACGTTCGCCGGGCCCTACTACGTCGCCCATCAGGACGTCATGGTGCGGCGGGGCGAGACGGGGATTCGCGGCGTCCGTGACCTCGCCGGGCGGAAGATGTGCCAGGCCAGCGGGTCCGTGTCGACCGAACGGGTGGTCAGCGGGCTCGGTATCCGTACCAGGCTGGTTCCGGGGTCGTCCTATAGCGACTGCGTGGCGAAACTGCGCCGAGGCGATGTGGACGCCGTTTCCACTGGTGACCTGGTGTTGGCGGGGTTCGCGGCACCGGATCTGCGGATCGTCAACGCGCCGTTCACCGATGAGCGTTACGGCATCGGGATGCGGAAAGGCGACATCGACGCGTGCGAGGCGGTGAACCGGGCCATCACCACGATGTACCAGGACGGGACGGCCGGCTGGCTGCTGCGCAAGTGGTTCGGGTCCAGCGGGTTGAAGCTGGTCGAGGAAGTGCCGCAGTTCGAAGGCTGCTCATAGCGAGTCCTTCTCGGGGGCTGACTGTCAGTGCCTCTGCCTACAGTGGACGGGTGGCTGAAGACCGGGTTGCTTGGGACGAGCTCTTGGCCGTGGGCTTCCTGCATGCGGTGCGGGAAGCCCACCGGGACGCGACGGTTGCGCTGTTCAACGCGTTGAGCCGGGCGGCGGGGTTCAAGGAGCGGACATACGGCGTCGGCGCGTTCGAAACGCTGGCGAGCGCCCTCGACAGCGTCTTCGGTCGTGGCGAGCTGGCGAAATACGTCGTCCGGGACGATCTGAACGGCTCGCCGGGGTGGCGGTACGGCCGCTACCGCGTCCTGCTGAAGCGGCACGAGTTCGGCAACGTCCGGGCGATCCGGTGGGACCGGGCCAGCCCCACCAAGCAGGCCGTCGCGCGGCAGGGATATGTCGAAGACCCTCAGTTGGCGCTGCCGCTGGGGCTGGACGTTCACGACACGCCCGGCGTCGTGACATTGGTCCTCGCGCACAGTGCGAGTGAGGAGCCCCTCGAAATGGAGCTCTTCCTGGGCCGCCCCAGGTGGAACGCGGACGGCGGCACGGCCTGGCACTGGATCAAGCAGGTGGACGACACCCTCGGGCCTGATCCACGTCGTAAGCTCGTCGAGCGAACGTTGCCGCTCTGGGACGATCGGGACGATCAGGAAGACGTCCCCATGCGGCTTCGCGGGGAGACGAAGACGGCTTAGCAAAGGGTGGCGCAGGGTGCTGTTCGACTGCGAGCGGCTGACGCTGGCCCGGCGGCTCAGGGGACTGCGCAAGAACCAGCTCGCGGACGCCGTCGGAACCACGCCGAAAGCGATCGGGCGGTACGAGGCGGGGGTCCAGCGGCCGGACGAGATGACGCTGAAACGGCTCGCCATCGCGCTCGGCGTCCCGGTCGCGTTCTTCCACGGCGGGCGCAGCCCCGTGTCCCTGGACGGCGCGCACTTCCGGTCGCTCCGGTCGACCAGCCAGATCGAGCGCGACCAGGCCCTCGCCTACGGGCGCATCGCGACAGACGTCGTCGCCGCCCTCGAAGACCTCGTCGACTTTCCCGAAGTGGACCTGCCGGAGTACCCGGTGTCGCCGGACGAGATCGCCGGGCCCGGCCCCGTCGAGGCCGCGCGGTTGACCCGCAAGGCCCTGCTGGAGCAGGCGGGGCCGGTGCCGCACGTCGTCCGGCTGCTGGAGAAGCACGGTGTGATCGTCCTCGTCCTGCCGCGGGCGGCGGAGCGGGTCGACGCGTTCAGCGTGGGCGTGCACCCGAGGCCGATGGTGTTCTTCAACCCGGCGAAGGGCGACTACTGGCGCAACCGGTTCGACGCCGCCCACGAACTCGGGCACCTGGTGATGCACGCCGACGCCGAACCCGGCGAGAAGGTCGTCGAAGACCAGGCGCACCGGTTCGCCGCCGAGTTCCTCATGCCCGAGCAGGACATCGCGGGCGAACTGCCCGGCACCGCCGACTGGGAGCGCCTCGGCCGGTTGAAGGCGACGTGGGGCGTCAGCATCGCGGCGCTCCTCTACCGGTCCCGCACGCTCGGCATCATGCAGGAGGCCGCGTACCGGAACGCGATGAGCGCGATGAGCTCGCGGGGCTGGCGGCGGCACGAGCCCGGGCCGGCGCGAGCGCTGGAGCAGCCCACGATGCTGACCCGCGCGATCGAGATCGTCGGGCAGGCCGGCACCGACCGCGACCGGGTCGCCGAGCGGGCGCGAGTACCGCGGGGCGACCTTGACCTGCTGGTTCCGGCGCGATGACGTTGCACCGGAAATGGTCCTGTATGCCCAGGCCATCGCGTCACTGAGTTACATACCTCTGTCCGTAGGTTTCCTGCACGCCCGTCGGAGCCTGTGAGACCCTCCGAGGGTTGTCAGGACGTACGAGACCTCTGGAGATCTTGTGCTGGACAATCGGCAGGCGGGACCGACGGCCCTGCGCATGCAGATCGGGGCGCGGCTCCGGCGGATGCGGGAGGACAAGGGCATCGGACGGGCCGAGGCGGGGGACGCGATCCGCTCGTCGGCGTCCAAGATGAGCCGGCTCGAACTGGGACGGCACGGCTTCAAGGTCCGGGACGTCCTCGACCTGCTCGACCTGTACGGCGTCCACGACGAGGACGAGCGCGCGGGCTTCATCCACCTCGTCCGGGAGGCGAAGAAGCCCGGCTGGTGGCAGAGCTACGGCGACGTCACACCGAGCTGGTTCGAGCAGTACCTCGGGCTGGAGCAGTCGGCGGCGACGATCCGCACCTACGAGGTGCAGTACATTCCGGGCCTCTTACAGACGCGCGACTACGCGCGCGCCGTCATCGGGCTCGAACACCACGACGCCCCGTACGACGGACTCGAACGGCGGCTCACCGTCCGGATGACCAGGCAGGAGATCTTGCACCGCCCGCTCGGCGCGGCGACGCTGTGGGCGATCCTCGACGAGGCGGCGCTGCGCAGGCCCATCGGCGGGCCGGACACCATGCGCGCCCAGATCGAGCACCTGATCACCATGTCGGAGGGCATGCCCAACGTGCGGCTGCAGGTGCTGCCGTTCGCCGCCGGCGGGCACGTCGCCCTCGGCGGGCCCATCACGATCGTCCGGTTCGCCGAGCACGACCTGGACGACGTCGTCTACCTGGAGCAGCTGACCGGCGCCCGCTACCCCGAAGGCGACGAGGCCGCCCGCTATCAGCAGATCATGGACCTCCTCGCGATCCGCGCCGCACGCCCGGCCCGCACCACCACCTTCCTCAAAGACCTCCTCAGCGACTTCTGAGCCCGCTCCCCTCCCCCCTTCCTCTCCTCGGCTCTCCGGTGACCGCCTGACCTGGTTCCGGCCCCCGCCGAAACGACCGGGCGCCTCGTTCTTCAGCTGCTCCGGTCTCCGCGCGCAATGGGCGCTCCAGCGCGGACGCCGCCCGACCCCCCCG
>NZ_VCKZ01000628.1 GCF_005889745.1 Actinomadura geliboluensis
CGGGTCGCCCGGCCCCGCCCGACCGCATTCCTACAGGTTGTAGTGACGGCTCATCGCGGCCACAGTTCCGGCCATTCGAGAGCGGAACTCGGCCGCAGCGAGAACCTGGACGTCCGCGCCCAGACGCAGGAGTTCCCGGACCGCCTGATCGTGGGACTCGACCGGCACGGTGACGCGCGTCCAGCCATCCGGATCGATAACCGTGGTCTTCTGAGCTTCACTCCCAACGGCCAGCTCGGCCAGGTGCGGCCGTCGATGCATGCCATCGTGCGACAGGCGCAGCACAGCCCGGCCCTTGGTTCGTCGGGCGTCATAGTCCTCGAGGTAGTCCTGCCAGTAGCGGCTCAAGTCAAAGTCGGCCGCCCGCTCGAAGCCCTGGTCGACGACGTCCGCAGCGAGGATCCGCGAGATTCGGTAGGTGCGGGACCGCCCAGCCCGGCGAGCCACGAGATACCAACTGCCGCCCTTCAGCGCCACGCCGTACGGCTCAACCGTCCGCGTGACCTCGTGCGGGGCCTCTCAACGCAGGTAGCGAAGGCGCACACAACGCTGATGCCACACCGCGTCGGCGACCACTGCCAGATGCGGAGCGGCGTCGGCGTCCTGATACCAGGCCCGCGCGTCGAGGCGGACCCGCTCTCTCAGCCGAGCTGCCCTGTCGCGCGACTCGGGCGGCAGTGCGGCCATCAACTTCAACTGCGCCTCGGCCATGGCCATGGCCTCGCCGAGGCCGAGATCCGCGGCGGCGACGGGCAGCCCGGTCAGGACGAGCGACTCGGCTTCGGCGGCGGTCAACCCGGTCAGCCGCGTGCGATAGCCGCCGAACAGCCGATATCCGCCCTCATGACCGGCCTCGTCGTACAACGGGATGCCGGCCGCGCTCAGCGACTGGACGTCCCGGTAGACGGTCCGCTCGGAGACCTCCAACCGCGCGGCCAGTTCCCGCGCGGTTATCCGTTCACGGGTCTGCAGGAGCAGCAGAATCGACACCAGCCGGCTCGCGCGCATGCCGGAAAGACCTCCAGAGTCCACTGACAGTCGATGTCAGTGGACCGTCCTTACCGTCCCGGCATGGACTACGACCTCGACATCGACGAGTTCGGCAACCGCTACATCGCCGTGTGGAACGAGCCGGACCCCGACGTCCGCCACAACCTGATCGCCGCCCTCTGGGACGACGAGGCCGTGGAGTTCACCGACTCCGCCGAATACCGCGGGCTCCCAGCCATCGAGGCCCGGATCGCCGAAGCCCACGAGCACCTGGTGAAGCAGGGCGGCTTCACCTTCCGGGCCGCCGAGGACGCCGTAGGACACCACGGCACCGTCCGCTTCACCACCTACATGACCCCCGCCGCAGGCGGGGGTCAGCCTGGACCGGCTTTGTCTTCGCCCGACCCGGCGATGGCGGCCGAATCCATCAGGACTACCAGTTCGGAAACCCGCCGCGTCCCGTAGTGCCCGAGCAGCCTCAGCCGACGACGCGAGCCGTCGTCCACAAGTTCCTGCGCAGGAGCCGGCAAGGCGACCCTGACCACATCGCGGACCTCTACGCGCCCGAGGTCTCCTGGCGAGTGAACTGGCCGGTCGAGGAGCACCCGGCAGTGCCGTGGATCCGCCCCCGCTCCACCCGCGCCGACGTCGCCGACCACTTCCGCACATTCGCCGAGCACTGCATACCCACCGAGGGCCGCGTATCGATCGACGAAGCACTAATCGACGGACCCGACGCCGTACTGATCGGCACAAGAGCACAACGCCTGAAGGACACCGGCAACCGCTTCACCAGGACCTTCGCGCTACGCCTCACCATCGAAGACGTCCGCATCACACGCCACCACATGTACGAGGACAGCCTCGCAGTCGCCAAATCATTCCCAACCAACTGACCAAGTACTCGGTGCCGTCCACCCGCGGACCGTTCGCGTGATCACATACTGTGCCACGAGCACTCCCCAGGACGATCAACATGCACCGACCTCATACGAGTCCTCGCATGTCACGTGGGGCAGTAGGGAGAGCCGCTCGATCCTGGGACGATGCCGGGATTCGAGCAAGGGGGGTCGGACGGCGCCGAGGGTCAGACTTCCTCGACGGGCCACTCGGAGCAGGTTTCCGGAGTGCAGGTGGAAGCGTGCAGGATGAGGTTGCCGAGCTCGCCATACCAGGGCTCGATCGTGGCTCGACGGCCTGGAAACGCGCGCTCGGCAGCCTCGGCGTCGGCCTGATTGAACGAGCCGTAGAACAGGGGATGCCCGGAGAGGAGTTCAATCTTCTCCGACCCCATGGGCCAAATGGCCCGGTACATGTCGCCATCAAAGAACTGGTCGGGAGTTGGCCTGTTCGTCACGCCCGCAGTCTATGACGGACAGTAATCACCTGGTAGCGGAATCATGAGAAGCATGTAAATCACCTGACAGATTCACCGCCCGCCCACCACGTCCCATGGTCCACCTCATGATGCAAGCGGTGGGTGAAGGAAGGGAATTTGGGGCCAATGACTTCTTCGCCCCAGACCCCAACCAGTCCGGCAGTTCGGATATAGCGAAAACGCCACCTGCGACACGAGGCGGCCACCGCACGCCCCACGAACTACGCTGCGCGCGTGACCACCCCACCAGGCATCGACATCCTGCAGTTGCACAACGACGCCGATCGCGACGGCATCACTAGGCTCGTGGCCGGCGCCATCCTCCATGCCGATGGCCGAGTGCTCGTCCTGCGCCGCTCCGCCGAGGACGACTTCATGGCCGGCATCGAAGAACTCCCCTCAGGCGCCGTCGAGCCGGGCGAGAACCTGCTCACCGCGCTGGAACGCGAACTTGCCGAAGAAATCGCCTGGTCCGGAGCATTCACCCTCGATCCAGGCTTCGTTACCCACTTCGACTACATCTACGGATCCGGCCGCAAAACCCGTCAATACATCTTCGCCGTACCCCACCAAGGCCAGCCCATCGCCCTGAGCAGAGAACACACCGCCTACCGATGGCTACACCCCACCGACCTGACCGAGTCCGACCTCACCCCCGAGACCGCCCAAGCGATTCGAGCCTGGGCCGCCTCATGAGACCGACCGCGAGGCGCCCACGGATAGCTCCCTGAGCCAGTCGATCTGCACCGCGTGTGCGCTGCGTTCGGTACTGCTCCGCCGACCTCCCAGGTAGCTCCCGAAGTCCTGTCTTCAACTAGGGGTAGCTCGAACAGGCTGCGTCCGTGGGCAAGCTGTTACGTAAGGGCTCTTTGTCGGTGACCGGCTTTTACGCCGGTGCAACTGTGGGAGGCGGTGGCGTCGTTCCTGGTAGGAGCTGCGCGCGCATGGGTAGTGTGCGGGACGGGGGCGGGGAGATGCTGGATCGGAGGCCAGGGTGATGGCTCGGCGTTCACGGCTTTCTCCGTGCGGTGACGTGCGGCCGGCCGATTGGGTGGTCGCGGGCGTAGGGCCGTTCGGGTCCGGGG
>NZ_VCKZ01000123.1 GCF_005889745.1 Actinomadura geliboluensis
CCTGGTTCGGACGTCGAGATCGTGGCGATCAAGCCGTCTAACAGGGGCTTCTTCGCTTCACCGGCCGAACGCCAGCATCGCGATCACTTCGTGATCACCATCTCCCCAGACCGATGAAAAAGGGTCACTGACCTCAACGGCGAAGAGCCCGGGAGTTAGCTCCTCGACTTCGAGGTCGATGACGACGTTCAAAGAGCACGCCATGTCTCGAAGCAGTTCCACTGCAGGTAGATCAATCTGGGACACGCTCGCAAGCGTGCCACATGCCGAATGTTGATGAACGGTGCGGGCGGCGCATCATGCGAGGGGGAGTTCGAGCATATGTCGTCCTTCCTATCGCGATCATTCGGGAGCCCTTTGTTTTGACCGGCCGGACGCCGATCAGGCAGGCGGGCGGTGCTGGGAAGGGAGTAATCAAAGCACGATGATCATCTGCGCGGAGTCGCTATGCTCGGTCTCGGCGGCTTCATGGAGGCGAGGTTCCGATGCCCGCGGACAGGGTGGCGTACATCGCGATCTTCATGATCATTCCGGTGGCGTTGTTCCTGCCCAGGACGGGAAAGTACGGTCTGCGGATGTCGGTCGGCATCGCGTTCGTGGCGGTCGGCGAGGGGCTGCTGATGGGGGGTGCGGTGTCCAGGCCGCTCGAGGCCGCGCTGCTGTGTCTCAGCGGGGGGCTGCTGATCCTGGCCGAAATCGCCACGGGCAGCGAGAACCAGACGGTCTCCCTCCTCTGGATCGCCTGCGGTGCCATCGGGCTTTGGAAGCACGAGGACATAGCCGAATGGGTCGCCACCGCGCGGACGGAGGTGGCGTCCGCCGGGCTCGCCGGCACGGTCGTGCTGATCGCGCTGGCCGTGCGCGGGTGGCGGCGCGCCAAGCGCCCTGCCTATAAGTCGGACGACCTGACGGGCCTTTCCTGATGGGGCAGGCTCCTTCCAGCGTGGTCCAAGCGGTCCTGCTCGTGCTTTTCGTCGTGCCCGGGGTCACCTACCAGTTCCTGCGGGAACGCATGCGCGGTCCGGTCGCCGGCGAGCGCAACATGGGGGAGCGGATACTCCGTGCCCTGCTCGCGTCCATCGTGCTGGACGCGCTTTATGCGATCGTGGCGGGACCGGCTCTGATCCGCCTGGCGCGCGGCGGCAAGGAGAAGGGCTGGGACGGCCTGGTCCAGCATCCGCGCCTGATCGGCCTGCTGGCACTGCTCCTCTTCGTCGCCGTTCCGGCGGCGGCGGCATTCGCGGTTTCGGCGTGGCAGCGGCGCAGGCTGCCGACCCGGTACGACGCCGGAGCAACCGCATGGGACCACATGTTCCGCCACCGCGGTTCCTGCTTTGTCCGCGCACGCTTGAAGGACGGTTCCTGGGTGGGCGGATGGTACGGCTCGAAGTCCTATGCGACGTCCTATCCGGAGCCCGCGGAACTGTACCTGGAATCTGCGTGGAGAATGAAACCGGACGGAAGTTTCGCCGATCGCGTCGCCGGCACCGCGGGCCTTCATGTCCGTGCGGCCGACGTCGATGTGGTCGAGTTGATCGATCCACCCGGGTCGGCATCGTGAGGGAGAGGGCATGCCGGAACTGACACCGCACGAGAAGGAACTGCTGGCGAACCCCGACCTGGTGCGCGGGCATGCCCCGCGCGACGGTGTCGGCGAACCGGCCGAGGCTCCGGAAGGGCCCGCCGCCGCGTCGCCGCCGAACCAGGCGCCGGCCGCCTCCGGCGGCTCCGCGGACCCGGCGGGACGGGCTCAGGGCCCGACGTGAACATGACCGGCCCACAGGGCCGGGAAGTTCGGATACATTTCGCGCGCTCTGCGGGTCGCATGGTGAACCGCGGCCGCCGCGTCCGTCCGGCCCCCATTCCGGACTGATCCGCGAAGCCCCTCATAGATCTGCCCGGCGAACTCGAGCGCGACTCGGTCTCGCAGGGGCCACAGCGCCGCGATGACATGCGCGAAGCCTGCGATCTGGAACGACGACGCGAGATGTATCGCCTCGTCATGCAGCCGCGTGCCGGGACGGGCGGTGTCGCAGCACGACAGATAGGCCAACTCCGCTCCGCGGAGGTCCAACCGGGACACGTCGGCCACGGACAGCGGCCGCCGCTGGTGGTCGTGCAGCAGCAACCGCCCACGGGACGGTGATTCCACATCCGTTACCGCGTGGCAGGCGAAATGCGCCCATGTCCGGTGACGCAGTGAGTCCAGCACGGCTCTGGAGTAAGCCTTGTCATCGGCCAGGATGCGCGTGGCTGGAAATAGGCGGCGAAGCTCCTCGGCTTCGGCACGCGCGTGCTCCAGCGGAGCCTCGCCGGACGTCTTCGACATGGCCACGGCGAGAGGGCGCGGCTTCCCGCCCGGACGGCGCCGTGCGCGCGCATCCACGAGCGCGCGCAAAGTAGGCGCGTACGAGGAGATCGCCCGATCCAGCAATGCCGGAGGATCGGCCCGGCCGACCGCGCCATGGTGCCCGGCGCCATGGTGCCCGGCGGCATGGATCGGCAGCATGGCCAGCGGCCCGGTCGGAACCCACCACACACGCGGCCAGTCGCTTCCCCGCCTGGACAGGTCCAAGATGTTCACGACGGGCTCGACCAGCGCGTCCCACAACCATGCCAGCACATCGGCGAAGCGCTCCTGCTCGCCCTGGTCGAGCATCGCCTCAGGCCGCACCGCATCCAGCAGGACGGCGGTCTGCTCGTTCACGAGACGCGGTGTGACGCCGTTCAGTTCGAGTGTCCGCACCCCTTCGGCGTCCAGGATGACGGCGTCCGACCGCTGCTCACTGACGTTGAGGAACACCAGCGGGCCCTCCCGAGTCTGGGCGAGCATCTCGCGGAGAGTCGGCTCCCGGGCGAAGTCCGCGAACCCCTCTTCCCGCCGGATCTCCTCCAGCAGGGAATCCCAACGCGCGATCAATGCGCGCCGCTCCTTGCGCTCCTGTTCCCGCCTGAGCCCGGTGGCCTCCGCTTCGAATTCCTGAGCGAGCGGGGGCTCGTAGGAACCCTCCAGCATGGTGCGCAGCTCCGTGAATTCGTCCGCCAAGGCCGGATTCCGGGCGCGCAGTGCCGAGAGGTCGGGGCGGACGCCGAGCGCCCGCGACAGCAGTACGCCGCGTCCCCGCTCCAGCAGCGTCACGGCCTTCTCGGGCCGCCCTGCGGCAATGGCGCAGGCGGCGGCCGTCACCGCGATTCCGGTCCACTGACCGAGCCGGTACTCCTGGTCGGCGCGGCGCAACTCCCGCGACGCCACCTGGGGAAGCAATTCGATGACGCCCTCGAACGCCTCCACCGCGTCCGCATACCGCTCGGCCGCGGCGGCGAGGTCACTCCACACCAGCCCGGCCACCACCCGGGTGGAAAGGTCGGTCGCCGGATTGGCCGTCGCCTCCCGAGCCAGTGCGCACGCCCGTGCCAATTCGGCAAGGTCGCCGCCGCGCCGATGCCGATGGTGCAGTGCACGCGCGAGATTCAGCAGGTGGACGGCACGTTCAGGATCGTCCTCCGGCGTTCCGTCCACCGCCCGCCGAGCCAGCTCGATGGCCTCTTCGAGATTCGCGACGTCCTGCGTGTGCTCGTAGCGGGTGCGCAGCGCCAGAGCGAAATTGTTCTGGCAGGTCGTGTAAAGCCGCGAGGTCCGAGGCACGCGCTCCGCGGCCTGCCGCCCCAGGTCGAGCGCGCGATCGAGGTCGGACGGCTGCTTCGTCCGAGCGAACCGCTGCACCAGCAGGAAGCACACGGTCGTCAGGTCCATCACCCTTACGAAGGGCCGGTCTCCCGACTCGGTGATGAGCAGCACCTTTCCCAGCGTCTCGATCGCCTCATCGAGATCCGCCATTTCCTGCGTGCGCTCGTACCGGCTTCGCAGGACGGCGCTCAACTCCCTGAGGCACAGGAGACGATCGGCCCCGAACTGGACGGGCACGATCGCCACCGCCTTCCGCGCGGTCGCCAGCGCCTCCTCCAGATCCGCGAAGTCGCCGAAATGGTCGTACCGCACCCGGAGCGCACTGCCGAGTTGGGACAGCAGCGCCGCGCGGCGCACATCGTTCGCCGGCTCGTTGCGCGCCGTCCGCCGGCCGACCTCCACGGCCTCGTCCAAGTCGGCGACGTCGCGAAGCCGCTGATACCTGCCCCGCAGCGCCATGACGAGATTGGCGGCGTATTGGGTCCGCGTAGCCTCCCCTGGACTGGCCTCCAGGGCCGTCCGCAGCGAGTCGATCCCACGCGACAGCGCCGCCACATCGCCGCTCCGGTCGAATCGCCGCAGCAGCTGAAGCCCATGGCCGTGCGAATCCACGGCCCGGTCGAGGTCGAGCGAAGGGTACTGGCGCTGCCTGCGGGAGAGCCGATTCTCGGCCAGGAGATTGGCCAGGCCCCCGAACACCAGCAGCGTGTGCACGGCCGGCTTGACCCACGAATGGACAGACTCCTCAGGAGTCGTGACATCCCACTGGATGACGAACGCGCCGAGCCCCGCCACGGTCATGCGACCGAACCGCGGCCCGATGAAGCCGGCGTCCCTCATTCTCGCCAGCCCGATGATCACTATCATCACGCTATTGAGGAGCGCGGCGAACTCCGGGAGCACAGTGCAGGAGTATAACTATCCCAATTCGCTCACACGCAGATGAATGCAAAATATCCCATATGTAACGTCCGAATCCTCATCGGCATCAACACTCCACCAACCAGCCGATCGAACCGTGGGGGCCGCAGCGAGCCGGACGCGTACTGCTTCCACGTCACCAGAGTTGAGCCGATCTCGGCCGGGGCCAGTCTGGAGTTAGGCAGTGACCGCGTGACCCTTTCGGATGAAGCCGACTTGGACAACGCGCACACGTCCTACGACGACCAGCGCGAAGTGCTCCGGAAGTTGGGGGGATGCGTTCGCACGCCGAGACGTGGAGCACCTCCGAGGATGAGGCTCAAAAGGGAGACGGACCAGCGGCCGGGCCCCGGCCGCTGGTCACGCCCGTGCTCAGTGCTTGCGGGCCTTACGGAGTAGGCCGACGAGGCCGTGAGTCTCGTCGTCCGGGCCGGACGAGAACCAGACGGCGTCGGTGCCGCCGGTGGTCCGCGTCCCGCGAACGAGTGCCCACAGGCCGTCGATCTCGATCGGGCGGCCGTCGGGTCGGCGCAGCGCGCCCTTGAAACGGCCACGCGGGGTGAAGGCGTTGATCCGTCCGTCGCCGAAGTTGCCGACGAGGACGTCTCCGGCGAAGTCGCCGAAGGAGCGGGGCGCGATCACCAGGCCCCACGGCGCGTTCAGCGGACCGCGGGAGGCGAAGCGGTGATGGACGCGGCCGAACTGCCGGTACTTCACCACGAAGCCGAGCCCGGGGCCGGGGACGTCGTCCTCGGCATCCGCGTCCTGCTTGGCGTAGGTGACGAACACGGAGTCGCCGAGGACGGCGACGTTGAACGGCGCGAAGCCGCGCGGGATCGATGGGTCATGGAAGCGCCCGCTGGGCAGCCTGAGCCGCCGGAACCGACCGTCGAAGACGTCGATGCGTCCGTTGTGGAAGTCGGTCGCCAGCAGGAATGCCCCATGGCGGGTGTGCAGCAGCGCCAGTCCCTTGTAGATGGCGCCGGGCGCGCCCGCCACGCGGACCGCGGTGGTTCCCGTGTTGCGGTTCCATGCGGTGATCGCGCCGCTCTCGCTGCTGAAGATGAAGGTGGCCGGCGCGCCCTTCACCACGAACTCGCGGGTGTCGTTGAAGACCTCTCCGGTGGGCGCGCCGCCCTCGATGCTGACCTCCAGTGGCTGCTTCGTCACGCCTCTCGGCCCGCCGGCGTACACGGTGGCGACGCCGGTTCCGTTGTTGGCGACCCACAGCGGCCCGGTCGGGCCGAGCGCCAGGCCCCACGGGTTGACGAGCTTGGGGTCCTGAAGACGAGCCCGCCCTGGGATGTCGGAGACCAGGTTGGTCTGGGTGAACCGGGTGTGCCGGCCCGATTCGTCGGCGTGGTTCGAGGTTCCGGCGGACGCGGGACTGACCGGGGCCATTCCTGCCAACAAGGCAAGGGCGGCCACGAGCATACTCAGGGTTCTTCGCATTCAGATCTCCCTTGAATCGATCAGCCGTTCTGGACGGACCGCGGCGATCATTACCCCGGGTAGGTTCGGCGAACCCGGCCGCCCCACCCCGCGACGGAATCCTGACCAACAACGACGGCTGCTTTACGCCTGACCACCCAACCCGCGGGCTGACCTGCAGGAAGTCAGGACAAAAGGAGGCCGTCCACGGTCAGACCACCAGAAGCCCCGCAGCAGCGATCACCGGCTTTCGCCCGCCCGACAAAGCACGGCGATCACCTCGAACCTCAGCCATAGCGTCGGCGCACGGGATCGCCACACGAGCCAGAAGATCGACGCGCTAACCCGAGCCTCGGCGGCGGCCTCAGATATGATCTTGCAGTGCTCCGCTTTAGATTTCACGAGAGGCATTTCGCGAGCTAGATCAGCGTCATACGCAAGGGGCGAATAGCTCGGAGGTATTCCTCCTTGGCATGCACCAATGTGTTTCTGGCTTTTTGTAGCCTGCTCGCGATTGATGTATTTGCATTCAATGGGTGCTGCCTCGGCCTGCAGCGCAGCTTGCGGCGGGGAGGGCGCACCCTCGACGGCAACCCGTGCGGCCGGTGCGCCGCCGTAGCCGGGGCCGTATCCGCGCGCCGCCGGACTGGATGGCGTCCGCTTCCATGACACGCGGTACACCTGCGTCACGCCGCTCCTGGACCTCGGCGTTCCGCCTCACATCGTCCGGGAGATCGTCGGTCACAGCGACATCGAGGTGACCATGACGATTTCCGCGCACGCGGCCGTCGACGAGAAGCGGGCGGTGCTTCGGAAGCTAGGGATGCACTCGGCTGATGCCGTTGCAGTCAAAAGGCCCGAAACCTGATCAGGTTCCGGGCCCCTTGGCT
Organism: Actinomadura geliboluensis; assembly: GCF_005889745.1. Lineage (GTDB taxonomy): Bacteria > Actinomycetota > Actinomycetes > Streptosporangiales > Streptosporangiaceae > Spirillospora > Spirillospora geliboluensis. The sequence goes on from NZ_VCKZ01000123.1 coordinate 6,931, forward strand.
GGTGACGAGGCGTGGGCGGGGGCGAAGCGCCGACCTTCCGCGTTCAGCTGTGGCAACACCCCTACCGGCGAGGCATCGCCTGAGCCTGACCGGCTGCTGGTGTGCGCCCGTGGCTGGCGGGGCTGCCTGCCGCTGCAGTCAGTCTTCGTGGCTCAGGCGACCTTGATGGTGTGGGGGCCGACGCTGACGGTGATGTCCACGTGTCCGCCGAGGGCGGTGGCGTAGGCGCGGAGTGTCTCCAACTCCATGGCTTCGATGTCGCCGTTCTCGATCTGTGAGACCCGGGATTGTGAGACGCCGAGAATCTGGGCGACCTCGGCTTGTGTCTTGCCGATGGCCTTGCGGAGTTCCTTGAGGTGGTGGCCGGCGACGTAGGCGTCCAGTTCGGCACGCGCGCGAGCCTGCCGCTCGGGCTCGGCCAGTTCTGGGTTGCGGCGGTGTGCTTCGGCCTTGATGTCCTGCCAGCGGCGTCCGGTGCTCATCGTCCGGCCTCCTTGCCCTTCGCGGCCCGGTACTCGGTGTAGCGGGCTTCGGCCAGTGGGATTGCCTCGTCGTACCAGCGGGACCACTGTCCGGCCCTGTCTCCGGCCACGAGGAAGATCGCGGCGCGGTCCGGGTCGAAGACGAACAGCATGCGGATCTCCGACCGGCCACGGCCCCCGCCCGTAGCTCCTTGAGGTTGCGCAGTTCGCTGTGGTCCAGGGTGTCGACGAGCGGACGCCCGAGCGTCGGCCCTACCTCGGCCAGTCTGTCGATGGCCTGCTCGATCAACGCTGCGGTATCCAGGTCTGACTCGCACAGCTTGAGGAAAACAGTTCTCGACCGGTTCGAGGAGGATTACATCCCAAGCCACAGAGCCGATATGACTTCTAACTCATATTGGCGTGACCGTCCGACCTGCTATCTGCGCCGGTTGCTGTCAAAGAAGACGCCCCGGGCCGTGTGGCTCCGGGGCGTTTTCGCTGGTCACGTGAGGTGGGCAGGGGCGGGGTCGAACCGCCGACCTTCCGCTTTTCAGGCGGACGCTCGTACCGACTGAGCTACCTGCCCAGGACGCGCGTCGGCGCGTCTGGCGGTCCTGACGGGATTTGAACCCGCGGCCTCCACCTTGACAGGGTGGCGAGCACTCCTAACTGCTCCACAGGACCTTGCTGCTCCGAGCTTAGCGGCTCCGGAGAGTGTCTCGGCCGGTGGCGACCCGGCGTTTGGCACGTCCGAGAGCATACGCGATGGCCGAGTACAGCGCCAACTCGTTAACGGGGGAGGCTGCGGGGGATAGAGCGATAACGGAGAGGTACCGGGTGGATGCGGGTTGGTAGTGGCTGCTGTGAGTTTGCGACCTGGGGTCCTAGTCTGTCCGGGTTGCGCGACGGTGCGTGACCAGAGGGTTGCGCCGTTCCGATGGGACGGCCGTGGACGCGAAGGAGGTCGGCGTGGTCGCGAAGCTCCCAGACCAGAGCGCCGAGGGCTACCAACGGGGACTGGGCACCCGCCAGATCCAGATGCTGGCGATCGGCGGGACGATCGGAACCGGGTTGTTCCTGGGTGCCGGGGAGAACATCGCCAAGGCGGGGCCGAGCCTGATCCTCATGTACGCCGTGGCGGGGCTGGCGCTGTTCTTCGTCATGCGGGCGCTCGGCGAGTTGCTGACGTACCGGAGGGCGGAGGGCGGGTTCGCCGGGTATGCCCGGGAGTTCCTCGGTCCGTTCTGGGGATACGCCACGACCTGGACGTACTGGATCATCTGGGTGACGACCGGCATGGCGGAGCTCACGGCGGCCGGCACGTACATCCAGAAGTGGTGGCCGGGGGTCGAGCAGTGGCAGACGGCGCTGGTGGCGCTGCTGGTGCTGTTCGTCGTGAACCTGATCTCGGTGAAGCTCTTCGGCGAGCTGGAGTTCTGGTTCGCGATGATCAAGGTCGCGGCGATCGTGATGATGATCCTGGTCGGGATCGGGGTGCTGGCCTTCGGGTTCGGTGACGCGGGGGAGACCGCGCGGGTCGGGAACCTGTGGGACCACGGCGGCGTGTTCCCCGAGGGGTACGGCGCCACGATCATGACGCTGCAGATGGTGATGTTCGCCTACCTGGGCGTCGAACTGGTCGGTGTCACGGCGAGCGAGGCCAAGGACCCGGAGAAGAACATCCCGCGGGCGATCAACGCGCTGCCGCTGCGGTTCGCGCTGTTCTACCTCGGGTCGCTGCTGGTCATTCTGGCGGTGGTGCCGTGGACGGCGTTCAAGGGCGGGGCGAGCCCGTTCGTGCTGGCGTTCGACAAGATCGGCATTCCGGGCGGGGCGGACATCGTCAACTTCGTGGTGCTGACGGCGGCGCTGTCGTCCTGCAACGCGGGCGGGCTGTACTCGACGTCCCGGATGCTGCGGACGGCCGGGGTGAACGGTGACGGCCCGAAGATCCTCGGACGGCTGAACGGGCGCGGTGTGCCCGTTCTGACGGTCGTCATCTCGGCGCTCGTCATGGGCATCGGCGTCGTCATCAACGCGATCGTCCCGGAGAAGGCGTTCGAGTACATCACGTCGGTGTCGACCGGCGGCGCCCTGCTGGTGTGGACGGTCATCCTCGTCGCGCACATGATCTACCGGCGGCGCGCGGCGGCGGGGACGCTGGCGAAGTCGCCGTACCGGATGCCGTGGGCGCCCTACAGCAGCTGGGCGGTGCTGGCGTTCTTCGTGTTCGTCACGGTGACGATCGCGTGGGAGGCGGACACGCGGGTGGCGCTGTACGTGATGGCGGCCTGGGTGGCGCTGGTCGTGATCGGCTGGCCGTTCGTCCGGCGGAACTCGCAGGAGGCGGAGATGAAGGTCGCGGTGGAGACCGGCAGCGCCTGACCTCATGGGATGATCCCCCCAGGCGGTTCCATCCCTCCGGAGGCGCGCGTGACCAGCATGCTAGAGATCCGCGTGCGCTGGGTTCTGCTGGTGGTGGTGGGCGTGGCGAACGTCGTCGGCGCGCTGGTCGTGCTGCTGTTCGCGACGTTCGTGGTGCCGGATCCGCCCCTTGAGGACCGCGACTACGCCCACCATGTGAACGCGCTGGCGTTCTTCGGCTATCCGTTCGTGGCCGTTCCGGTGGCGCTGGTCCTGGGGTTGTGGCTGTGGCGGCCCGTCGTGACGTTCGTCCGGGACGGGGGAGACCCCGACCGGCAGCAGCGGCGGGCCGTCCTGCTGGGGCCGCTCCGGTTGACGCTGCTCATCGGCGCCATGTGGGCGGTCGGCGCGCTCGGCTGGGCGGTGCTGGATCTGGCCCTGTTCACCGGGCGGCTGGCGGTGAAGACGAGCCTGACGTGCCTGCTCGGCGCGGCGACGACGTGCACGATCGTGTACCTGCTGTCGGAGCGGCTGCTGCGGCCGGCGGCGGCGCTGGTGCTGGGCGCGGAGCGGCCGAAGAAGTTCCGGCTGCCCGGGGTGACGACGCGGGTGATGCTGGCGTGGGCGCTCGGGACGGCGATCCCGGTGTTCGGGCTGATCTGTGTCGCGATCGCCGCGCTGGCCGCGCCGGACATCAATGTGACGCAGCTCGCGATCACGATCCTCGGGCTCGGCGGCGTGGCGCTGCTGGCCGGGGTGTGCGTGATCTACATGGCGACGCAGGCGATCGCGGACCCGATCAAGTCGCTGCGGAAGGGGATGGCGCAGGTCGAGCGGGGCGATCTCGGCGCGCAGGTCCCGGTGTACGACGCGAGCGAGGTCGGGCAGTTGCAGGCCGGTTTCAACCACATGGTGGCGGGGCTGCGGGAGAACGAGCGGCTGCGCGACCTGTTCGGGCGGCATGTCGGCGAGGAGGTCGCCGATCTGGCGCTGGAGCGCGGCGCCATCACGCTCGGCGGGGAGACGCGCGAGGTGGCGGTGCTGTTCGTCGACCTGACCGGCTCCACCAGGCTCGCCGACACCCGGGGCCCGGACGAGGTCGTCGGGCTGCTCAACCGGTTCTTCGGCGTGGTGGTCACGGTGGTGGCCAAGCACGGCGGCTGGATCAACAAGTTCGAGGGGGACGCGGCGCTCGCGATCTTCGGGGCGCCGACGCAGCTGGCGGACTCGGCGGGCGCGGTGCTCGGCGCGGCCCGCGAGCTGGCGGTGCGGCTGCGCGCCGAGGTGCCGATGCTGGACGCGGGGATCGGCGTGTCGGCGGGCCCGGTCGTCGCGGGCTACATCGGCGCGGAGGAGCGGTTCGAGTACACGGTGATCGGCGACCCGGTGAACGAGGCGGCCCGGCTCAGCGACCTGGCGAAGGGCGAGGACGGGCGGGTGCTCGCCTCGGCGGCCGTCCTGGACCTGGCGCATCTGGCCGAGTCGCAGGAGTGGGACGTCGAGGGGGCGGTGACGCTGCGCGGCCGGAGCCGTCCGACCCGGCTCGGCAGGCCGCGCGCCGGGCTGCCCGCGCTCCTCGCGCCCGCGCCGGCGCCCGGGGGCGGGGAGCGGGCGCGGCGGCGTGTCCGGTTCCCGCGTCCGCTGCGGCGGAGCCGGCGGCTGGTGCTCGGGGCGCTGATCCTGTCGAAGGCGGCCAAGAGCGCCCGGACGCCGGACAAATCCGAAGAGTCCGGCTAGCGGAGAGCGCGGTTCGGCGGTGGGCGCCGTGTCCTCCGCATTGTGAACGGTCCGGCTGCGTATCGTCACTGTCTGTACACGGTCTGCTACCTGCCCGTAACGGGGGTGTCACCGGACGGTCCGAGGGTTGGGGCGGACAGCTCCGGCTCCCGAGAGGCTGACAGATGTACCGACGGACCCGTCTCGCGCTCATCGCCGTCACGGCCACCGCGGCGCTCGCCGCTCCGGCGGCGGCCTCCGCCGACCCGGCCCCGGCGGACCCGCTTCCCGCCGCTCCGCAGCCCCGTCCCCAGCGGCCGGACGCGCCACCGCCGAACGCCCCACGGCCTGACGCGCCCCGGCCCGCCGCCCCGCATCCCGGGCAGATCGCGGAGCCGGGCGCGCCGGACCCGCGGCCGCGCGCCATGCCCGCGCCGCAGGCAGCGCCGGGCCTCCCGGACGCCGAGGTCGCGCCGCGCGCCCGGACCGCCGCGCAGGCCCGGATCCTGGACGTCGCGCACCGGGGCGCGTCGGCGTACGCGCCGGAGAACACGCTCGCCGCGTTCAAGCTGGCCAGGGCCCAGAACGCGGACATGTTCGAGCTGGACGTCCAGGAGACCAAGGACCACAAGCTCGTGATCATGCACGACACCACGCTCGCCCGGACGACGAACGCCGAGCAGGTCTACCCGGACCGTAAACCGTGGAAGGTCGCCGACTTCACGCTCGCGGAGATCGAGAGGCTCGACGCGGGGTCCTGGTTCGCGAAGAAGTACGCGGGTGAGCGCGTCCCGACGCTGCCCCGGGTGCTGACCGCGATGCGCGGCCAGGGGCTCGGCCTGCTGCTGGAGATCAAGAGCCCCGACCTCTATCCGGGCATCGAGAAGCGCATCGCCGCGGCGCTGCGGCGCTCGCCGTCCTGGCTCCGCTACGACCCGACCGAGCGGCGCCTCGTGGTGCAGTCGTTCGACTGGGGGTCGGTGCGCCGGTTCCACGCCGTCCTGCCCAAGGTCCCGACCGGGCTGATCGGGACGCCGAAGGCGGCGGAGCTCAAGAAGCTCGCCAAGTACGCCGACCAGATCAACCCGAAGTTCGGTGACGTGACGGCGTCGTTCGTGAAGAAGGTGCACGCGGCCCGAATGGACATGCTGACCTGGACGATCGACGACCGCGGCGACATGGAGAAGGCCGTCAAGCTCGGCGTGGACGGGATCATCACCAACAAGCCGGACGTCTTGCGGCATGTCCTCCAGACGTCCCGCACGGCGCAAGCGGGCCACCTCGCCGCTGGGCAGCCGGCCGTGCGGCCCGCGGCCTGATCAGGGAATATGGCGGCGTGCGCGGGCGGTGAGCGCGCGCGCCGCCGGGCTGCGCGGGCCTTCTGCGCGCCACGCCAGCGCAATCCGCCCACTGAGCCGGGGCCGGACGATCGGCATCGCGTGCAGCGCGTCCGGCACGCCCCGGGCGGCGGATTCGGGGAGGACGCCGACGCCGAGGCCGTGCGCCGCGATCTGTGCCACGACGGGCGGCTCGCCGGCCTCGAACGCGATCCGCGGGCGGAGCCCGGCGTTCGCGAAGGCCCGGTCCAGGACGGCGCGCACGCCGGTGCCCTTCGGCAGGCTGATCAGCGCCTCGTCGGCGAGCGCCCGCAGCGTGATCGTGGGCCGCCGGGCCAGCGGGTGGTCGTGGCTGACGGCGGCGTAGAGGTCCTGCTCGATGACGACCCGGGTCGCGATGCCCGCGGGCGCGTCGGTGCTGAGGCTGAGGAAGGCGAGGTCGACGCGGCCGGAGCGGAGGCCCTCGGTCAGCGTGTCCGTGTCCTCCTGGATGACCGTGACCTCCACATCCGGATGGTCGCGATGGAATTCGGCGATCAGGCCGGGCAGGTCGAGCGACCGGATCCAGTCGATGGTGCCGACCGTGACGTGCCCGCGGAGCAGGCCGGTCAGCTCGTCCACCGCGAACCGCGCGCCGCTGACGGCCGCGAGCGCCGCCCGCGCGTAGGGGAGGACGGCGGCGCCGGCCTCGGTCAGCCGGACCGTCCGCCCGGAGCGGTCCAGCAGCGGCTGGCCCAGTTCGCGTTCCAGCTGCCGGATCTGGGCGCTGACGCCCGGCTGGGCGACGTGCAGCCGGGCGGCGGCCTTGGTGAAGCTCGCCTCTTCGGTCACCGCGACGAAGTACTCCAGCTGGCGCAGCTCCATAACCAGCCATGCTAGCCGCGCGCCCGTTGAGCGCTCCGGCTTCTGCCGAACCCCGCCGGGACGAGAGGCCCGGAAATCACGCGGAAGGGGCGGCGGGGACGGGGGTGACGGGCGGGACCAGGCCGGTCGGCAACCATTTCTTTGTCCCTTCTTGGGTGCGTCGCGGCTGTTCAGAGGACTGATTCCGATCTGGACGGTGAAGACATCACCTGCGGGAGGTCGGGTGTACGGACGACGCACATGGTCTATTCGGGTGCGGATGACCGTAATTGCCGGAATGGTCACCGCCATGATCTGCGTCATCGTGACCACGCTGGTCCTGGTGGAGGTGCGCGGCTCCGAGACCGACTCCAAGCGCAGCGAGGCGACGGCCGCGGCGCTGCGGATCTCCTACGAGATGCGGCGCGGCCCGGTGCGCGGCGACCTCGACGCGCCGAAAGGCGTGGTCATCCAGGTCATGGACGAGAACCGGACGGTCATCGCGGGCAGCCGGGGCCCGTCGCTGGACGGACCGCCGATCGCCGACTTCCTCCCCTCCCAGGCCAAGGTGTACTCCACCCGGGACGTGTGCACGGCGAGGGAACTGCCCGGCTGCGCGTGGGTGATCGGCTTCCGCGTCTACCAGCCGGACGGTGACTGGCTCGTCTACGCCGCCGCCCCGGCCGTCCCCTGGTATGTCAACCCGGGCCTCATGATGCTGCTGGTCAGCGTCTCGCTGCTGGTGATCCTGCTGGCCTGCCTGCGCGCCTGGGCGACGGTGGACCAGACCCTCGCCCCGGTGGACGCGATCCGCGCCGAACTGGCGGAGATCACCGCGCTGCAGTCCGGCCGCCGGGTCACGGTGCCGGAGAACCGGGACGAGATCAGGCGGCTCGCGGAGGCGGCGAACGCGACGCTCGACCGCCTCGACAGCGCCCTCGAACGGCAGCGCAGCTTCACCTCCGACGCGTCCCACGACCTGCGCAGCCCGATCGCCGCCGCCCGCACCCAGTTGGAGGAGGCGCTGCTCTTCCCCGACGACGTCGACTGGCCGCAGGTGGGACGGGGCGTCCTGCAGAGCCTGGAGCGGCTCCAGGCGATCGTCACGGACCTGCTGCAACTGGCCCGCCTGGACGCCGCCGCCTGGAAGGACGTCGAGACGATCGACCTCGGCGCGCTGGTCACCATCGAGGTGGCGAGGTCGAGCCGGACGAAGCGGGTCGTCCCGCACCTCCAGGAGGGGGTGACGGTGCGCGGGGACCGGCTCCGGCTCGTCCGGCTTTTCACGAACCTCCTGGACAACGCCGAGCGGCACGCCGAGTCGCAGGTCGACATCACGGTCCGGCGCACCGACGGCGAGGCCGTCCTGGAGGTGCTGGACGACGGGGCGGGGGTCGCCGAGGAGCACCGGGACCTGGTCTTCCAGCGGTTCGCCCGGCTGGAGGCCAGTAAGGCCCGCGACCCGTCGGGCACCGGTCTCGGCCTGCCCATCGCGCGGGAGATCGCCCGGCTGCACGGCGGGAGCCTCACCATCGAGGACAGCGCGCGCGGGGCCCGGTTCGTCCTGCGCATCCCTCGGAACGCTCCAGAGCGCCCCGACCACCCCTCCTGAGCGGGAGGAGGGGGATCCGGGGCGCGTCAGGCGGCGGAGCGCGCGGGGAGGCCGCGCAGGTGGATCCAGCCTTCGATGTCCGTTTCCTTCACCCGGCAGCTGACCGGCTCGTACTCGCCGGCGTTCACGCGGCGGGGGCCGTGGGCGATGGCGGAGTCGTGGACGAACCTCGACACGATCACGCCGAGGTCGGCGCGCGTCGCGGCGAGCCGCTCCCGCAGCGGCGCGGCGTCCAGCAGGCGCGCCGCGTTGATGATCGTCCAGCCGGACAGGCCGGGCGGGTCGGGCACCACCGGCCCGACGTCGACCGCGACCCGGAGCTGGATGCGGACCGCCTCGCTCGACCGGTGGTTGTGCCGCCGCAGCCGCGCCCCGAGCAGCGCGATCATCGGGTCGATGACGGCGGCGGTCGGGATCTCCGGCGGGACGACGATCAGCGCGCCGTCGCCGCGGTCCTCGCTGTAGCAGGTGTCCCACGGCACGCCGGACCCCTCGAAGGACTCCCGCAGGGCGGCGTACATGGCGCGGCGCACCTCGATGCGGTCGTGCTCGTCGCGGGCGCGCGAGCTGAAACCGGCGATATCGGTGTAAACCACAGTGCAGTTGCGCCCCGCCCACGCCGGGCCGGAGGCGGCGCGGCTCGTGGGCTGCACCACCGCTTGCCCATGGGGCTGGACGCGCACGGTCGCGGCCGGACGCGCCCGCCAGGAGGGAGGCTGCGGCCGCCCGGCCAGGTCGGACGTCTCCGCGGCATACGTCCACGCACCTGTGCCTGACTTCGGCTGCGCACCCGCGCCGACCGACGCGTACCGGCCTGTCTCCGCCGCATGATCGGCCTCGGAGTACGGGACGGCCCCAGGGAAGGGAGCGGGTTCGAGGCACGCGCAGACCTCGGGGTACAGGTCGAACACGGTGTAGGGGTCGTACGGGTCCATGACGGTGTTCGGTTCCATCACGTCATGTGGGGCGTTGTTGGGCTCCAGCAGAGGCAGAGGAATGAACGCGGTCGTGTAGGCGCGGGACAAGCCGTACTGGACGGTGGACTCGTACGCCTGCGCGCCGACCCCGTAAGGGTGCGTGCCTCCGGCACCGTAGGGCGGCCCGCCCGCAGCCCCGGCGCTCGCTCCATCCCCGTACGGCCGTCCCATACGGGGATCGTGCTTGGGGCCCGCTGCGGTCTGTTCGGTGAGCCGCTCGTACATCTCGCGTTCCAGGACGGCGACCACGCGCGGATGGTTGCTCAGGTAGGTGACGAACTGCTGCGTGGTGAGGAGCAGCGCGCTCAAGGGCTCCATGGCGACGACGGTCGCCGAGCGGCGCCGCAGCAGCAGCGCGGCGCGCTCGCCGATGATGTCGCCAGGGCCGCGGAAGGCGATGATCCGCTCGCCGCCGTCCCGCCGCACGCTGACGCGCACCGTGCCGGTCTTGATCACGATGGTCTGGTCGGCGGCTTCGTCCTCCTCCCACAGCACCGCGCCGGCGGGGTACACGACCTCCTGGGCGGTCGCGAGGAACTCGGCCCGCTCGATGGTCGTGAGGGACGTCCAGAACCCGGGCCGCCGGGACTGGGCGCCCGGCCCCGGCCGGACGGCCACCGGCGGCCCGGCGGGCCGGCTCTCCAGCTCGGTGCTCTCGGCCGGGCGCTCGCCGTGGGGCCGCCGGGGGCGGACGACGGCGAGCGTCTCCGGGTGGACGATCTGGTCCGGGTCATGCCGGCGCGCGTGTGCGTCCATCAGCTCACCCGGCCCGCGACCGAGGGGACGGAATTCGTGGGGTGGACGTCGAAGGTCGGGGGATGGATCTGCTGTCTTGACATGTCAGGGACCCCATGCCTCGAATCGCGACTCCGGCCCCGTGCGCGGTGCCCGGGATCGCCCGGCACCTATCGCCGTGGCCGAAGTCACATCACCTATAGCCCGTACCGCGTGATCGCGGTTAGACTGGGTGAGTCCGCAGAAAACGTTTTGGCAGGTCAGCCCGGATCTTTCTGCGTTTTCGCAGGGTTTCCGCGCAGGCCCGCCGGCGCGCTTTCTCGCGGCTCAGGGAGTCGCTCTCCACTTTCCGCCGATCCTTCTGGCTGCCAACCGGTGATCAGCGGAAAGTGGCGGGCGACTCTGTTCTTGTGGCCGGTCGTGGTCATTTCCCGCCGGCGATGCCGAAGTCACGTGTGGTGGCTGACCTCCCCGTTCGCGTGTCCAGACCGTTCTCGGTGGGCCGCGCTGCCCCGTTGCCGCCCGTTCGCCCGTCGTGCCCGCCGTCGTGAGGTCCCGGCCGGGAGGACACGCGTGGCCCGTCCGGATCCCTCACCCTGCGTCAGGACCACCGGCTGCGTGGAGGTGGCGCCGAGTCCCGTCGCAAGTTGGCGTCTGCTAGTCTGCCATGTAGCACATTACAACATAGTCGAGCGGTATGCAGCAGTCTGGCGGCTTCCAATGCGACTTTTGGGCGTTATGGCGGCATCTGCGCGCGGAGCGAAGGTCGCATGGGCCCAGGCAGGTGGCGGAGTGGCGGCAAGCGGGGTGTCAAGTCCCGGAATGCCATGTAGCATCCAGGCTGGTAGCACCAACTACCTAGAGTGAGCGAACAGGATGTCCAGTGACCAGGGGCCGATCGTCCAGAGTGCGCTGCTTCGCGCGGAACTCGTCCGCCTGCGCAAGGGGAAGAAGCTGACGCAGGAGCAGGTGGCGCGCCAGCTCGAATGGTCCCCGTCGAAGCTCATCAGGGTCGAGGGCGGTAAGAACGCCATCACCCGGACGGACCTGCAGGCCTTGCTCCGCGTCTACGACGTCACCTCCGAGTCGCGCCAGGAGCGGCTACAGGCGCTCGCTCGCGGCGCCCGCGAGCCCGCCTGGTGGAACGCCTATCGCGGTGACCTCGACCCCACTTTCCTCAACTATGTCGGCTACTCCGCGGGCGCGGCGTTCATCCGCCAGTTCCACGGGACGGTCGTCCCCGGGCTGCTGCAAACGCCCGAGTACGCCGAAGTGCTCTCCACCGGAAAGGCGTCCGAGACGGCCCGGGTGCTGGCGGCCAAGCTGCGCATCCAGCGGCAGCAGGAATTCGCCAAGCGCGAGAACCCCCCGCGCCAGGACTACATCATCGACGAGGCGGTCATCCGCCGCCATGTCGGCATCAGGACCGACCCGGCGATCATGCCGGCCCAGCTCAACCACATCGCCGACGCCGCCGAGAACGACGACCTGCTGCGGGTGCGCGTCATCCCCTTCAGCACCGGTGCGCACCTCGGCCTGGAGGGTCCCTTCACCATCCTGGAGTTCGACGGCGACCTCGACGACGTCCTCTACCTGGAGGGGCGGTCGGGCGCCAGCATGATGATCAGCGGCGAGGACGACAAGATCACCGAGTACCGCGACACCTTCGAGCTGCTCGTCGAGCAGGCGCTCCCGGCCGACCAGTCGATCGCGATGATCCGCCAGGCCGCCGACGACCTCATGTCCTGACCGCCCCTGATGGCCGGCCGTCCGGCGGTCGGCCTGACAGGCGCATCGCAACTCGACCCGACCGGAGGTGAAGGCCGCGGCGAACATCCGACAAGGCGAGTGGCCGTCATAACACGCAGCGTGATCTTGTGTTCCCTTGTAGGCGGGATAACTAGAACCGTTTACACTCGTGATCGGGAAATTATCCACAAGGTCGTGGTTTGTCGTGCCCTGCTCGGTGCTCTCCGGTGGGTGTCCCCGGCCGATCGGTTGGCGAGACGGCACCCGCCGGCAATGGACGGAGGTCGCTGGATGGTCTACGGGTCGAGTCGTGAAGCCGCGCTGAACTGGCGAAAGAGCAGTGCGAGCGTGGACGATAGCCAGTGCGTCGAGGTGGCGACGTTCGGCCCGTCGGTACTGGTTCGCGACTCCCGCGACCACTCCGCCGGTGTCATCGTCCTCGGCCGCGCCCAGTGGAATGCGTTCATGGACGCGCTCCGGGACGGAGCCGTCGACCTCCGCTGAGTCACGAGACTCATTTTCTCGGCTCCCCCGAAAACTGTTGACCATTGCGTCCCCCCGCCCCCTTTACTGGCGATCTTTGACAAGAGGAGGGCGGGGTGGGCGGCGCCGCCGCGCGCCGGTGCGACGGTCGTGGCCGCGGCAGTGGTCGTGGCGAGGCGTTGCGTGGGATGCCCTCGAACGCCAACCGGGTCTCGCCCGCAACGCCGTCCCCTCGGCTGCGCCCCCGCTCGCTGAGCGTCTACACGCCGCGGCCTTGAACTCACCCCTGCGCCGTCGATTTCGCTCGCTATCTGGCGAAGTTAATGATCTTCCGGGGAAAGATGGAATTCAGGACGATTGTCGTGGTTACTCGCGGGTGTAGGCCAAGTTGAGACTTCGCCCCTGTCATCATCGGCGGTTCCGTCCGCGTCACTATGAAGTGAGGGCGACGGGAATGCAAGATCGCGTCGGCGAAACGGGGGAAATGACCTATGGCACCGACCCTTTTGGTCGAAGTGTCCGAATGGAACGCCGATGTCGCGCGGCTGGACCAGTTGAGCCGCCGCCTGCTGGCTGACTTGCGAAGACAGGGCGTCCAGGTCGAACGCTCCGCCGGCGCGGCGCCGGCCGGCGCCAAATCCGCATCGGCGGTCGCGGTCGCGGGTCTCGTCGTGGCACTGGCCAGGACGCCCGCGGCACAGGCCTTCGTCAATGGGGTCTTCGCGTGGCTCGGGCCGCGCAAAGGCAGCGTGAAGGTCAGTTGCGGCGATAATTCCATCGAGTTGTCCGCCGCTACCGCGGACGAACAACGACGACTCATCGAATGGCTGCAGACATGCATCGGGGAAACGCGGGAACAGGCGTCGGGCGACCAAGAAGGCTAGCGCTTCTGATCGCCTCCGACCGCTACGAGGATCCGGACTTCAAGTCGTTGCGCTCGCCCGCCCACGACGTGTCGGCTCTCGCCAGGGTCCTGGCGAACCCGTCCATCGGCGGGTTCCAGGTGGACTGCGTGTTCAACAAGCCCGCCCACGAAGTCAACGCCGCGATCGAGGACTTCTTCTGCGAGAAGCAGCCCGATGACGTGCTGCTCCTCTATGTCTCCTGTCACGGGGTGAAGGACGACGGGGGACGGCTCTACTTCGCGACCTCGAACACGAGGGTCAGGAGGCTCGCGTCCACCGGGATCGCGTCGGTGTTCGTGGGCGAGCAGATGACGGGCAGCATGTCCCGCAACATCATCCTGCTCCTGGACTGCTGCTACAGCGGTGCGTTCATCGAGGGAATGGTGGCGCGCAGCGGCGGAAGCGTCGGTGTCAACGAAGGGTTGAGCGGCTCCGGTAGGGCGATCCGCTCCTCGTCCTCCGCGCTGGAGTACTCGTTCGAGCTCGACCGGCGGCGCGTGACCAAGGAGATCTCGCAAGTGGGAACGGGCGGCGGCAATGGCGCGGGCCCGTCGGTCTTCACCGATGCGCTGGTGCGCGGCCTCTCCACCGGCGAGGCCGACCGGAACCGTGACGGGCTGATCTCCATCGACGAGTTGTACGAGTACGCCTACACGAAGGTCACCGCCGCGAATCCGAACCAGACGCCGACCAAGTTCTCCGATGTCAGCGGAGAGTTGATCGTCGCGTACAGCCCCGCGACGGCCCGCCCGCCGCAGTTGCCGGACGAAGTGGCGTCGGCGACCGAGCATCCGCTGGCGCGGGTGCGCGCCGCTGCCGTCGACACGCTCAGGGATCTGGCGCTGAAGGGCGACGACGTGGGCCGGCTGGCCTGGGAACGGTTGAAAACGCTGCTCAATGATGACAGTCGCATGGTGGCTGCCGGTGCGGCGGCGGCCATGGCGGAGATCGAACGTGTCCGCCCCTTCTCGCGGGCTCGTTACGTGCCACCATCGCGGATGCCGGTGAGTTTTCCACAGCCTGTGGAAATGTGGCCGCCGCCGCCCGTACCGGCCCTTGCGAACCCGCGTCCGTCTTCGCCTTCGCCTCCGCCTTCGCCTCCGCCTTCGCCTCCGCCTTCGCCTCCGCCTTCGCCTCCGCCTTCGCCTCCGCCTTCGCCTCCGCCTTCGCCTCCGCCTTCGCCTCCGCCTTCGCCTCCGC
>NZ_VCKZ01000629.1 GCF_005889745.1 Actinomadura geliboluensis
CCGAGGAAGGTCGCGTCGACCGCGACCATCGGCATGCTCCGAACCCGCCCCCGCCCAAGCCGATGACCAGCAGACTCCAAGCTGGGAGGCCCCCTCCAGGTCCTGGGACGCTTCCTCCCCCGGACATGCGGAAGGGCCGGCGGTGGCTGCGCCGCCGGCCCTTCCAGGGTGATGCGTCTAGCCGTTCTTCGCGGACTCCTCCTCGGAGGTCGCGGCGCCATTGGAGTCGGCGCCGACGGCCGCCTCCTCGGGAGCGGCCTCCTCGACGGCCTCGGCCTTGCCGCCGTCCACGGACGCCTTGCCGGACGTTCCGCCCTCGACCGGCGAGCCGCCCGCGGGGGCCGCCTCGGCGATCGGGTCGGCGCGCCGCTTGGAGATCACGATCGCGGCGACGACGACCCCGACGGACAGCACGGTCACGCCGACGCGCAGCGCGGTGTTGCCCGCGTAGGTCACCACCGCGTCCGCGATCAGCAGCGCGACCAGGTTCATCACCTTGATCAGCGGGTTGATCGCGGGACCGGCGGTGTCCTTGAACGGGTCGCCGACCGTGTCGCCGATGATCGTCGCCTCGTGCGCCTCGCTGCCCTTGCCGCCGAGGTGGCCCTCCTCGACGAGCTTCTTGGCGTTGTCCCAGGCGCCGCCGGAGTTGGCGAGGAACACCGCCATCAGCACGCCCGCGGCGATGGCGCCGCCGAGGAACGCGCCGAGCGGCGCGTACCCGAGCGCGAAGCCGACCGCGATCGGCGCCATGATCGCCAGCAGCCCGGGGGTGGCCAGCTCGCGCTGCGCGTCCCGGGTGCAGATGTCCACGACCCGGTCGTAGTCGGGCTTCTCGGTGTAGTCCATGATCCCGGGCTTGGTGCGGAACTGCTCGCGCACCTCCACCACGACCCGGCCGGCCGCCCGGCCCACCGCCATGATCGCCACGCCGGAGAACAGGAACACCACGGCCGCGCCGACGATCAGCCCGATCAGCACGTTCGGGCTCGCGATCGACAGGTTGAAGTCGAGGAACTCGGCGCCGATCGCGTCCTTCGCGCTGCTGGACGCGTCACCGAGCGCCGCGATCACCGTCGTCCGGAACGAGCCGAACAGCGCGGTCGCGGCGAGCACCGCCGTCGCGATCGCGATGCCCTTGGTGATCGCCTTGGTGGTGTTGCCGACGGCGTCCAGCCGCTCCAGGACGGACGCGGCCTCGCCCTGCACGTCCCCGGACATCTCCGCGATGCCCTGGGCGTTGTCCGACACCGGCCCGAAGGTGTCCATCGAGACGATGACGCCGACCGTGGTCAGCAGCCCGGTGCCGGCCATCGCCACCGCGAACAGCGCGACGGTGGTGTTGCCGAAGCCGAGCAGGAACGCCCCGTACACGGCGCCGCCGATGACGAGCGCGGTGTAGACGGCCGACTCCAGGCCGAGCGAGATGCCGGACAGGATGACGGTCGCCGGGCCCGTCCGGGCGCTGTCGGTGACCTCCTTGACCGGCTTGCGGTTGGTCTCGGTGAAGTAGCCGGTGAGCAGCTGGATGATGCTCGCCAGCACGATGCCGATGATCACCGAGCCGAGCGCGACCCAGCGCGGGTCGGCGTCCAGCCCGCGGATCGACTCGTCCGCGACGCCCTTCAGGTCGGCGAACGACGACGGCAGGTACACGAACGCGGCGATCGCCACGAGCACCGCCGAGATGCCCGCCGAGATGAAGAACCCGCGGTTGATCGCCGACATGCCGGAGCGGTCCCCGGCGCGGGGCGCCACCGCGAAGATGCCGATCACCGCGGTGACCACGCCGATCATCGGGACGATCAGCGGGAACACCAGGCCCTCGGTGCCGAACGCCGCGGTGCCGAGGATGAGCGCGGCGACCAGCGTCACCGCGTACGACTCGAACAGGTCGGCGGCCATCCCGGCGCAGTCGCCGACGTTGTCGCCCACGTTGTCGGCGATCGTCGCGGCGTTGCGCGGGTCGTCCTCCGGGATGCCCTGCTCGACCTTGCCGACGAGGTCGGCGCCGACGTCGGCGGCCTTGGTGAAGATGCCGCCGCCGACGCGCATGAACATGGCGAGCAGCGCGGCGCCGAAGCCGAAGCCCTCCAGCACCTTCGGCGCGTCGCCCTGGTAGGCGAGGACGACGACCGCCGCGCCGAACAGGCCGAGGCCCACGGTGAACATGCCGGCGACGCCGCCGGTGCGGAACGCGATCCGCATCGCGGTCTTCTCGCCGTCCGCCTCGCGGGCGGCGGCGGCGACCCGGACGTTGCCGCGCACCGCGAGCCACATGCCGGTGAACCCGGTGACGGCGGAGAACAGCGCGCCGATGACGAAGAAGATCGACCGGCCGATCCGCTCGCTCGTCGAGTCGGCGGGAAGCAGCAGCAGAACGAGCGGGATCAGTACGACGAAGACCGCGACCGTTCGGAACTGGCGTTTCAGGTAGGCACTGGCGCCCACCTGTACGGCCCGCGCGATCTCTTGCATCTTGGCGGTGCCCTGGCCCGCGGCCAGGACATCGCGGACGAGACCCGCGGCGACGGCCAGTGCGAGCAGCGCGATCACGGCGACGACGACGACCAGGGAGAGGTCGCCGCCGCCGAGATCCACTTCTGCGCTGGCCGGGCTTGACAGGGAAAACCCGGACATCCGTCCTCCTCGACAGGGGCGTTGCGACTCGATCGTCACAAAGAAGACGATCTTTACCGCGTACCCCGCGAGTCATGATTTCGAACACCTCGCACGGCAACGCGGGTGCCGGGAGTCTACGCACGCGCAAGTCGAATGTTAAGGCCGCACGGCCCTTCACAGAGATGTCGCCGAAATGCAACGAGCAATACGCCGGGATTTGACCCATACGCCCGCCCAGCCGCCATCACCCCAGGTCAACTGGGGTAAACCGTCCCTTACCTCACCGTCACCCTGACGAGGGCATACGACATTGGACGCACCGGCCCGACGCCCGGCGTCCCATTCAAGCTAGGCATTAACACGGAATATGTCCAGACCCAAATCGGCCGAACCGAGATCAACTACAAGAGAATCTCACAACCCTCGCAACACCAGCCCCACCACCCCCAAATCCACAACCGGCCAACAGCCCCCACTAGACGAGAACAGCACCAACCCCAGCAACGAACACGCCCCACCCCCACCGACCACGCGCAGCGATGGCAAGAGAGAGCGTGTGCGTGGGTGAAGGACGGGCTCTAGTCAGTGATGGGGAGCGTGCAGTGGGCGTCCCAGACGGGAGGTCAGCGACGTCGCGGGCGGACCGGTCGTGAAGGTCGCGCTGCCGGGCGGCGGCTGGACGGCCGGGTGTGGCACCTGGGCGGCGGCGGACGAGAGCGAGTGGCAGGCGCGAGTGGGTGCGTACCGGCACAGGAGAGCGGTGGGGAGGTGCCTTGGCGGTCCCGGCGGGCGGGCCGAGGGGTCACCGGGGTGAGGTG
>NZ_VCKZ01000630.1 GCF_005889745.1 Actinomadura geliboluensis
CGTCGTCGGCAGCGTCAGATGGGAATAAGAGACAGGGGGCGGGAGCGGGACGGACGCCCGTCGCGATCGGGCGCACACGTCGACGTCGCGCGGGGCGCCGCCCGGCGGGGCCCAGGCGACGCGATTCACCGACGGGCCATGGCGCGGGTCGAAGAAGCAGAGAGGGCGGCCGGTCAAGGCGGCGTTGGCGCCGTGCTCGTCCGGGTCGAGGGGGAAGGCAGAGCGTACCGATGTGGTCGTTTCGGGCGCACTGTCGTTACAGGCTTCCATCATGTGACGAAAAAGCGTAATGTCGGACGCATGACGTCCTATCTGATCGAGCCGTTCGACCGGCTGCCGTTCGGCGGCGCGCAGAAGGCGCGCCGGTACGCGACCGAGCGCTACCAGGGGGCCGTGGGCCGCAACTGGTACGACTGCGACCCCACGCTGCGGTTCCTCATGCGGCGCCACCTCGGGGACGGGTTCGGCTGGGCCGAGCCGCGGCTGAAGGAGATGGGCGCGCTGATGGGCGGGCCGGTCGCCGAGCGAGCCGAGGAGACCGACCGGAACCCGCCCCGGCTGGAGAAGTACGACCGGTGGGGGCGCGACGTCAGCGAGGTCGTCATGCCGCCGTCGTTCGAGGCGGCCCGGCGGGACATCGTCGCGACGTCGTTCACGCGGCCCGACTTCGTCGCGGAGGCGAAGGCCAACGGGGTCGACCCGGCGCCGCTGGGCGTGGCCTGGAGCTACCTGCTGGACCAGGCCGACATCGGCATGGCGTGCGCGCTCGGCACCGGCGGCGACATGGTCGTCCAGCTGACCGAGATGTTCGCGCCCGAGGACGTCAGGGAGCGGGTGCGGGAGCTGTTCGCGGCCGGGGAGATGTCCGGCGAGGCCGCACAGATGCTGACGGAGCGGTCCGGCGGATCGGATCTGGGCGCCCTGGAGTCGACGGCGACCAAGGACGGCGACGCCTGGCGGGTCAACGGGCTCAAGTGGTTCGCGTCCAACGCCAACGGGTCGGCGTTCGTCGTGCTGGCCAAGTCGGAGGGCGCCGCCGACGGGGTGCGGGGCATCGCGCCGTTCCTCGTCCTGACGGAGCGGCGGGACGGCACGCGCAACGGCGTCCGGATCCGCCGGCTCAAGGACAAGCTCGGCACCCGCTCCGTGGCCTCCGCGGAGATCGAGTTCACCGACGCGGAGGCGTTCCTGCTGGCCCCGTCGTCCAGCGCCGGGCAGGGCGGCGACGGCAAGGGCCTGGCCCGCATGATGGAGCTGACCAACGGGGCGCGCCTCGGCATCTCGATGATGGGCCTCGGCTGCGCGCGGCGGGCGCTGGTCGAGTCGCTCTGCTACGCGCGGGCGCGCGAGGCGTTCGGTGCCCCGCTGGCCGACCAGCCGCTCATGCGGCGCAAGCTCGCCGAGCTGATCGTGGAGACCGAGGCCGCGCAGGCACTCGTGTTCGACGGCTACCTAGGACGCCCCAGGCTGCGCATAGGGGCGGCGCTCATCAAGCTGAGGGCCGCCAGGCTCGGTGTGACGGCCGCCAGTGACGCCATCGAAATCCATGGCGGGAACGGCTACATCGAGCAGTGGCCGGTAGCGCGCCTTCTGCGCGACGCCCAGGTCAACCCCATCTGGGAGGGCGGCGACAACATCCTGTGCATGGACGTCCGCCGCGCCATCGAACGGCAGGACGCGCACGAGCCGTTCCTCGAAAGGCTCACGCAGGCCGTCCGGCAGGCGCCGCAGGGGGACGACGCCACGGCCGAGCTGGTCGGCGAGCGCATCGGGCATCTCCGCCAGGCCATAGCGGCATGGCGCGGCCTGGACAGGACTGTCGCCGAGGCGCGCCTCTTCCCGCTCGCCCAGTACATGGCGGACGTCTATGCGGCAGCCTTGCTCCTGGAGCAGGCGGGCTGGGAGCGCGCCGACTCCGGCACGGACCGCAAGGCGCTCGTCGCCCGCCTCTACGCCCGGACGCACCTCGCCGACGCCGGCCCGCTGCGCGCGATCGACGCCCCCGCCGAGGACCTCGACCGCTTCGCGGACCTGGCGGACGGCGCGTTCACCGGCTAGGCGTTCATCGGCCGGGCATTCGGCGGCCGGGAGCGGCGCGGCGCGGTCGGTGATCATTGACCGAACAGGATTCGGGCCCGTAGGTTCCTGGGAGGCGGCAGCCCCGATCGAGGAGCAGAGCGATGACGCTTACCGTGGCCGAGGCGGGCCTCGACCTCGCCGATCCGAACGCCTACGCCGACGACCGGCGGCTGCACGCGTCGCTCGCGCTGCTGCGCCGCGAGTCGCCGGTGCACCGGGTGGACGCCCCCGACTACGAGCCGTTCTGGGCGATCACCAGGCACGAGGACGTCCTGGAGGTCGAGCGCAACCACCAGATCTTCCTGAACGCGCCGCGCCCGCTGCTCGGCACCGCCGAGTTCGACCGGCTGAACCGGCAGCGGGCCGAGCAGGGCATCGCGCTGCGCACGCTCATCCACATGGACGACCCCGACCACCGGGTCATCCGGGCGATCGGCGCGGACTGGTTCCGGCCGCGCGCGATGCGGGCGCTGGAGCCGCGCATCAGGGAGCTCGCGAAGCGGTACGTCGACCGGCTGGTGGAGCGCGGCGGCGAATGCGACTTCGCGCAGGAGGTCGCCGTCCATTTCCCGCTGTACGTGATCCTGTCGCTGCTCGGGCTTCCGGAGAGCGACTTCGGCCGCATGCTGAAGCTGACGCAGGAACTGTTCGGCGGGGACGACGCCGAGTTCCAGCGCGGCACGACCAACGAGGAGAAGTTGCAGGTCCTGCTCGACTTCTTCGCCTATTTCCAGGAACTGACGGTGGCGCGCCGCAAGGACCCGACCGACGACCTCGCGTCCGCCATCGCGAACGCGCGGGTCGACGGGGAGCCGCTCAACGACTTCGACACCGCCTCGTACTACGTCATCATCGCGACGGCCGGGCACGACACCACCAGCGCGACGATCTCCGGCGGTCTGCACGCCCTCATCGAGCACCCCGACCAGCTCGAACGGCTCCGCGACAAGCCGGAGCTGATGCCGTTCGCGGTGGACGAGATGATCCGCTGGGTGACGCCGGTCAAGGAGTTCATGCGCACCGCCACGCGGGATTACGAACTGCGCGGCACGACCATTCGCGAGGGCGACGCCGTCCTGCTCTCCTACCCGTCGGCGAACCGCGACGAGGACGTTTTCGACGATCCCTTCACGTTCGACGTCGGCCGCGACCCGAACAAGCACCTCGCGTTCGGTTTCGGCGTCCACTACTGCCTCGGCGCCGCGCTCGCCCGCATGGAGATCCGCGCGTTCTATGAAGAGCTCATACCGCGCCTCCGCTCGATCGAACTCGCCGGGGACCCGGTGGGCATCGCCACCACCTTCGTCGGCGGCCTGAAGCGCCTCCCGATCCGCTACTCCCTGTC
>NZ_VCKZ01000631.1 GCF_005889745.1 Actinomadura geliboluensis
GCGGTGCGGTGGGTGTCTGCGTTCCTGGCGCCGCCGGTGCGTTCGGCGACGGATTCACCGACGGCTGCGGCCCGGGGTCGGCTGCGCCCCACGCCGCACTCGCGCCCGCGCACACGACCGCACCGGCCACCAGCAAGACCAACAAAGCCGCCGTGGCCAGCGACGCCCAGGACTGGTGCGCTCGGGCGGCCGGTACCGCAGGGGCAGTCACGAGGGCGAGCCGACGATGCCCTGCAAGATCTTCACCAGCAGCGGCGCCGGCACCGCCACCGAGTACCCGACCGCCGCGTACCGCAGCGTCTTCTTGGCCGCCTCCACCTCACCCGGATCGCCACCGGCCAGGATGTAGCGGACCCCGCCGATCGTGGCGAACAACGTCGCCAACCCCACCAGCAACCCCACGATCACATTCCGCAGATTCGTGATCACCTCATCCAACGAGGCCGCCGCGGCCAGGCCGGTGCCGGCCTCGGCCACACCGGGCACCAGCAGCGCGCTCACCCCGCACCCGGCCGTCCACAACAGCGACGCGGCCACCAGCCGCCGCCGAGGCGGTCGAGGGCGGCGCTGCACTCGGTCGCTAGCCGTGGGCTCGGACGAGGCGGATTCAGACCGCCCAATAGTGCGGCTGCTCTTACCGTGGTATCGGTCAGGCCACACCTCGATGAGTCGATGGATGGTTTGGTGCGAGTACTTGCAGGTGCGCATGGCAGCGTCTCCGGAACGTCGATTGACGGAATCGGCTGCCAGCCGTGCGATCAACCTGGAACGGCGCGGCCTCGGGCCGCGGGTGTCCTCCTTGACGGGACATATGAGACGGATGATTGCGGCGGGGACCGGGTTCTGACCGTCCGCCCGAGGTCCGCGCCGTTCACCGGTGATCTCGACTGGCACCCATGAAGCACCGCCGAACAGGCCCGAATTCACAGGCAGCCAGCATCCTTGATCAAGACTTGGGCCGCCCAGAGGACGATCGGCTCACCTGAGCGCGTCAGTGGCCCCTGAGCCGGTAGGCGTTCCGGCTCTTTCAAGGCCCGCATGGCTACGAGTGCCCGGTCATGATCCAGTCGGCAGTTCTTGACCCGATCATGAACCGGCCGATCATGAAAACCGCGCCCCTCGGCGGTGCTTTATCGGTGCACGGGGATCGGGTGGCCGCCTCGGGTCACCCAGCACATGAACCACCCACCGTCCAACCCGAACCACCCACCCACCGGCAACAACCGGCCCAACGGCGAGCGGCGCATGGTCCCGCTCACCGTCTGGCTGTGCTCAGACCCTCGCAGCCAGGACCTGCCGCCTCGACCGAGCGCCCGCTCGAACCGAGAAAGGCCCAGCAGCGCGATCTGCCTCCAGCACCGCCAGACCATCGGGCAGGAACTGGCCCAGCACCTGATCAGTACCTGCACCAGCGAAGGGGCACTGGTCGCCGAAGGCTTCACCACCAGCGAAGCCACCCTGATCACGGCCGCCCGCCTCGACCGGCGCGCCATCGCACTGGTCCCGCACTTCCCGCTCGCCCAGCACATCGGCACCCGCCTCCGCGCCGCCCTCGACCACCAGCAGCTGACGCGAGTGCGGATGCGCCCCGTCCGACCCGACCAGATGGCCAAAGGCCTGGCCGACCACCTCGACAGGGTCTCCCTGGTCATCGGCGCCCCGCCGCCGTACGAGACCGGTGGCCACAATCCGAGGCGAGGCTGAGCAACGGGCTGCCCAGCGTGCCGAGCCGACCTGTGGATGCTCACCAGCGAGCAACTCGGGCTGTTCATGGCATCGGCATGGCGAGTGCTGGCCCCCGGCGGCGTCCTGGCCGTCATCACCACGGCCCGCCACCAGTCCGGACGCCTCATCGACCCGGCGCCGCGCATCATCCGCCACGCCCAAAGCCTCGGCTTCCGCTACGCCCAGCACGTCATCGCGCTGCGCGTCCCGATCGAGGGCGACGCCCTGGTCGTGCAGGCCGGCCCCACCGACCTCGCGCAACTCCGCGATATCCGCTCCAGCGCCCTACCGCCCACGGTCGGCGTCCACGCCGCGGTGTCGCTGTTCAAGAAACCTCAAGAACCCACCGGCCCGCCTGGTCAAGACAGCGCGTACCGCGGGAGGACTCGATGAACCACGAAGGCCTCTCCCGCGTCCAGGCGTTGCCGTCGGTACTGGCGACTGGCCAGCGCCCGTCCCGGCTGCAGCGCCGGGGACGCTACACGCCCGAGTCGATGCGCCATCCCGGCAAGATGCTGCCCGCGATCGCCGCCACCGTCATCGAAGCGTTCACCGATGCGGGTGATCTGGTGGTCGACCCGATGTGCGGGATCGGCACCACCCTGGTCGAAGCGATCCATCTGGGCCGTGACGCTGCCGGGGTGGAGTACGAGCCCGACTTCGTCCATCTCACCCTGGGCAACCTGCGGCACGCCCGCTCCCAGGGAGCCACGGGGACACCTCAACTCGTGTGCGGGGATGCCCGCAACATCGCCACCCTCTACCAGGCCCTGCAAGGGAAGGCGGCGCTGGTGCTCACCTCACCGCCGTACGGATCGCACACCCACGGGCACATCTGCTCCGGACGCGACAACGGCGGCGGAAAGATCGCCAAACGGCACCACCGCTACTCCACCGATCGCGGCAACCTTGCCCATCAGCCCCTGCCCGGCCTGCTGGCCGGGTTCGGCCGCATCCTGGCCGGCAGCGCCGCCCTGCTGCGGCCCGGTGGGGTGATCGGCGTGACCGTCCGCCCGATCCGGGTCAAGGGCGAGCTGGTCGACCTGCCGGGCCAGGTCATCGACACCGCCCACCGCCACGACCTTGTCCTGTCTGGCCGCTACGCCGCCCTCCTGGCGGGGTTGCGCGACGGCGGTCTGGTCAACCGGGCCTCGTTCTTCCAGATGCTGGAAACCCGCCGTGCCCGCGACCGCAGCATCCCCGCCTGCGCCACCGCGCACGAAGACCTCCTGCTCTTCCAGCCAGCCGCGTTCACCGACCTGCCGGAGACGACCCGATGACCAACCACCGGCACAACAAACCAGCAGGATGGAACCGGGCTCTGGAGGTGCTGGCCATCCTCCAGTTGGGCCTATGCGGACGGTGCGGACGCGCCCGCTACGGCACCCGCCGCACTGCCCGGCACGCAGCCCGCGTTACCGCGCCCGGTACCCGGCTGCGCGCCTACCGATGCGGCGACGCCTGGCACCTGGCCAGCCCGCCGCGGCATCCGCAGCACATCACCCCGCCCGTCACCCTCGTCCAGGACCTTCGGGCCGGCTGGGCGGGGCTTGACCGGCGGGGTGCAGGTGAGCGTGCATACCGGTGCTCCGGTCCCGGACAGTCCGATGGCCCACAGGCTGCAGCGCACGCGTCCGGGCGCCGGAGCGGACCCGATCCGCTGGCAGACGCCCCCAGCGCCCCGCCAC
>NZ_VCKZ01000124.1 GCF_005889745.1 Actinomadura geliboluensis
CTGCCGGGCCGCTCCCCCGCCGTGCTGGCCAAGGAGCTGGCCTCGCTGGACGTCCTGTCCGGCGGGCGGCTGCTGCCCGCGTTCGGGCTGGGGCAGCGGCACGCGGGCGAGCAGCAGGCGTTCGGCGTCCGCCGGGAGGAGCGCGCCGCGATCTTCGAGGAGGCGCTGCCGCTGCTGCGCCGGTTCTGGGCCGAGGACGAGGTCACCCACGACGGCCCCCGGTTCCGCTACGAGGCGCTGCGCGTCCGGCCGAAGCCCGCCGCGCGGGGGTTCGACGTGTGGATGGGCGGGACGTCCGAGCCGGAGCTGCGCCGCACCGGGCGGCTGTCGGACGGGTGGCTCGCCGCGTTCACCACCCCGGCGGAGGGCGAGCGCGGGCGGCGGGCCGTCCAGGAGGCGGCGGCCGGGGCCGGGCGCGAGATCGAGGAGGAGCACTTCGGCGCGGTCGTGCCCTACCGGCGCGGGCCGCTGCCGCCCGAGGCGGAGGCCCGGCTGGCGCGGGTGCGCCGGATCAGCGGACCCGCCCCGCTGGACGACCTGGTGCCCGACCTCGACGGCCTGGCGGCCCATCTGGAGCGGCTCGTCGGCGCGGGGCTGTCGAAGTTCGTCCTGGCGCCGCTGGCGCCGCCCGCGGACTGGGACGCCGAGCTCGCCGACGTCCGCGACGCCGCCCTGCACCTGCAGACCAGGCGCTAGGCCGGACCAGGCGTCAGACGGGAACAGGCGCTACGCGGACGGCGGCGCCACCAGGGCGGCGAGGACGAAGCCGGCGACCTCCTCGGCCAGCAGCTCCGCGCTCTTCGGGCCGTCCGGGCGGTACCAGGCGGGCATCTGGTTCACCATGCCGAGCGCGACGATCGTCACGGTCTCGGCGGGCGTGGCGTCGCTGAACACGCCGCCGCGCTGGCCCTGCTCGATCAGGCCGCGGAACGTCTCGTGGTAGCGGCGGCGGTCCGCGCGCAGGGCGCGCATCCGGGCGTCGTCCAGCCGGTCCTTCTCGCGGGCGAACACCTTCGCCTCGTCGATGTGCTCGGCGGTGCTGCGGATCAGCCCGGTCAGCACCCCGCGGACGGCCTCGCGCGGCGGCAGCCCGCGGGCGAGGACGGCGTCGAGGTCGCCGAGCTGGCGGGCGATCAGCGAGTGGTAGATCTCGTAGAGCAGATCGTCCTTGGAGTCGAAGTAGTGGTAGAGCGCGCCCTTGGTGACCTCGGCCGCCTCGACGATGCCCTGGACCGACGTCCCGTCGAAGCCGCGCTCGGCGAACAGCCGGAGCGCGGCGTCCAGGATCCGGCGCTCGACCGCACTCCGCCGCGCGGGCGCGGCCGGCTCCGGCGCCTGTTCCGTGTCCGGCGGCTGCTGTGTACCCGTCACCGGGGGGCACCTCCTTCGGAGCGGGGCATTGACGCGGGCGCGTCCCGCGTCTTAGCTTGCCAGAAACCGACCGGTCGGTATGCGCCCCGGCGGCCCGGTGGCGCGCAGGCCCAGCGTAGGGAGAGCCGATGCCCGCAGTAGAGACCGTCCGCGGCCCCGTCGACGTCACCGGCCTGGGACGCACCCTCATGCACGAGCACGTCTTCGTCCTCGGCACCGAGAACGTCGAGAACTACGGCGCGGGCGACTGGTGGGACGAGGAGGAGAAGGTCGCCGACGCGGCCGCGAAGCTCGGGGAGCTGGTGGAGCGCGGCATCCGCACGATCGCCGACCCGACCGTCTGGGGGCTCGGCCGCTACATCCCGCGGATCCAGCGGATCGCCGAGCTCGTCCCCGACCTCAACATCATCGTCGCGACGGGCATCTACACCTACCACGACATCCCGTTCCAGTTCCTGCACCGGGGCCCCGGCACGATGGTGGACGACGGCCCCGACCCGATGATCGCCGACTTCACCCGGGACCTGACCGAGGGCATCGCCGGGACGGGCGTCAAGGCCGCGTTCCTCAAGTGCGCCGTGGACTCCCCCGGCCTGACCCCGGGGGTCGAGCGCATCCTGCGGGCCGTCGCCGCGACGCACCGGGAGACGGGCGCGCCGATCACCGTCCACACCGAGAGCTCGATCCACGCGGGCCGCAAGGTCGTGGACGTCCTGCGCAAGGAGGGCGTGGACCTCACCAAGGTCGTCATCGGGCACGCGGGCGACAGCAACGACCTCGACTACCTGATGGAGCTGGCCGACACCGGCGCGATCCTCGGCATGGACCGGTTCGGCCTCGACATCATCAACCCGACCGAGAACCGGGTCGCCACGGTCGCGGCGCTGTGCGGGCAGGGGTACGCCGACCGGATCGTGCTCAGCCACGACGCGAGCTGCTTCATCGACTGGTTCGGCCCCGACCCGGCGACCGTCCCGGCGATGCAGCCGAACTGGAACTACCGGCACATCAGCGACGACGTCCTGCCCGCGCTGCGCGCCGCGGGCGTCACCGAGGCCCAGCTCGACCAGATGCTGACCGGCAACCCGCGGCGCTACTTCACCCGCTGACCGGCGGCACGGAGCCACCTCCTCCACTTTTCGGACTATTTCCCCGGTATCGGGAATCATTGGAGGAATCTGCGGGAGGAGGCACCGAGGTGAGCGAAGACCCCGTGCGTCGCGGCGCCCGCGCCGCGGTTCCGATGCTCCTGGTCGCGCTCCTGGCCCTGCTCGCGCCGGGCTGCCGGGTGATGGAGAACGGCGCGCCCGAGGACGCGCCGGCGCCCGTCACGACCGCGGCGGCCAAGCCGTCCAAGCCCAGCGGACGGCGGCCCGGCGTGGTCAACATCGAGACCGAGCAGGAGCTGAACGGCACCCGCGCCGCCGGGACCGGCATCGTGCTCACCGCGGCCGGCCTCGTGCTGACCAACAACCACGTGATCCGGGGCGCCACCGCGATCCGGGGCACCGACACCGACAACCGCCGCACCTACCCGGCCGAG
Source organism: Actinomadura geliboluensis (assembly GCF_005889745.1). Taxonomy (GTDB): domain Bacteria; phylum Actinomycetota; class Actinomycetes; order Streptosporangiales; family Streptosporangiaceae; genus Spirillospora; species Spirillospora geliboluensis. The sequence goes on from NZ_VCKZ01000124.1 coordinate 2,915, forward strand.
GTCGTCGGCTACGACCGGGCCGGCGACATCGCGGTGATCCGGCTGGCCGGCGCGTCCCGGCTGAAGACCGCCGCGTTCGGCTCCGCGGCCGGGGCGGACATCGGCGACGTCGTCACCGCCGTCGGCAACGCGGGCGGCAAGGGCGGCAACCCCAGCGTGGTCACCGGCAAGATCACCGGGCTGGAGCAGTCCGTCACCGCCCGCGACGACACCAACGGCACCTCCGAGCGGCTCACCGGGCTGATCGAGACCAACGCGCCGATCAAGCCGGGCGACTCCGGCGGCCCCCTGCTCGACACCCGCGGCAAGGTCATCGGCGTCAACACCGCCGCGTCCGCGGGCCTGTCGACGCGGGGCGCCACGCCCGCGAAGGAGCACCGGGGCTACGCCATCCCGTCCGACCGGGCGCTGGAGATCGCCCGGCGGATCCAGCGCGGCGAGGCGTCCTCGACCGTGCACATCGGGCGGACGGCCATGCTCGGCGTCAAGGTCCGCTCCAACGGCCGCTCCCCCGGCGCGCTCGTCGCCGAGGTCGTGCCCGGCACCCCCGCCGAGGCGGCCGGCATCCCGGTCGGCGCCGCCATCGTCGCCTTCGGCGGCGAGGCCGTGGACTCCCCGTCGACGCTCACCTCCCTGATGCTCGGCCGCCACCCGGGCGACAGCGTCCGCGTCGAGTGGACGACCAGGCAGGGCGCCCGCATGCAGGCCACGCTCCAGCTGGCGGAAGGGCCGCCCCAATAACGGCGCCCGCCGTGCGACAGTGGAGGCAGCCGCCTACCCCGAGGATGTGTTGCCCCATGACGCGCAAGGCGCCCGCCGACGACTTCGACGATTCGGGTCTCGACGTCACCAAGCCGAAGACGTGGGCGGCGGGCGTGCCCGGGGTGACGGCCGCGCTGCGCCAGTCGTACGCGCAGATGGGCGCCGCGCGGACGGCGCTGACGCTGCTGCGCGTCAACCAGAAGCAGGGGTTCGACTGCCCGGGCTGCGCGTGGCCGGAGGGCGACCACCGGCACATCGCCGAGTTCTGCGAGAACGGCGCGAAGGCCGTCGCGGAGGAGGCGACGACGCGCCGCGTCACCCGGGAGTTCTTCGCCCGGCACACCGTCGCGGAGCTGGCCGGGCGCTCCGACCACTGGCTCGGGCAGCAGGGCCGGCTCACCGAGCCGATGGTGAAGCGCGCCGGGTCCGAGCACTACGAGCCCATCGGGTGGGACGAGGCGATCGGGCTGCTGGCGTCCGAGCTGACCGCCCTCGGCTCCCCGGACGAGGCCGTCTTCTACACCTCGGGCCGCACCAGCAACGAGGCCGCGTTCGCCTACCAGCTGTTCGCCCGCGCGTTCGGCACCAACAACATGCCGGACTGCAGCAACATGTGCCACGAGTCGTCCGGGTCCGCGCTGAGCGAGACCATCGGCATCGGCAAGGGCTCGGTCCTCCTCGAAGACCTCTACCAGGCCGACCTCATCTTCGTCGTCGGGCAGAACCCGGGGACCAACCACCCCCGGATGCTGTCGGCGCTGGAGAGGGCCAAGAAGGAGGGCGCCCGGATCGTCGCGGTGAACCCGCTGCCCGAGGCGGGGCTCATGCGGTTCAAGAACCCGCAGCGGCCGTCCGGCGTCACCGGGAAGGGCACGGTCCTCGCCGACCGGTTCCTGCAGATCCGGCTCAACGGCGACCTCGCGCTGTTCCAGGCGCTCAACCGGCTGCTCCTCGAATCGGACGCCCCCGGCGCCCTCGACGAGGAGTTCCTCGACGCCCACGCGCACGGCTTCGCGGCGTTCCGCGAGCACGTCCTCGCCCTCGACTGGGACGACGTCCTGGAGGCGACCGGCCTCACCCGCGGCGAGATCGCCGCGACGCTCGGCGACGTCCTCGCCGCGAAGAAGATCATCGTCTGCTGGGCGATGGGCCTCACCCAGCACCGCAACTCGGTGCCGACGATCCGGGAGATCGTCAACTTCCTGCTGCTGCGCGGCAACATCGGCCGCCCCGGCGCGGGCGTCTGCCCGGTGCGCGGCCACTCCAACGTGCAGGGCGACCGGACGATGGGCATCTGGGAGAAGCCGAAGCCCGCGTTCCTGGACGCCCTCGCCGCCGAGTTCGGCTTCGAGCCGCCGCGCGAGCACGGGCTGGACACCGTGGACGCGATCCGCGCCATGCGCGACGGCAGGGCCCGGCTGTTCCTCGGGATGGGCGGCAACTTCGTCCGCGCCACCCCCGACTCGGCGGTCACCGAGGCGGCGCTGCGCGGGTGCCGGCTGACCGCGCAGGTGTCCACCAAGCTCAACCGCTCGCACGCGGTGACGGGCGAGCTGGCGCTGATCCTGCCGACGCTCGGCCGCACCGAGCTCGACGTGCAGGCGTCCGGGCCGCAGTTCGTGTCGGTCGAGGACTCGATGGGCATGGTCCACGCGTCCCGGGGGCGGCTGGCCCCGGCGTCCGAGCACCTGCTGTCGGAGGTCTCGATCGTGTGCCGCCTCGCGAGGGCCGCGCTCCCCGGCTCCGCCATCGGCTGGGACGCCATGGAGCGCGACTACGACGTGATCCGCGACCACGTCTCCCGCGTCGTCCCCGGCTTCGCCGGCTACAACGCCCGCGTCCGGGAGCCGGGCGGCTTCACCCTCCCGCACGCGCCCCGCGACGAGCGGCGGTTCCCCACCGCGACCGGCAAGGCCAACCTGACGGTCAACGAGCTGGAGGTGCTGCGGGTCCCCGAGGGGCGCCTCCTCCTGCAGACCGTCCGCAGCCACGACCAGTACAACACCACCATCTACGGCCTCGACGACCGCTACCGGGGCGTCAAGGCGGGACGCCGCGTCGTCTTCGTCAACCCGGCCGACCTGTCCGCCCTCGGCGTCGCCGACGGCGCGACGGTCGACCTCGTCTCCGAGTGGTCGGACGGCACCGAGCGCCGCGCCCCCGCCTTCCGCGTCATCTCCTACCCCACCGCCCGCGGCTGCGCCGCCGCCTACTTCCCGGAGACGAACGTCCTGGTGCCCCTCGACAGCACCGCCGAGGTCAGCAACACCCCCACCTCCAAGTCCGTCGTCGTCCGCCTCGAACCGGCGTGACGCCGTCGTGACGCGACCGTGCCGCGCGCGGGTCGCGGGGCGGGCGGGGGCGGTTTAGGCTGCGGGCATGACGAACCTGCCCGAGCAGTCCGGGATGCCCGGAGCGCCGGAGATGCGGGCCGGTGACGCCGATCGGGAGCGGGTCGCGCAGGTGCTGCGCGACGCGGCCGGCGACGGGCGGCTCACCCTGGCCGAACTGGACGAGCGGCTCGACGCGGTGTACGCGGCGAAGACCTACGGGGAGCTGGCGCCGCTCACCCGCGACCTGCCGGCGGCGGGGACGTCCGCGCCGGCGGTCCCGCTGGGCGGGGCCGACTGGCGGCCGGTGGAGAGCGCGCCGTCCTGGAAGATCGGCATCGGCGTGATGAGCGGGTTCCTGCGCTCCGGCGTGTGGAACGTGCCCCGCAAGTTCACCGCGTTCGCGTTCTGGGGCGGCGGCAAGATCGACCTGCGCGAGGCCCGGTTCACCGAGGGTCAGGTGACGATCCGCGCCCTGGCGATCATGGGCGGGGTCGAGATCATCGTCCCGGACGACATCACCGTGCACGTCAAGGGCCTCGGGATCATGGGCGGGTTCGACCAGCGGGCGAGCGGCCCGGGCGTGCCGGGCTCGCCGACGGTCGTGGTGAAGGGGTTCGCGTTCTGGGGCGGCGTCGGCGTGAAGCGCCGCAAGCGCCGCAAGGACAAGCGGCGCGAGGAGCTCGACCAGGGCGAGTAGCCCTCGGCGCGGCTTCTTCAGCGGGCCCGGCCCTCAGCGCTCTCCGGCGGCGACGCGGTCGAGCCATTCGGCGAGCAGCGCCGCCTCGGTCGCGGTCAGCTCGGGCGGCGGGGCCGCCGCCAGCGCGGCGCGCAGCGCCACGGCGCGGGACGCGACCGCGCCGTCGCCCGGCGCCCCGTCCGGGACGGTGATCGCGGCCAGTACCGCCTCCCGGGTGCGGACGGACAGCTCCGCGTCGTCCGGCGGCTCCACGGCGCCGGAGACGAGCGCGAGCGTGACCCCCACCCCGGCGGCGTGGATCATCCGGACGGCGGTCGCGACGGGCACGCGCAGCCGCCCGGCGCGGGCGACGGCCGCGACCAGGCCGGTCAGGATGCGCTCCGCCTCCGCCGCGACGGGCGGCGTACGGGCCGTGCCGTACATCAGCGTGTAGAACGCGGGGTTGGTGCGGCCGAACTCGACGTGCAGGTCCCAGCCGCGGCGCAGGTCCTCGACGGGGTCGCCGGTGGACGGCTGGGCGCGCTTGCTCGCCAGGTACCGCTCGAACCCGTGCGCGGCGACGGCGTCGAACAGGCCGCGCTTGTCGCCGAAGTGGTGGTACAGGGTCGGCGCCCCGACCCCGGCGGCGGCGCACACGGCACGGGTCGAGACCGGTTCGCCGGCCGCGTCGGCGAGCAGGTCGGCGGCCGCGCGGACGATCCGGTCCCGCGTGTCGAGGTCCTTCTGCGCAGTCACAAAATCGATGTTACAGAAATTTTGGCAACACCGCTATACATGTGCTGTAGCGCGGCTATAGTCTCGACTGTATCGCTGATATGGCGGCCGGTCGCCGCCGCTACCGAGAGGGGATGCGCTCATGCGCAGCGCCGTTCTGCCCGCCGCGGGCAAGCCACTGGAGATCGTCGGACGCGAGGTGCCCGAGCCGGGCCCCGGCGAGATCCTCGTCCGGGTCACCGCGTGCGGGATGTGCTTCTCCGAGGTCAACCACCTGCGCGGCCACTACCCGTTCGGGACGTTCCCGGCCGTCCCCGGGCACGAGATCAGCGGCGTCGTCGCCGCGCTCGGCGAGGGCGTCGGCTGGCCCGCCGTCGGCACCCCCGTCGGGGCCGGCTGGATCCACGGCTCGTGCGGCCACTGCGACCAGTGCGTGCGCGGGGACCAGATCCTGTGCACCGGTGCGCCCAAGCGGATCACGGGCGTCAACACCGACGGCGGCTACGCCGAGTACTTCGTCGGCCGCGCCGGTTTCGTCACCCCGCTGCCGGACGGCCTGGACCCGGTCGCCGGCGCCCCGCTGATGTGCGCCGGGATCACCGCGTTCAACGGGCTCCGGCGCGCCGGCGCGGTCGCCGGGTCGCGGGTCGCCGTGCTCGGCACCGGCGGCGTCGGCACGATGGCGCTGCGGTTCGCCGCCGCGATGGGCGCCCGCGTCGCCGTGGTCTCCAGGTCGCGCCGCGCCGAGGAGGAGGCGCGCGGCTTCGGCGCCGAGCTGTTCGTGCCGACCGCCGAGCAGGACCCGGCCGAGGCCCTGCGCGCCTGGGGCGGCGCGGACGTGGTGGTGAACACCGCCCCCGACACCGCGACCGGCCTCGCCGCGTTCGGCGGCCTGCGCCCCGACGGCACCCTGCTCTACCTGGGCATGGGCGCCGAGAACGTCAGCGTGCCGCCGGCCGCCCTCGTGATGAACCGGCTGCGGGTCATGGGCGTGCCGTCCGGGTCGCCGCACGACCTGCGCGACACGCTCGACTTCGCGGTGGCGCACGGGATCGTCCCCGAGGTCGCGCCGGTCCCGCTGGACGAGGCGCCGCGCGTGCTGGCCGCGATGGACGAGGGCGCCCACCACGGCCGCGCCGTCATCACCTTCGGTTGAACCGCCGCCACGGGCGCGCCTTCTCGAAGGCGGCGCAGGCCCTCATGACCAGGCCGTCGGCGTGCCGCGCGCCGACCACCTGGAGGCCGATGGGCAGGCCGTCGGCGGTGAAGCCGCACGGCAGGCTCGCGGCCGGCTGCTGGGTCATGTTGAACGGGTAGGTGAACGGGGTCCAGCCCGTCCAGCGCGGGGACGGGGCGCCCGCCGGGGCCTCCCGGCCCGCCTCGAACGCGGCGATCGGCATCGTCGGGGTGAGCAGCAGGTCGTAGCGCTCGTGGAACAGGCCCATGATCCGGCCGAGCTCCATCCGGCGGGCGGTGGCGGTGAGGTACTCGACGGCCGAGTACCGCGCGCCCCGCTCGCAGATCTCCCGCAGGCCCGGGTCGAGCCGTGCCCGGTCCGCCGCGGACAGGTGCTCGACGACCTTCGCGGCGCCCGCGAACCACAGCACCTCGAACTCGCCGACGGGGTCGCCGCCCATGCCCGGGTCGGCCTGCTCGACCTTCGCGCCCAGCTCGGTGAAGACCTCCGCGGCGGCCGCGACGGACGCGGCCACCTCCGGGTCGACCCGCGCGAAGCCGAGGTCGGGGCTGTAGGCGACGCGCAGGCCGGCCAGGTCGTCGGGGCCGTCGGAGAACGGGACGTCCGGGGGCGGCAGCGCCGACCAGTCGCGGCCGTCGGGGCCGCACACCGCGTCCAGCAGCAGCGCGGCGTCGGCCACGGTGTTCGTCATCGGGCCGGTGTGCGCGAGCGTCCCGAACGGGCTCGCCGGGTAGTGCGGGATGCGGCCGTACGTCGGCTTGATGGTGAAGGTGCCGGTGAAGGAGGCGGGGATGCGCACCGAGCCGCCGCCGTCGGTGCCGAGCGCGAGCGGCGCCATGCCCGCGGCGACGGCCGCCGCCGCGCCGCCGCTCGACCCGCCCGGCGTGCGGGACGGGTCCCAGGGGTTGCGGGTGACGCCGGTGAGCGGGTTGTCGGTGACGCCCTTCCACGCGAACTCCGGCGTGGTGGTCTTGCCGGCGAACACCGCGCCCTGCTCGCGCAGCCGCGCCACGGCCGGGGAGTCCTCGTCCCAGGGGCCCGCTGGGTCGATCGTCGTGGAACCGCGCAGCGTGGGCCAGCCGCGGGTGAGCAGGACGTCCTTGATGGAGACGGGCACGCCGTCGAGCGGGCCGAGCGTCGCGCCGCGCCGCCACCGGTCGGCGGCCGCCCGCGCCATGTCGAGCGTCGTCTCCTCGTCGACGAGGCAGTACGCGTTCAGCTTCGGGTCGTCCCGCGCGATCCGGGCGAGGACGGACTCGGCGGCCTCGACCGGGGAGAGCGTCCCGGCCCGGTACTCCGCCAGCAGTTCGGTCGCGGTCAGGTCGGCCGCGTCGGCCATGGCTACCCCCTCTGCTCGATGCCGGAACCCACGTAGCCGAGCCGCTTGTCGACGACGTTGCGCAGCGGGCGCCCCGCCGCGAAGCGGCCGAGGTTGTCGGTGAACAGCCGGACGAGCTCGTCCCGCCAGCCGACCACGTCGCCGGACATGTGCGGGGACACGAGCACGTTCGGCATCTCCCACAGCGGCGACGACGGCGGCAGCGGCTCGTCCTCGAAGACGTCCAGCGCGGCGCCCGCGATCCGGCCGGCGCGCAGCGCCTTGACGAGGTCGGGCTCGGCGACCAGCGCGCCCCGGCCCACGTTGATCAGCCGCGCGGACGGGCGCATCCGGTCCAGCGCCGCCGCGTCGATCATGCCGCGCGTCCGTTCGGTGAGCGGCGCCGCGAGCACGACGTAGTCGGCGGCGGCGAGCGCCGCGTCGAGCCCCTCCATCGGGACGACGGTCCCGAGGTCGGGGTCGGCGTCGCGGGCGGTGCGGCCCGCGCCGGTGACGGCGAGCCCGGCGGCGGCGAGCCGGCGGCCGATGGCGCGGCCGATCGGCCCGGTGCCGACCACGAGCGCGCGGGCGCCGTCGATGCGCTCGGTCTCGCGGTGCCGCCAGCGCCGCTCGCCCTGGAGCCGGACGGTGGTGTGCAGGTCCTTGGCGAAGGTGAGTACCAGCCCGAGGACGTATTCGGCGATCGGCTCGTCGAAAATCCCTCGCGAGTTGGTGACAACCGTGTCCCCCTCGACGAGGGCCGGGAACAGCAGGCGGTCGACTCCGGCGCTTGCGATGTGCACCCACCGGGGGCCGCCCTCGGCCGGCCACGCGGCCGCGAGCGCGTCGGAGAGGAAGTCCCACATGAAGACGGCGTCGGCGCCGGGAAGCGCCTGCGCCAGGGCGTTCTCGCGCACGTACCGGACGCGCGCGAGCCGCTCCGCCGCCGCCATTCCGCGGGGCTCGGCGTCCCCCACGAGCACCACCACGCCGGGCGGCTCACCTGGTGCGGGCTGGACAGGCTCCATCGGCGTCACTTCCGGGTCGGCGGAGTTTACGTGAAGGCAACTCGGAGAGGCATTGACACGCTAGGAAGGGTTCGTAGGATTGTCAACAATCAGCGCGTTGGACCGCGGCCCCGGTTCACCGCACTGGGTATGTGTGCTGCAAGACCGTCGCAACCGTTGCCCATGCACAGGCCAGGACGGATCCCAGAGCGCTCTGACTAGACCCCCGTTCGCGGGGGTGCGGGGGTCCGCCTCCCGCAAACATGGAGAGTCCTTCGGGTGGCGACGCTCTCGCCAACCCCTGTTCACGGGGAGGTCCAGCATGCCCAAGCTCATGACCATCACCCTGGAGCGTCGTGGCGTCTCGTGCGTCGCGGAGCTGCTGGAGAAGGACGCGCCGCGGACCTGCGAGGCGGTGTGGCAAGCCCTGCCCCTCGGTGGCGACGCGTACCACGCCAAGTACGCCCGCAACGAGGTGTACACGATGGTCGAACGGTTCTCCGAGGACGAGGTCGGCCTGGAGAACCCCACCGTCACCCCCATTCCGGGCGACGTCGTCTACTTCTCCTTCGCGGGCGGGATGCTCGACCGCAAGTTCAAGGAGGAGAAGAACATCCACGCGCTGCCCGGCGTGATCGACCTCGCGATCTTCTACGGCCGCAACAACCTGCTGCTCAACGGGGACGTCGGCTGGGTGCCCGGCAACGTCTACGCGACGATCGTCGACGGGCTCGACCGGATGGCGGAGGCGTGCAACGACGTCTGGCGCTCCGGCGGCGTCGGCGAGCGCCTCGTCTACCGCCGCGCCGAGTCCTGAAGCGGTGGCCTCGCAGATGACATTCGACCCCACGCTGGTCGTCGGCCCCGAGCTGCTCGCCCAGCACGGCATCGGGGTGGTCGCGCCGTTCGACTTCGCGCTCGACCGCGAGCTGTGGCGGTGGACGCCCGACGACGTCTCGCTCTTCATGACCCGGCTGCCGTACGTCCCGGTGCCGGTCACCGTCGAGATGGCGTCCGCGCTGTCCGACCAGTCGATCGTCCGGCAGGCGACCCGGGACGTGCTCGCCCCCGAGCCGCTCGCCGTCGCCTACGCCTGCGCGTCCGGCAGTTTCATCCGCGGCAAGGCGGGCGAGCTGGAGCTGCACCAGTCGATGATGTCGGCCGGCGCGCCGGTGTCGACGACGACCTCCGGCGCGCTGGTGGAGTCGCTGCGGCTGCTGAACGTCTCGCGCATCGCGGTCGTCACGCCGTACATAGACGCGGTCACCGAGCGGCTCGTGTCGTTCCTCGGCGAGTACGGCATCGAGGTGGTGTCGTCGGTCGGGATGGGGCTGCTCAGCCACATCTGGAAGGTCGGCTACGGCGAGATCGTGGCCGCGGTGTCGACGGTGGACGCCCCCGAGGCCGAGGCCGTCTTCATCAGCTGCACGAACGTGCCGACCTACGACATCATCGCCCCGCTGGAGCAGATGATCCGCAAGCCGGTGCTGACCGCCAACCAGGTGACGATGTGCTCGGCGCTGCGCGCGATGGGCCGCTCCGCGGCCGGTCCCGGGCAGTCGCTGGCGCAGCTCGCGCCGTCCACGGCGGCGTGACCGCCATGGGGTCCATGATCGGCGAAGGTAGGGTTGGCGGGCATATGCGGCAGAACACGGTGAGCGCCGGATTCCTGTACCCGGGGTACAGCGCCGAGGACGACTACCCCGCGATCGAGCGCGCCCTGCGGGGCCAGGGGTCCGGCGGAGTCGCCCTGCCGGTCGTCCACACGCTGATGCGCGAGGACGCGCACCGCGTCGACGCGCTGCTGGACATCGGGGGCGACGACGTGCTGGGCGAGGGCGCCCGCACGCTGCGCGGCATGGGCGTCCAGGCCGCGGTCTGGGCGTGCACCAGCGGGAGCTTCGTGTTCGGCTGGGACGGCGCCGCCCGGCAGGTCGAGGGCGTCCGCGCGGCGGCGGGCGTGCCCGCGTCCAGCACGTCGTTCGCGTTCGTGCACGCGGCGGCGGCGCTCGGGCTGACCCGGGTCGCGGTCGCCGCGACCTACCCGGCCGACGTCGCCGAGCGGTTCGTGGCCTTCCTCGCGCACGCCGGCGTCGAGGTGGTGGCGCTGTCCTGCCGGGGCATCGTCACCGCCGCCGAGGTCGGCACCCTCGGGCGCGAGGAGGTGCTGGCCTTCGTCGCGGCGAACGACCATCCGGACGCCGAGGCGGTGCTGGTGCCCGACACCGCGCTGCACACCGTGTCCTGGCTCGACGAGCTGGAGGCGCGGGTGGGCAAGCCGGTGCTGACCGCGAACCAGGTGAGCGTGTGGGAGGGGCTGCGGCTCGCGTCCGGCCCCCGGGGGCTCGCGCCGCGCACCGGGCTGGGCCGGCTGTTCGCCGTGCCCGCCGACGTCTCCGCCGTCCCCGCCGGCCAGGGGGCCGGGCCGGGACGACATACCTGGCAGCTATGAACGAAAGGGGCCCGCGGCATGGGCCGATTGGGTGAGCTGGAACCTGTCCCCCGCAAGTCCACCGTCGAGCTCGTCTCCGACGAGCTGCGCGAGGCGATCATGTACGGGTCGCTGGAGCCCGGCGCGCAGCTCGGCGAGGCCGAGCTCGCCGGGCGCCTCGGCATCAGCCGCGGCCCGCTGCGCGAGGCGATGCAGCGGCTCGTCCAGGAGGGGCTGCTGGTCAGCGAGCCGCACCGCGGGCTGTTCGTGATCACGCTGGACGAGGGCGACGTCGAGGACGTCTACCTGGCCCGGCTCGCGATCGAGCGGGAGGCGTGCCGGCTGATCATGGCGCGCAACCGCGGCGAGGCGGTGGCCCGGCTCACCGACGCCCTGGACGCGCTGGTCGAGGCGGCGCAGCAGCGCGACCGGGTCGCGATGAGCGACGCCGACCAGGCGTTCCACGAGGTGCTGGTGAGCTCGTCCGGCAGCCCCCGGCTGGAGCGGATGGCGCACACCCTGCTGGTGGAGACCCGGATGTGCCTGAACGCGCTCCAGGACACCTACCCCGAGCCGTCCGACCTGGTCGAGGAGCACCGGCGGCTGGTCGACGCGATCGGCGACGGCGAGGAGGAGCGGCTGCTCGTCCTCATCGAGGAGCACATGACCGACTCGATCCAGCGGCTGCGCGCCTCCCGGCCGTAGCCGCCCCGAGGAGGCACCGCCCCCGGGCACCCGGGGCCCTGGACACCGGGCCCGGGGGCACCTAGATTGCAGATTGTCGACAATCTACCGGAGGGACGCGCATGGCGACGCTGTCACCCCTGCTCAAGCAGGCCACACCCGTCCTGGCCGAACGCGGCGAGGGCGTCTACCTCTACGACACCGAAGGCCGCCGGCACCTGGACTTCACCGCGGGCATCGGCGTCACCAACACCGGGCACTGCCACCCGCGCGTGGTGGAGGCGGCGCAGAAGCAGGTCGGCACGCTCATCCACGGGCAGTACACGACCGTCATGCACGAACCCCTGCTGCGGCTCGTCGACGCGCTCGGCGACGTCCTGCCGGACGGCCTGGACTCGCTGTTCTTCCTCAACAGCGGCAGCGAGGCCGTCGAGGCGTCCATCCGGCTCGCGCGGCACGCCACCGGGCGGCAGAACATCGTCGTCTTCCACGGCTCCTTCCACGGCCGGACGATGGGCGCCGCCGCGCTCACCACCGCCGGCACCAAGTTCCGCGCCGGCATCGGCCCGCTGATGCCGGGCGCCGCCATCGCGCCGTTCCCGCAGGCCTACCGGTACGGGTGGGACGAGGAGGAGGCCACCCGGTTCGCGCTGCGCGAGCTCGACTACCTGCTCGTCACCGCGAGCCCCGCGTCCGACACGGCCGCGTTCGTCGTCGAGCCGGTGCTCGGCGAGGGCGGCTACATCCCGGCGCCGCCCGCGTTCCTGGAGGGGCTGCGCGAGCGCGCCGACCGGCACGGCATCCTGCTGATCATGGACGAGGTGCAGACCGGCTTCGGGCGCACCGGCCGGTTCTGGGGCCACCAGCACGCGGACGCGCGGCCGGACGTCCTCATCACCGCCAAGGGCCTCGCCAGCGGGTTCCCGCTGTCGGCGATCGCGGCGCCGACAGCGCTGATGGAGAAGGCGCGGCCGGGCTCGCAGGGCGGCACCTACGGCGGCAACGCGGTCGCCTGCGCCGCCGCGCTCGCGACGCTCCAGGTCATCGACGAGGAGGGCCTCGTCGCCAACGCCGAGCGGCAGGGCGCGCGGCTGAACGACGGGCTGCGCAAGGTCGCCGCCGACCATCCGGAGATCGGCGACGTGCGCGGGCTCGGGCTCATGCAGGCCAGCGAGTTCACCGGGCCGGACGGCGAGCCCGACGCCGCCGCCGCGCAGCGGGCGCACCAGGCCGCCGCCGAGCACGGCCTGCTGCTGCTGACCTGCGGCGCCTACGGCAACGTCGTCCGGATGATCCCGCCGCTGATCGTCACCGACGCGCAGGTCGACGACGCCCTCGCGCTCTGGTCGCGGGCCGTGGCGGACGCCGTCGGCTGACCGCCCGGCGGGGGGCGGCCGGCGCGCCGCCCCCCGCTCCGCCGCCCGCCCGTCTCCTGTTAGATTCCGAATCTGGTTCTACATCATGGAGGCGGCGTTGCGTCCCTGGCACACCCCCGAGCGCGCGGAGCTGCGCCGGCTCGTCCGCGACTTCACCGCGCGGGAGATCGTCCCGCACCTCGCCGGGTGGGAGGACGCCGGCGAGCTCCCCCGGGAGCTGCACGCGCGGGCCGCCGCGGCGGGCCTGCTCGGCGCCGGGTTCCCGGAGAAGGCCGGCGGGTCCGGCGGCGACCTGTTCGACGCGCTGATCGTCGCCGAGGAGATCATCCAGGCGGGCGGCTCCGGCGGGGTCGTCGCGTCGCTGTTCACGCACGGGATCGCGCTGCCGCACATCATCGCCTCCGGCGACGACGCGCTGATCGACCGGTTCGCCCGGCCGGTGCTCGCGGGCGAGGCGATCGGCGCGCTCGGCATCACCGAGCCCGGCACCGGATCGGACGTGGCGGGCATCCGCACCGCCGCCGTCCGCGACGGCGACCACTACGTCGTCAACGGCGCCAAGCTGTTCATCACCTCGGGCGTGCGCGCGGACTTCGTCACCACCGCGGTGCGGACGGGCGGCCCCGGCTTCGACGGCATCTCGCTGCTGGTGATCGAGAAGGGCGCGCCCGGCTTCACCGTGTCGCGGCCGCTGCGCAAGATGGGCTGGCTCTGCTCCGACACGGCGGAGCTGTCGTTCAGCGACGTCCGGGTGCCGGCCGCGAACCTGGTCGGCGCGGAGAACACCGGGTTCCTGCAGATCGTGCAGAACTTCGTGACCGAGCGGCTCTCCCTCGCCGTCCAGGCGTACGCGACGGCGCAGCGCTGCCTGGACCTCACGCTCGGCTGGGTCCGCGACCGCGACACCTTCGGCCGCCCGCTCGCGTCCCGCCAGCTCGTCCGGCACAAGATCGCCGAGATGGCCCGGCAGACGGACGTGGCGCGCACCTACGTCCGCGCGGTCGCCGAGCGGCACGCCGCGGGCGATGACGTGCTCACCGAGATTGCCTACGCCAAGAACACCGCCGTCCTCGCCTGCGAGCACGTCGCGCACGAGGCGGTCCAGCTGCACGGCGGCATGGGCTACATGCGCGAGTCGGAGGTGGAGCGCCACTACCGCGACGCCCGCATCCTCGGCATCGGCGGCGGCACCAACGAGATCATGAACGAGATCGCGGCCAAGCGCCTCGGGCTCTAGCCGGGAGCGGCGCCCGGCGGGGAGAGGGTCCGCCGGGCGCCGCCGCGCGGGAGGCGGGTCAGCCGAGCGGGTCGCCGCAGTCGATGGGCCAGTACGGGCCCCAGATGTCGAGCGAGTTCAGCACGAACTTGATCGCCACCGGGTCGAAGGCGATCCCGACGTGCGCGTTGGTGTCGTTGGCGCACTTGTCCTGGAGCAGGACGTTCTGCGCGTTCGACCCGTTGAGGAACGCCGAGGTGTAGGGCGTGACGACCTCGTCGTACTTGGTGGCCAGCACGATGTAGGACGGGCCGGGCACCGTGTCACCGCCCGCGTTGAGGTCCTTCAGGAAGTCGGAGTCGGTGATCTGCTGCCCGGCGGCCGGCGCGGCCTTCACCACCGCCTGCGTGATGCCGAGCAGGCTGCCGAGCTGCACCAGCCCCGCCAGGTTCGTGCCGTGGTTGGACGGGACGAGCCCGATCAGCTTGTTGACCTTCGCGGCCCCGCCCAGGGACTTCATGTAGTACCGGGGCATCATGCCGCCCTGCGAGTGCCCGACCATGTCGACCTTGGACGCCCCGGTCGAGGCGAGCACCTTGTCGACGAACGCCGACAGCTGCCCGGCCGACGTCGGAATGTCGCCGATCCCCTGGATGGGGCCGTCCTTCGGGCCGCCGTAATTGAGGGCGTAGACGCAGTATCCGGCCTTCTTCAGCGCCGGGGAGAGTTTCTGCCAGTTGAACGCCATGTTCTCGAACGTGCCGTGCACGAGCACGACCGGCCGGGGGTGCCAGAACGACGGCTTGCAGTTCCAGTCGTTCGCGCCGTCCGGGCTGGTCTCGGCGTGCGCGGCGGGCGCGACCATGCCGGTCGCGCCGAGGGCGGCGGCCGCCGCCGCGGCCGTGACCGCCCAGGAACGGAGTCGTCTGAAACGCATGGTGCTTCTCCCTCATGAGGGCACGGCGAAAAGAGGCCGCGGCCCGGCGCGTTTCACCGGGCCCGGCCGTTCGTCGCCGTGATGACCGGGGTGGAGTTCCCACAAGGTACGGCCGCCTCAAAGCCCGGTCTTGTGGCCCGTCCTCCGGTTATCGGGGAGAAATTGTCAGCCGGTTCACAAGCGGCCCGGCGGGCACCCCGGCCCACCTGCGGCCCGGGACCGGTCAGCCGCGCGCGAGCCCGTCGACGAGCGCGCGCAGGCCGTCGAGGTAGGTGTCCCGCTCGGTCAGCGGCCCCCAGTGCCCGGCGACCTCCGCCAGCCGCGGCAGCTCCGCCCCGTCCAACTCGGCGAAGACGCGCTCGCGGTAGGTGGGCCGGTCGTCGCCGGCGCGGCGGCGGGCCGCCGCCGACCGGACGATGATCTCGCCGGCGGTGTAGTACCAGATCGCCCGGTACCCGTGGACGGCCCGTTCGGGGCTCAGCCCGAGCTCGCCCAGGCCCGCGAGGATCTGGTCCACGAACCACAGCGCCGACGTCGCCATCAGGTCGTCGGCGGTGAGCACCTCGACGATCCACGGGCAGGCCGCGAGCGCCTCGCGGATCGCCGCCGCCATGGCGACCACGCGCTCGCGCGGGTCGGCCGGGACGGCGGGGCGGCGCAGCGTCCGCGCGGCGTAGTCGTCCAGCAGCAGCAGGAGCAGCTCCTCCTTGTCGCGGACGTGGTGGTACAGCGCCATGGGGGTGCTGCCGACCTCCCCCGCGAGCCGGCGCATCGTCAGCTTCCCGACGCCCTCCTCGTCCACGATCCGGCGGGCGGCGTCGAGGATCTCCGCGCGGGAGATGCGGGGCGGCCGGCCCCGCTGGGCGGACTGTCGCGGCATGCCCCCATCATCGCGGGCTCGACACGGCGCGGCATCTCAAGCTATTTTTCTTACATGTACAAAAATACTCGGGGGCGACCCGGGGTGGTGCTCGCGGCCGCGTCCGTCGCACAGTTCGTCGTCGCCCTGGACATGGCGGTGGTCAACGTCGCACTGCCCGCGATCCGGACCGGCCTCGGCTTCGCGCCGGTCGGCCTGGCCTGGGTCGTGCACGTCTACGCGCTCACCTTCGGCGGGTTCCTGCTGCTCGGCGGCCGGGCCGGCGACCTGTACGGGCGGCGCCGGCTGTTCACCGCCGGCCTCGTCGTCTTCGGACTGTGCTCCCTCGCCGGCGGCCTCGCCCAGGCGCCCTGGCAGCTCGTCGCCGCCCGCGCCGGGCAGGGCCTCGGCGCCGCGGCGGTCGCGCCGGCCGCCCTCGCGCTGCTCACCACGACCTTCGAGGGCCGCGCCCGCGTCCGCGCGCTCGGCGTCTGGAGCGCGGTGAACGCGGCGGGCGGCGCCCTCGGCGTCCTCGCCGGCGGGCTGCTGACCGAATACGCGGGCTGGCGCTGGGTGATGCTGGTCAACCTGCCCATCGTCGCGGCGGCCCTGGCGCTCGTCCCGGCGGGCGTGCCCGCGGCGGCGGGCACCGCCGCGCGGGACCGGCTGGACGTCCTCGGCGCGGTGCTCGCGACCGGCGGCATCGGGCTGCTGGTGTTCGGCGTCGTCCGCACCGACACGCTCGGCTGGACGTCCCCGGCGACGCTCGGCACCCTCGCGGCGGCGGCCGTGCTCCTCGCGGCGTTCGCCTTCGCCGAGTCCCGGTCCGCGTCGCCGCTCGTCCGCCTCGGCCTGCTGCGCGGCCGCTGGGTGGCGGGCGCGAACGTCATCGTGTTCCTCGCCGCCGCCGGCCAGTTCTCCGCCTTCTACTTCGTGTCGCTCTACCTGCAGGAGGTGCTCGGGATGGGGGCGGCCGCGACGGGCGCCGCGTTCCTGCCCTTCTCCATCGGGCTGGTCGCCGGCACCGTGGCCGCCACCCGCATCACCTCGGCCCGCTCCCCGCGCGCGGCGCTGATCCCCGGCGGGCTGCTCGGCGCGGCGGGCCTCGGCTGGTTCGCGCTCATCAGCCCGGGCGGCGGGTTCCTCACCGACGTCCTCGGCCCGTCCCTGCTCTGCAGCGTCGGCACCGGCCTCGTGCTCGCCCCCGTCACCGTCGCGGCCACCACCGGCGTCGCGCCCCGCGAGGCGGGGATGGCCTCGGGCCTGGTCAACAGCTCCCGCCAGCTCGGCGGCTGCGTCGGGTTGGCGGCCCTCGCCACCGTCGCCGCCCACCGCACCGGCGGCGCCGCGACCGCGTCCGCGCTGAACGACGGCTACGCCCTGAGCCTCACCGTCGCCGCCGCCCTGTTCCTCGTCGCGGCCGCCGTCGCGGCGGCGCTCCCCCGCCGCGCTCCGGCCTCGGCGCGGCCGCCCGCACCCGAACCCACGCAAGACCGACTGGAAGGAACACGCTCATGAATCCGATCGACCTGTTCGAGTCCGCCCTCGCGTTCCACCCCGGCGGCGCCGTCCGCGCCGGCGAGCCCCGCATGACGACCGACGACGGCGGCTGGCAGCTCGCGGCCTTCCGCGTGCGCACCGACGCGGACGTGCACGCCGACCACTGGGAGGTGCATCCGGCCGCGGAGGAGGCGGTGTGCTGCCTGTCCGGCGGCCTGCGGATCTACTTGCGCCCCGAGGAGCCGGGCGGCGAGGAGGAGATGGCGCGGCTGACCCCCGGCACCGCGGTCATCGTGCCGCGCGGGCGCTGGCACCGCCTCGAACTGGACGGACCGAGCGAGGTCATGTCCATCGGCCTGCGCCGCGGCACCCGCCAGGAGCGGCGCGCCGACGCGCCCTGACGGGAGCCGGTGGCCGCGCCCGCCGGGGCGCGGCCACCGGGCCCGGAGGTCAGGCCTGGGCGACGGCACCCTCCTTCAGCAGGGTCTCGGTGTCGTCGAAGCCGAGGTCGTCCAGCACGGCGCGGGTCTGGCCCCCGGGCAGGACCGGGACGCCGTCGGTCCCGGCCCGGGTCCGGGAGAAGCGCGGGGCCGGTGCGGGCTGGCGCCGGCCCCCCAGCGCCGGGAACACGTCGCGGGCCGTGTTCCACGGGTGCTCGGCGGCCTCGGTCATCGACAGGACCGGGGCCACGCACGCGTCGCTCGGGACGAAGATGTCCGTCCACTCGTCGCGGGTCTTCGTCCGGAACACGGCGGCGAACCGCTCGCGCAGGACGGGCCAGCCCGCGCGGTCGTGCTGGCCGGGCAGGTCTTCGCCGTCGAGACCGGCGAGGCGCAGGAACTCGGCGTAGAACTGCGGCTCGATGGCGCCCACGGCCATGTGGCCGCCGTCGGACGTCTCGTACACGTCGTACCAGGGCGCGCCGGTGTCGAGCATGTTGACGCCGCGCCGGTCCTCCCAGAGGCCGCCGGCGAGGAAGCAGTGGATGAACGTGGACAGGTGCGCGGCGCCGTCCACGATGGCGGCGTCGACGACCTGGCCGCGCCCGCTCGTCCTCGACTCCAGCAGCGCG
>NZ_VCKZ01000632.1 GCF_005889745.1 Actinomadura geliboluensis
CCCCTCACCGGGCCCCTCGCCGCGCCGCCCACCGCGGCCCGGCCGCGAACGAACCGGTGGGCGATCGTCGCGCTCGTCGCGGGCCTGCTCGGCATGGTCCTGCTCGCGGTCGGTTTCGCCGTCGCCGCCTTCGTCCAGACCGGGCGCCGGGGCGAGAAGGGCACCGGCCTGGCCCTCGGCGGGCTCGCCGCCTCCCTGGCCTGGGTCGCCGCCATCGCCGTCGTCGTGACCGTCGGGCCGCTGTCCCCCGACACCTCCGTGCCCGCCGCCCGTGCGGACGGCAAGGTCGCGGTCACCTCGATGCGGCCGGGCGACTGCTTCAGCGAGTTCGAGGAGAGCCCCGCCGGCATGTTCGTGCGGCCGCTGCCGTGCACCACGCCGCACCAGGGCGAGGTCAGCGCCGAGGCGGAGCTGCCGGACGTGCCGTTCCCGGGCCGGGAGGAGGTCGGCAACCGGGCGTGGACGGTGTGCCGCGAGCGGACGCAGTTCCTGGAGAAGAGCCGCTACGGCAAGGACCTCCGGCTCCACGTCGCGCCGCCGGACGAGGCGGCGTGGAAGGACGGCGACCACGCCGCCACCTGCGTCATGCGCTACACCGGCTCCGGCCTGCTCCCGGCGTCCCTCGACCAGACCATGGAGACCAAGGAGCGGTACACGCCGGAGCTCCAGCCGGGAGACTGCGTCAAGAAGTGGGACGACGAGGGCTACCAGCCCCTCGTCCCCTGCACCGAGAAGCACGAGTACGAGGTGCTCGCCTTCTACACGATGCCCGGCGGCAAGTACCCGGGGACCGCGAAGATGGATCGGAAGGCGCTGGAAGGCTGCGCCGAGCAGGCGGTCAAGGTGTGGCGGTCGGACCCGCCGTTCGACATCGCCGACATGGCGTGGGCGGGCCCCGACAAGCTGGGCTGGGAGGCCGGCAACCGGCTGATCATCTGCCTGGTGACGGGGCGGAACGGCTTCCTCGACCGATCCGTCGTCCCGCACTGACCGCGCGGGCGTGCCGCCGGCGCCGGGTGGCGCCGGCGGCACGCGGGCGCTACACGACGGCGCCGGAGCTGTCCGCGGTGCGGCGGACGGGCTTCTTCGCCTTGCCCTGCGGCGGCGGGGCCTTCGCGAAGCGCTCCAGCACGACGGCGATCGGCGTCGCGGTGAAGACGCTGGAGTACGTCCCGACGACGATGCCGATCAGCAGGGCGATCGCGAAGTCGGTCAGCGAGTCGCCGCCGAGGATCGCGAGGGCCGCGAGGATGAACAGCGCGCCCATGCCGGTGTTGATCGTGCGCGGGACGGTCTGCAGCGTGCCCCGGTTCGCGATGTCGGCGAACCGGCCCTTGGGGTTGTTCCCCCACAGCTCCCGGATCCGGTCGAACACGACGACGGAGTCGTTCACCGAGTATCCGATGACGGTGAGCAGCGCGGCGAGGAAGACCCCGTCGATCGGTTTGCCGAGCCAGGCGAAGACGCCCGTGACGATCGTGATGTCGTGGAACATCGCGAGGACCGAGCCGCTCGCGAACGTCCAGCGGAATCTGATCGTCAGGTAGGCCAGCTGCGCGAGCAGCGCGATGCCGAGGGCGATCAGCGCGTTCTTGCGCAGCTCGTCGCCGAGGCTCGGCCCGATCAGCTCGTCGCGCTGCTTGGTCGCGCCGCCGCCCTCCTTCGCGAGCGCCTCCTGGATCCGCTTCTCCTCCTCGTTGGTCAGGTCGGAGGTGCGGACGGAGATGTCGTCCTGGCCGGAGGTCTGGACGACGGCGCGCGGGAACCCGGCGTCGGCGACGGCCGCGCGGGCCTTGTCGATGTCGACGTGCTGGCTGGTGGAGTACTCGACGAGGCGTCCGCCGGTGAACTCCACGCCGTAGTTCAGCCCGCGGGCGAAGATCCCGGTCAGCGCGACGGCGACCGCGACCACGGAGATCCCGATCCACATCCGGCTGCGCTTCATGATGTCGGGGCCGCTGTTCTCCAGCCAGTTGCGGATCCGCCCCGGGCCGGCCAGCCCGCCGGCCCGGCCCTTCATGATCTTGGGCATCCGGGCGGCGGCGGCGTCGGTGAGCACGCGGCTCAGCAGCATCGCCGAGACGAGGGAGGCGAGCACACCGATGGTCAGCGTGACACCGAAGCCCCGGACCGGCCCGGAGGCCAGCCAGAACAGCAGGCCGCCCGCGAGCAGCGTGGTGACGGCGGAGTCGGCGATCGCCGACCACGCCTTGTTGAAGCCGATGGCGAGCGCGTTGCGCGCGCTGCGGCCCGGTGCCGCCGCCCGTTCCTCTCTCGCCCGTTCGAAGGCCAGCACGTTGGCGTCGATCGCCATGCCGATGGCCAGGACGAAACCGGCGAGGCCCGGCAAGGTGAGCGTCGCCCCGATCGCGACGAGCGCCGCGTAGGAGATCAGCGCGTAGCCGGCGAGGGCGAGCGTGGCGAGGAAGCCGACGATGCGGTAGACGGCCACGATGAACAGGCCGGTCAGGATGATGCCGATGATCGCGGCCTTGGCGCTGGCGTCGATGGCCTCGTCGCCGAGGGTCGGGCCGACCACCCGCTGCTCGATGATCTTCACGGGGACGGGCAGCGAGCCGCCCTGGATGAGGGCCGCGAGGTCCTTGGCCTCGCCGGCGGTGAAGTCGCCGGTGATCTGGGTGGAGCCGCCGGTGATGCCGACGCCGCAGGGCACGCTCTGGGTGACCTGCGGGGAGGAGATGACCTTGCCGTCCAGCACGATCGCGACACGCCGCTCGTCGCCGACGGCGCAGGCGGCCTTGGCGGTCAGCTTCTCCCAGGTCTTGCCGCCGCTGCCTTTGAAGTCGACGTTGACGGCCCAGCCGCCGAGGTTCTGCGCGTCGTAGGAGGCGCTCGCCTCGCCGATGCCGGCGCCGGTGAGCGCGGCGGGGCCGATGAGGATCTGCTGCCCGCTCTCGTCCGGGATCAGCTGCTGCCCCTTCTCGGCCTTGCCGGTGTTGGGCAGCACGGGGTGCGCGGTGAGCTGCGCGGTCTTGCCGATCGCCTCGGTGGCGCGGGTCGGGTCCTGGACGTCGGGCAGCTCCACGATCAGCCGCTTGTCGCCGGACCGGGTGATGGACGACTCGGCGACGCCGAGCGCGTCGATGCGGCGGTGCAGGACCTCCCGGGCGCGGTCGGTCGACTCGCGGTCGGCCTTGGTGGTCTGCGAGTCCTGGGTCTCGAGGACGATCTGGGTGCCGCCGCGCAGGTCGAGACCGAGGCGGGCCGGTTTCGACCAGGCGAAGTAGAAGGATGTGGCGAGTACGGCGAACGCCAGTATCGCCCGCACCATGTTGGCGCGCGTCAAGAGGGAACCTCCACACGGGGGTGTCGGCGCCGCGCCTGAGCGCGCGGCACCGCGGACAGATGGCTCAGATCCTGGCTCTTATACACATCTGACGCGGCC
>NZ_VCKZ01000633.1 GCF_005889745.1 Actinomadura geliboluensis
GGGCGGGAGGCCGACTGCCGGCGCAACGCCGAGGAGGGGCTCGCCGGGGCCGCCGTCGGGGGTGTCTCGCCCGGCGCGCCGTGGGCGCACTGGTCGCTCGGGCTGCTGGACCTCGGGCTCGGCCGTGCCGAGGCCGCGCTCGCCCGTTTCGAGCGGCTGACCCGCGAGCCGATGCGCCACCACATCTGCGCCACCCGTTCCACCCCTGACCTGGTGGAGTCGGCCGTCCGGGTCGGGGCGCCGGAGCGTGCCGTGGAGCCGCTGGAGCGGTTCGAGCGGTGGGCGGGGTCGGTGCGGCAGCCGTGGGCGAACGCGCTGGTGCTGCGCTGCCGCGGGCTGCTCGCTGCCGACGATCGGGCCGAGTCGTTCTACACCGAGGCTCTGAGCCTGCACGACCGGGACGACCGTGCGCTGGAGTACGCCAGGACCGCGCTGCTCTACGGCGAGTGGCTGCGCCGGGCGCGGCGCAAGGCTGAGGCGCGCGGGCGGCTGGAGGACGCGCTGGACGTCTTCGAGCGGCTCGGCATGCGTCCGTGGGCCGAGCGCGCCCGCGGCGAGCTGACCGCCACCGGTGTCCCGGATCGAGGTGCCGCCCGGGGCGGGGGCGCGGCCGTCGCGCTCACCCCGCAGGAACTCCAGATCGTCCGGCTCGCCGCGCGGGGCCTGTCCAACCGCGACATCGCGGCGCAGCTCTTCCTCAGCCACCGGACGGTCGGCTACCACCTCTACAAGGCGTATCCCAAGCTCGGCGTCGCCTCCCGGGGCGAACTGAAGGACGTCGCCGACCTGCTCGGACTGTGAGAGGCTGCCCCCGTGACGGCTCCTGAACAGGTACTTTCCGGGCAAATCCTGCCCGTGGACGTCGATGGGGTCCCGGCGGTCGAGCTCGGTCCCGGCGTCCACGTCCGGATGCTGCCGGGCATGCCGGGCATCCGGACGTGGGTGATCGACCTGGCCCCGGGCGCCGAGTGGCCGGGGCTGGACGTGCACGAGACCTACGGCGAGGCGTACTTCGTCGTCCGCGGCGAACTCATCGAGGGGGACCTCGTCCACGGGCCCGGTACGTATGTGGCGTTCGGTCCGGGGACGAGCCACCGGCCCCGCACGGAGACCGGTGTGCGCGCCTTCGGGTTCAACTACGACGTCCCCGCCTGACCGGCGGCGAGCGCGTCCCGCATGGCCCGCACGGCGGGGGACGGGTCGTAGCCGTCGGGAACGCCCTCGACCAGGATGATGTCGCCCTCGATGTGCCGCGAGCGCAGCGGTGCGATCTCCCGGTACGCGGGCGAGTCCCACCAGGCCCGCGCCTCGGCGATCCCGGGGAAGCCGATCATCACGACGGCTCCGGGCCAGCCGCCCTCCAGCACCTCGTGCGCGGTGACGTGCACGAGGTAGCGGCCGCCGTGCGGCGCGAAGGTGCCCGGCAGGCGCTCGATGTAGTCCGCGATGTCCGGGTGCGGAGGGGCGTCCTGCAGATGGGCGATGACGTAGGCGGTCACGGTTCCTCCTCGGGTTGCGTGGGCGGGCCGGGGGCGGGCCGTCGCGGCCCGCCCCCCGCGGCGGTCAGACTCCGGCCGGCACCCGGTCGAGGAAGCCGAGCACCTGGCGGATGCGCCCGTCCTCGCCGATCACCGCGACGTCGAAGCCGATGACGACGGGCTCGCCGCCCTCCGGGCCCAGGTGCCAGGTGAACCGCGCGATGTCGTGGTGGGCGTCCACCGCGCCGCCGAGGCTGAAGACCAGCCCGCGGAACTGCGCCTGGACGGCCGCGATGGTGGCGTCGAGCCCGTCCCTGCCCTGGACGGACGCCAGCGGGTCGGTGTAGACGGCGTCCTCGGCGAAGACGTCCGCCAGGACGGCCTGCCGCGCGGCCGCGTCGGTCTCGTTCCAGGCGGCGAGGTAGCGCTGGACCAGCTCGGTGACGTCGCTCATGTGCTTCTCCTTAGTGCGTGCCCTTGCTTGTGACCACCACGCTAGGGACGCCGGAGAAGCGGGGAATCTGACGTGCTTAAGTACTTTTCGTGCGAGGTGCGTGCCGCGCCCGGCCGGAGAGTCCCCCCGGCCGGGCGCGGGGCGGGTCAGGTCGGGTAGACGGAGTAGACCATGCGCTTGCCGGGGTGCTCGCCCACGGTCCAGAACGTGCCGAGCAGCGGGTTGGCGGGGTCGGTACCGCTCTGCCAGTGGGAGAGGTCCTCGGGGCCGATGCTCAGCGGCTGCTTCCTGTCGATCACCAGGTTGACGGTGGAGGAGTTCGCCGGCTCCGTGGTGATGAGGTCTCCGGCCGTGTTCTCGCCGTGGCTGCGGCTCAGGTACCAGCGGCCGTTGAAGCGGGTCGCGCCTTGGACGTTGCTGTCCGGCAGCTTGTGCGCGACGTCGGCGTTCCAGCGGTAGGCCGTGTCCATGATCAGGTTGTTGTTGCCGTCGAACGCGCCGGAGATCGGCCAGGCGGCGACCCGGCCGTTGGCCTCTTCGGGCCCGGCGCAGTACTCGCCCGCGATGAGGTGGTCGGTGCCGCTGCGGTCGAGGGAGACGTAGGAGTAGTTCGGCGACTGGTCGGAGTAGGAGCACGCGGTGCCGGTCGCGGCCGTGCGCGTCCAGGAGCCGACCTGCGGCATGACGTAGCGGTAGCCGTAGCCGTAGTAGGTGTCGCCGTAGAGGCCGACCTTGTCGGCGCCGCTCGTGGTTCCGTTCGGGGACGCGCCGAGGTCGTAGATGCGGCGCATGTCGAACATCCGGAAGCCGCGGGCGGTGTCCGCGACGAACAGGTAGTTGCCGTACCAGAGGATGCCGCCGGCGTGCAGCGCCTTGTTGTAGTCGCTGGTGGCGGGGTCCTCCGACACCCTGACCGTGTCGTAGTCGCCGTCGGCCCGCGGGTACACGAGCAGGACGTGCCGGTAGGCGCCCGTGTTCGGGTCCATGAAGCTGATGCGGACGCCCTTGACCATGCCGTCGCCGTTGTCGTTGTGGTCGTACCAGCTGACGAGGACGGGCTGGTAGCCGTTGCCCCACTCCTGGTCGGCCTGCATGTCGGCGACGGTCGTGACGCCTTGCGGGTACCACTGGCCGGTGTCCCTGTCGTCGTCCTGGAAGCACATGCTCCGGCCGATCGTGGGACGGGGGCCGCTCTCCGCGATGGCGGCGGGCTCGCAGGCGGTGCCGTTGCCGGTGGGATTGTCGTCCCGCCGGTTCAGGTCGTTCATGATGTCGGTGACGGTGGCCTTGACCAGGGGCAGGTTGTCGGCGCGGGTCTGCAGGTCGGTGCCGTAGGAGTTCGGGCGGAGCTGGAAGTTGGAGAGGGAGAGTTCGTCCGCGTGGGCGGGGGCCTGTAACGCGGTGAGCAGGGGGACGGACAGGGCCAGGGCGGCAAGGGCGGCCAGACTTCGGCGC
>NZ_VCKZ01000634.1 GCF_005889745.1 Actinomadura geliboluensis
CCCCCACGCCCCCCTGCCGGTTGCGGCTAGCGGGGTCCTGTGCCTTGCGTCACATTGTGGTGCTCTGAATTGCGTGGCGCGTTGCCGCCTGTGGGGCCTGTGAGCGATGGGGCTTATCCAGAGGTGCGGGTGGGGTTCTCCACAGGTTGTGGATAAGTGGGGTCAGGTGGCGGGTTTCGTTGTGTGGAACTCGTGGACTACTTCGATCCGGCCGACGATGTGCTCGTTGAACTCCTCCAGTTCCTCGGCCGGGACCCAGAGTTCCAGGATGGTGCGGCCGCCGGCCTGGCGTACGGGGTAGCGCTCGGCGAAGGCCGCGTCCACCTGGAACCTCGTCACGAAGCCCGAGCCGTGCGCGGCGACGTTCCAGTCGCGGGCGATCTTGATCGCGTACTCCTCGTTGAGGACCGGATAGAAGATCGGCTGGTCGGGGAGGCGCGGGGGCCAGGCACGCCAGTCCGCGGCGCGCAGCAGCTCCAGCTCGGCGGGACCGACCGGACGCCAGAGGGTCATGGTGGACATCCGCACATTCTGCCGATGCGTTATGCCGGTTCACTGCTCAGGACGAGGTCGAACTCGGCGTGGCGGAAGGGCGCCCGGACGCCGGCGCGCTCAGCGGCCTCCTCGTCGTCCGAGCGGGCGAAGTCGACGATGAGGCTCTGCTTGACGGCGAAGACGGCGTCGGAGTCCAGATAGGGGCTTCCCGCGACGAAGATGTGCGTCGTCAGTGGCACGTACCCGTCCGCCTGGACGATGAAATGGATGTGGGCGGGACGGTAGGGATGCCGGCGGGTCGCATTGAGCAGCCGACCGACCGGGCCGTCCGTGGGGATCGGGTAATGGCTGGGCAGGACGGTGCGGAAACGGAAGCGTCCCTCGGCGTCGGTCCGGAAAAGCCCGCGGCCGTTGCCGGGCGGTTGCGAACCGGGCTGCTGGACGTCGTAGAAGCCCTTCTCATCGCACTGCCAGACATCGACCTGCGCGTGCGGCAGCGGCGCTCCATCGGCGTTGAGGACGCGTCCGGACACCACGCAGGGTTCGGCTTCGCCCACCAGATCGATGCTGTCGCCCAGCGCGTGCTGCGGCGATTCGACCATGTGGAAGGGCCCCAGGACGGTGCTCTCCGTCCCCCCTTCTTGCTCGTTGAGGGTCTCCACGAGCATTGAGACGCCCAGCACGTCCGACAGCAGGACGAATTCCTGCCGTGTGTCAGTGCAGGTCTGCCCCACGGCGGTGAGGAACTCGATCGCCTGCTCCCACTCCCGGACGGACGGCCTGGTTTCACGGACGAATGCGTGCACGTGGCGGGTGAGCGCGTCGAGCAGTTCCCGGAGGCGCGGGTCCGGGGTCTCGCGGAAACTGTTCTGGACGGCCTCCGTCGCGGTGTGCTCGTTGAAGTCCACGATGCCTCCCGGCCTCCATTGTCCACAGTCTGTGGAAAACTCTCGCGGCTGATTCGCCCTCGGGCCGGCGGCGGAATCTTCCCGCGGATGCGGCGCCGGCCTCGGCCCACGATGACGCAGCAACATCATCATCCTCTGCGGCGGCCTCGCACGTACGGCCGACTCGTCGCCGACCTGGAATCGGCGGTAGTCAAGTTTGACTATGCGCGCCGACCGGACTTACGCTCCGGGCATGAGCGAGAAGGCGATCCCGATCTTTCCGTGCCGCTCGATCGAGGCTTCCTGGGAGTTCTACCGGGCCCTCGGCTTCGAGCAGACGTCCTGGCAGACGCGTCCCAACCCCTATCTCGGGGTCCGGCGGGGCGACCTCGAGCTGCATTTCTTCGGGTGGCGGAAACACGACCCGGCGGCGTCCATGAACATGTGTTACGTCACCACCACGGCCGTGGACGACCTGTATGACGCGTTCCGAGGCGGGCTCAAGAAGTCGCTCGGCCGGGTTCCCACGCGGGGGCTTCCCAGGATCAGCGCGGTGCGGGACATGACTTACGGGGTCCGGCAGTTCCTTCTCAGTGACCCGGACGGGCTCCAACTCCGCATCGGCCAGCCGATCTCGGACGACCTGGAGCACGCGCCCATACCGACCGAGCCGGTGGCCAAGGCACTCCACATGGCCGCCCTGCTCGGCGGCGACTCGAAGGGGGACCATCGTGCCGCGGCCCGGATCCTTGACCACCTGCTGAACTCGGACGAGCCCCTGACCCCGTCCGAACGACTCAGAGCCTTGGTCCTGCGAGCTGACGCCGCCGTCCACATGGAGGACTGGGCCCGCGCGCGCACGCTCCTCACCGATGCCCGCAGCGTTTCGGTCGAGGACCCGTCCGCCCAGGTAGACGATCTACGGCGCCTCGCCGACCTAGAGGACGCTCTCCCTGCCTGAGGGCTCTCGGCTGGGGACACAGCTGGGGATTTCCGGTGGGCAGTGTTGTCCACCGACGCGACGTGCTTGTGGAGGACCTTCACCCACAGGCTGTGAACGGGGTGTGGGCAAAGGTGCCCGAGGATGGCCCTTCTCCCTGGTCAGCGGGTTTTCCACGACGTGGACAACTGGTCGCACCGGTTGGGGGCGACCTGGGGAAGAATGGTGGACGCAGAGTCGGCCGGTCGCACCCAGGTTGTGCACGGAAGTTATCCACAGGTTGTGGATTCTGTGATCGGCGGCCCGACCTTGTGGACGATGGAGGGAACGGCGTCAGACGCGCCGTGCAGACCGTGGAAAGCCCGGCTGTTCTGGGGATCCGCCTGTGGACGCGGCCTCCGGACAGCCTGCTGCAAGGGGGGAGAAGATGTGCGCAGAGTTTTCCCACAGCCTGTGGATGACCGCCTCCAAACCCTGTCCGCCGCCCGCACGCAGGCCCCAGAACGAGTTCGTCCCGTGCTGGACGTCCCCGACCGCGGGACGAGATCGGCCGCAGGGCGTGTTGCCATCTACATGGCGCACGCACGCCGTAGATTCCGTACCGGCACCCGACGCTGGCCGGCCCCCGCGTCACGCCCGGCGCGGCAGGGCTTCAAGTCACTTCACCGGCCTGGTCTCAGCACCGTAAAGAGCCGCCCGACCTGCGAACATCAGTTCGAACGCGTGCTACTCTCCCAGCATGGGGCACTTGCTGAACGAGCCGGTCCGGACGGAGCACGACCCGGCGGGACGGCTCACCGCGTACGAGTGGCGAGGAGCGCGCTACGCGGTGGAGAAGGTGCTGAAGACCTACGGCACGCCCCACGAGGGCAGGGTCTACCGGGTAAGGGTCACCGGCGCCGAGGGCGTGGCCGTCGCGGAGCTCGGCCGTGACCAGAACAACTGGCGCCTCCGGCACATCTTCTCAGCCTGACCTCCCGTCCACCCGGGACCCAAGCGCCTCCAGCACCCGAACGCCCCAGCCACCTGCACCACCCATCCCGGCCCCAAGCCGCCCCAAGGC
>NZ_VCKZ01000125.1 GCF_005889745.1 Actinomadura geliboluensis
GGGCCAGCGCGGCCCAGCGGCGGCGGCGGGTGATCATCCGCAGTGTCATCGGGACGGCCATCAGCAGCAGCACCAGCGCCGCGCCCGCCAGCCAGGGGACGGCGCTGGAGCCGTCCTCCTCGTCGTTCTGCGCGGTGGTGGCGCCGCCGGGGCCCTCGTCGTTGCGGTGGCGGGCGCCCGCGCCGGGCGCCGCGGTGGCCTCGCCGGCGGCGGCGGAGCTGTCCGGCGTCTGCGCGCCCGCGCTGTCGCTCCCGCCGCCGCTGCTGACGGCGGGCTGGCTGTAGGACGGGGCGACGGCGGTGCCCTGCCCGGCGGCGCCGGCCGGCGTCGGCTCGAACCGCACCCAGCCGGTGCCCTGGAAGTACAGCTCCGGCCAGGCGTGCGCGTCCCGCGACCGGACGACCCATTCGCCCGGCCGGACCTCGCTGCCCGGCGTGTACCCCATCGCGACGCGGGACGGGATGCCGAGGATCCGGGCCAGCAGCGCCATCGACGCGGCGTACTGCTCGCAGTAGCCGCGCTTGCCGCGCAGCAGGAACTCGACGAGGTCGTTGCTGTGCTGCGGCGCCGGCGCGGACAGGTCGTAGGTGTACCCGCCGTCGACGGTGAACCAGCTCTGCAGCCGGATGGCCTGCGCGAGCGCGGTCGACGACCCGGCGGTGACCTGCTCGGCCAGCTGTCTGACCTCCTGCGGGATGTTCTTGGGGACCGCCGTGTAGTGCGCGACGATGTCGTCGGGGTAGCCGGCCGCGGCGGCGAGCTGCCCGCTGGTCGGGTCGGCGCGCAGGCTCTCGACGGTGTAGGAGCGGCCGCCCGCCGAGTCGCGCAGCGAGTAGACCATCAGCGACGAGGCGTGCACCCGCCAGTCGCCTTTGATCGCCACGCTGGTCGGCGCGTACGGCACCGGCAGGAACGTCATGTTCCTGACCTCGGGACGCACCCGCACCTGGGTGGTCACCTTGTGCATCCGGCCCATGGTCAGCCCCGGCGGGGGCGGGAGCGCCCGACCGACCGCCACCTTGTCCTTGCCGCTGCTCTTCAGGGGGCTGTAGGTCCAGCGGTCGCCGTCGAACCGGTCCAGGGCGTACAGGCGCAGGTAGTCGGGGCCGTCGGGGTCGTCGGTCCGGTAGGTGAGGACGACCGAGTCGTCCAGCCGGGTCAGTTCCCGCTTCAGGCTGACGAGGGGGTCGGGGGTGGTGACGGTGCGGGTGCCGCCGTTGCCGCCGTTGCCGAGGCCGAACATGCCGCGCGGCTCCAGGCCCGGCACCGCGGCCGGCAGCAGCACCGCGACGGCGACCGCGCCGACCGCGATCCGGCGGCCGCTCACCGCCAGCGGCGTCGCGTCGGGCGGAGCGGCGCCCTCGGCCGGGCCCGGGTCGGCGCCGGCCAGCGGGACCTCGCGGGGCCGCCGGTGGGTGGTGACCGTCCGGCCCCATCCGCCGACCTTCTCGCGGGCGTCGGCCATCAGCAGGCCGAGGAAGCCGAGCGCGCCCGCGCCGAACGCCAGCCAGCCGACGCCGTCCTCCCGGACCGCGGCGGGCACGCTGTACATGGCCAGCAGCGGCAGCCCGGCGGGCGCGGTGCGGTGCAGCCGGACGGCGAGCAGGTCGACCAGCGTCGCGACCAGCCCGATGCCGGCGGCGGTCAGCATCGCGATGCCCGGCAGCGGCGGGACCGGTGCCGCGTACCGGTTCGCGGCCTGCCAGCCGTCCGCGGCGAGGTCGCCGAGGTGCCGCAGCGACTCCGGCGACGGCACGAACACCAGCCACGCCTTGTCGGCGGCGTACACGAGGTCGAGGTAGAGCAGCAGCGCGGCCAGCCCGAACACGAGGTTCATCGGCGCGGGCAGCCGCAGCCGCCGGGACAGCATCCCGCCGCCGGCGACCGCGAGCACCGCGCCGAACCCAGCCCAGAACCAGCCGGCCTGCTCGAACAGCGGGTAGAGGCCGAAGGAGCCGGCGAGCGTCGCCAGCCCGGCCATGGCCGTCATCCGGATCCTCATGCACCGTCCCTGACGAAGTCTTCGCCGGCCTTGCCGGCGGTCGTCCACGCCTGTGCGAGCTCGGCGGCGGTCCGG
Organism: Actinomadura geliboluensis; assembly: GCF_005889745.1. Taxonomy (GTDB): domain Bacteria; phylum Actinomycetota; class Actinomycetes; order Streptosporangiales; family Streptosporangiaceae; genus Spirillospora; species Spirillospora geliboluensis. The sequence continues at coordinate 2,078 of NZ_VCKZ01000125.1, forward strand.
ACGGGCAGCACGCGCCAGCCCGCCGCGCGCAGCAGCCCCGCCGCCGCGTCCGGGGCCGCGCCGTCCGCCGGAGCGGCGGGCCCGCCGCCGACCAGCACCGCGACGCGCGTGCCGGTGCCGCCCCGCACCTCGGCGACCGAGCGGGCCTCCGCGGCGGTCAGCGTGCCGAACACGGCGACCACCAGGCCCTCGCCCTCCCGGCCGCCGCCGCCGCGCAGCGCGGTCAGGCCCGCCGACAGCGACCCGCCCTTGGACCGGTGCGCCACGGCGAGCGCGTCGAGCAGCAGCCCCTCGAACGCGCCCTCGGACGGCGCGGCCGGCAGCGCCTCACCGGCGTCGGTGACGTACCGCAGGCTCATCCCGGTGCGGACGAGGTGCACGCCGATCGACGCGGTCGCCGACACGGCCTGCTCGAACGTGCCGCTCAGCCCCTCGCCCCAGTGCGCGGTGCGGCGGGTGTCGAGGAACAGCGTCCCGCTGCTCTGGAAGTGCTGCTCCTCGCGCCGGACCATCAGCTCGCCGTGCCGGGCGGTGGACCGCCAGTGCACGCGGCGCAGGTCGTCGCCGTGCCGGTACTCGCGCGGGGCGGCGTCGTCCTCACCGGCGGCGGAGACCGCGCGGGCGACGCTGTCGCCGCCGCCCGTCCAGGCGCCCGACAGCCGGCTGTGCGGCAGCGGGACGATCGCGGGCGTCACGGTGAGGGTGTCGGACAGGCTGAACGAGCGCACCAGCTCCACCATCCCGAACGGGTCGGCGAGCCGGACCGTCAGCGGCCCGACGCGGTAGCGCCCGCGCACGTCCGAGCGGATCCGGTAGCCGAGCTGCCGGGAGCCGTGCGGCTCGATCCGCTCCAGCACGAACCGGGCCCGGCCGCCGAGCGCGTAGGGGACCCGGTCCTCCACCATCAGCAGCCCGCTCGGCAGCCGTGACACGTTCTCCAGCCGCAGGTCGACGCGGGACTCCCGGCCGACCGGCAGCCGCGCCGGCTCCAGCCGACGCGCGCACGCGAGCCGGTACCGCGTCCGCGACACGGCGAGCATGCACAGCAGCGGCAGCACCAGCACGAGGACCCCGGCCCGCAGCAGGTCGCGCTCGCCGAGGACGACCGCGCACACGATCGCGGTCGCGCCGGCGGCCACGAAGGACCGCCCGCGCGTGGTGAGGCCGGCGAGCGCGCGTCGCACGGGTCACTTCCCGGGGGAGGGCACCGGCAGCCGCTTCACCAGTTCGGCGACGACCTGCTCGGGGCGGCGCCGCTCCACCTGCGCCTCCGGCGTCGGCAGCAGCCGGTGCGCGAGGACGGGGACGGCGAGTTCCTGGACGTCGTCGGGGACGACGTAGTCGCGGTCGTCGAGCGCCGCGTACGCGCGCGCCGCCCGCACCAGGTGCAGCGTCGCCCGGGGGGACGCGCCGAGCCGCAGCTCGGGGTGCTTGCGGGTGGCGGAGACGAGGTCGATCGCGTACTGCCGCACGGCCGGCGCGACGTGCTGGCGCCGCACCACCTCGATGAGGTCGCGGACGTCGGCGGCGTGCGCGACCGGGGCGAGCCGGTCGAGCGGGGACGCCTGGCCGTGCGTGTCGAGCATCTCCATCTCGGCGGCGGCGTCGGGGTACCCCATCGAGATGCGGGCGGTGAACCGGTCGCGCTGCGCCTCCGGCAGCGGGTAGGTGCCCTCCATCTCCACCGGGTTCTGCGTGGAGATCACCATGAACGGCGGCTCCAGCGCGTAGGTGGTGCCGTCGACCGTGACCTGCCGCTCCTCCATGCACTCCAGCAGCGCCGACTGCGTCTTCGGGGACGCCCGGTTGATCTCGTCGCCGACCACGATGTTGGCGAACACCGGGCCCGGCTTGAACTCGAACTCGCGCAGCTCCTGGTTGTAGGCGCTGACCCCGGTGATGTCGCTGGGCAGCAGGTCCGGGGTGAACTGGACGCGCCGCACCGAGCAGTCGACCGAGCGCGCGAGCGCCTTGGCCAGCATCGTCTTGCCGACCCCGGGCACGTCCTCGATCAGCAGGTGCCCCTCCGCCAGCAGCACCGTGAGCGCGAGCCGCACCACCGAGGGCTTGCCCTCGATGACCGACTCCACCGCGTCCCGGATCTTGTTCGCGACATGGGCGAGCCCGTCGAGCCCGCGGCCGGACCCCTCGCCTCCCGAGGCGCGCCGCCGGGCCGGGTGGGGAGCCGGTGGGTCGGTCTCCATGAACGACTCTCCGTGCGTGCCTACTGCCACCAAACCCTCCTCAGCCGTCCCACCCGACAGTACGTCGTCGGAACGCCCGCCGCGATGTTCATGGGGAACGCGAGCCCATTGTGCTGCACGGGGCGGACAGCGCACGCCGGTCGCCGTCCGCCACTTCGCTCCACCACGATCATCCACCGCGCCCCGCGGCGCCCGGAACCGCGGCGGCGGGTGCCCGCGGCCGGTCCGGCGCGCGGTGGGGGCGCCGGCGGGCCCCACCTCACACCACCCTCTCTGACCTGCGGTTTCGCGCGCGGAATTCGTCCGTGGGAGGTGTTTTTCTTGTTGACGGTGGGGAAGAGTGGAGTAGAGTGGGGCGCCGTGGGGGCGGTAGCACCCCATGCGGCGCGGGAGGTGGGGCCGGTGTTCCTCGGCACCCATTCACCGCGCCTCGACGACAAGGGACGGCTGTTCCTGCCGGCGAAGTACCGCGAGGAGCTGTCGGGGGGATTGGTGATCACGAAGGGCCAGGAACGCTGCCTGTACGTCTTCCCCATGGCGGAGTTCCAGCGGATTACCGAGGCTCTGCGTGCCGCGCCGGTCACGGAGAAGGCGGTCCGGAGCTACAGCCGGGTCTTCTTCGCCAGTGCCTCCGACGAGGTACCGGACAAGCAGGGCCGCGTCACGATTCCTCCTCCCCTGCGCAAGTACGCGGGGCTCACCCGCGACTGCGCGGTCATCGGGGCCAACACGCGCCTGGAGATCTGGGACGCCCAGGCATGGGAGACCTACCTGGAGCAGGAGGAGCAGACGTTCTCCGACGTCTCGGAGGAGGTGTTGCCAGGGATCCTCTGAGCGAATGACTCGTCGGTCCGTTGACCGGCTATGGCCCACGTTCGGCCAGGTCTCCAGCCGCTCTCCGAGCCAGCTGGCGCAGCTTCCCCGGTGCCAGACGGCGACCCCCCGCGGAAACGCGGTGATCTTCCTCTAGGGCAGCGGATGGGGACCTGGCCGGGCGAGGCCGCCGCCGGGGGCGCGGAACGGTCAGGTCCGGCGATGCCACGCAGTCCGCGAGCGAAGTGGCAGTACAGGGGGGTGAACCATGGACGTGGGCGACCACGCGTCCGAGGAGGCCGGCGTGCCCGCCGGCGACCGGGGGGCCGGCAGCGGCCACGTGCCGGTGATGCTCTGCCGCATCCTCGAGCTCCTCGTCCCCGCCGCCGAGGCGGTGACGGGCCGCGACCCCGTCTACCTGGACGCCACGCTCGGCATGGGCGGCCACGCCGAGGCGATGCTGCGCGCCGTGCCGCGGCTGCGGCTGATCGGCCTCGACCGCGACACCCTCGCGCTGGAGCGCTCCGCCCGCCGGCTCGCGCCGTTCGGCGACCGGGTCACGCTGGAGCACGCCGTCTACGACGAGATTCCGGCGGTGCTGCGCCGGACCGGCGTGCGCGCGGTGGACGCCGTCCTGTTCGACCTCGGGGTGTCCTCCCCGCAGCTCGACGAGGCCGACCGCGGCTTCGCCTACTCCTACGACGCGCCGCTCGACATGCGGATGGACCGCACCCAGCGCCTCACCGCCGCCGAGGTCGTCAACGGCTACCCGCCCGCCGAGCTCGCCCGCATCCTGCGCGAGTACGGCGAGGAGCGGTTCGCCCAGCGGATCGCCTCGGCCATCGTGCGCGAGCGCGAGCGCGCCCCGCTGGACTCCACCCGCCGGCTCGCCGACCTCGTCCGCACCGCCATCCCGGCCGCGACCCGCCGCACCGGCGGCAACCCGGCCAAGCGCACCTTCCAGGCGCTGCGCATCGAGGTGAACGGCGAACTCGACAGCTGGCGCCGGGCCCTGCCCGCCGCACTGGACGCGCTCCCGGTCGGGGGCCGGGTCGCCGTCCTGTCCTACCACTCCCTCGAGGACCGCATCACCAAGCAGGTCCTCGCCGCCCAGGCGGCCGACACCACCCCGCCGGACCTGCCCGTCCCGCTGCCCGAGCACGAGCCGAGGTTCCGGCTCCTGACGCGCGGGGCCGAGCTGCCGTCCGACGCGGAGACCACGACCAACCCACGGGCCGGATCGGTGCGGCTGCGCGCCGCGGAGCGGGTCCGGGAGGCGACATGACGACGACGAGCAGGCGCCCGCCGACCAAGGCGCCGAAGAAGAAGAGGACGGCGGCGCCGGGGCCCGCGGCGCGGGGCGCGACGGCGACGGCCCCGCCGAAGGCTCCCGCCGCGGCCGCGCCGAAGACGGAGGCCAAGGCCCCGGCCAAGGCCGCGGGCAAGGCCCCGGCCAAGACCGCGGCGGGCAAGGGCACGGCCGCCGCGCCCGCGAAGGCGGCGGGCGGCGCGAAGGCGAAGGCGGCGGTCCGGGCACGTCCGGCCGCGGCCGGACGGCCCGCGCCGCGCGCGCCGTTCGTGCTGCTCATCGTCGGGCTGCTCGGCGGCGCGCTGGTGAGCCTGCTGCTGCTCAACACCGTCCTCGCCAAGGACGCGTTCACCCTGACGCGGCTCCAGCAGAGCAACAAGCAGCTGGAGCAGCAGCGCCAGGCGTACGAGGAGGAGATCGCCCGCGAGGGCTCGCCGGCGGGGCTGGCGCGCAAGGCCAGGGCGCTCGGCATGAAGGAGGCCGAGGACCCGGCCTTCTTCGACACCGAGACCGGCCGGCCCGGCGCCGGGAAGATCCGGCCCGTCCCGCAGGCGGCCGCCGCGTCGGCGGGCGCCGCGGGCGTGCTCGGCGTCCCCGGCACCGTGGTGCCCGGCGACGGCGTGCGGCCGCCGGCCGACACCGGCGCGCGCCAGGGCACCGGCGCGCGGGCCGGGAACGGGACGCCGTGACACGGCGCGGCCGCGGGGAGCGGGGGAGACCATGACGAAACGGCCGGGACCCGGGGCCGCCGGCCCTCCGCCCGGCCGGCGGCGCGGGCCGGAGGGCAGGGCCTCCCGGGGCTCGGCCGGGCGGGACGACAAGAGCGGCCCGGGCGCGGCGCGCGCGTCCGGGCCTCCGGCAGGCGGCACTCCGCGCGCCCCCGGCGGGCGGGCCGACGGCGCGGGACGGCCGGGCGGCAAGGGCGGCGCGCCCCGCCGTCCCGCGCGCGGCGGGACGGGCTCCGCCCCCCGCCGCGAGACGCCGCGCAAGTCCGGAGAAGGCAGGACGGGCGACCGCAAGGCGCCCGGTAACAAGGCGTCCAGCGGCAAGGCGGCCGGTAGTAAGGCGTCCAGTGGCAAGGCGTCCGACCGGAAGACCGCCGGCCGCAAGGCCGCCGACCGCAAAACGGCGTCCCGCACGGAGCCGCCGAAGGGCGCGTCCACCGGCAGGCCCGCGCGCAAGAAGGCGCCCGCGGGCACCGCGCCCGGCAAGAGCGCCGCGCGCTCCGGCGGCGGCCCGCGCGGGCCGCGCCCCGGCGGTTCCGGGCCGCGCCCGCCGGGCCGGGTGCCGCGCCCCCGCGTGCCGTTCAACCGCCGCGACCCGATGAAGCGGCTCAACGTCGGCCTGCTCGCCGTCGCGTTCCTGCTGTCGCTGTTCGCCGGGCGCCTCGTCCAGCTGCAGACGATCGAGTCCGGCAAGTACACCGCGGAGGCGATGCGGCAGCGGATGCAGGAGATCGAGCTGCCCGCCGTCCGCGGCGACATCACCGACGCCCAGGGCCATCCCCTCGCCATGACGGTGGAGGCGCGCGCCATCTACGCCGACCCGTCGCTGATCGAGGACGGCCGGCGGCAGGCGGTGGTGAACGCGCTCGCCCCGACGCTCGGCCTGAACCCGGCGACGCTGATGAAGCAGGTCAGCAAGCCCGACACCCGGTTCGTGTACCTGGCGCACGGGGTCCGCCCCGACCAGGCCCGGCTCATCACCTCCTGGGACCTCCCCGGAATCGGAACTCTTCCGGAATACCGCCGCGAATACCCCAACGACTCGCTGGCCGCGAGCGTCATAGGGTTCGTGAACGACACGGGCAAGGGCGCCGCCGGCCTGGAGAGCTCGATGAACGACGTGCTCGCCGGCCGCGAGGGCTGGCAGCGGGTGGAGATCAGCCTGGAGGGCCAGCACATCCCCATGGGCGAGGACCAGAAGCGCCCCTCCGTGCCCGGCCGCGGCGTCCGCCTCACGCTCCAGCGCGACCTGCAGTTCAAGGCGCAGGAGGCCATCGAGAAGCAGGTCAAGGCCACCCGCGCCGAGAGCGGCAGCGTCATCGTCATGGACCCGCGCACCGGGAAGCTGCTCGCGATGGCCTCGGCGCCCGGGTTCGACCCGAACAGCTACGGCGACTCCGACCGGTCCCGGTGGGGCAGCCCGCTCGTCCAGAACGCCTACGAGCCCGGCAGCACCGGCAAGGTCGTCACGGCCGCCGCCGTCATGGAGCACGGCGGCGTCACCAAGAGCACCCCCTACACCGTGCCCGACAAGATCCGGAAGTACGACGTCGAGTTCCACGACTCGCACCCGCACGCGCCCGAGCGGCTCACGTTCGCAGGGGTGCTGGCCAAGTCCAGCAACGTCGGCACCATCATGGCCAGCGAGAGCATCAGCTCCCAGCAGCTCTACGGGACGCTCCGCGACTTCGGGTTCGGCCAGCGGACCGGCCTGCCGCTGCCCGGCGAGACGTCCGGCCTGCTGCCGCCGCCGGCCAAATGGTCGGGCACCGACCGGTACTCGATCGCGTTCGGGCAGACCGCGTCGGTGAACGCGGTGCAGATGGCGAGCGTGTACGCGACAATCGCCAACGGCGGCGTCCGCGTCGCGCCCACCCTGGTCGAGGGCACCGTCGGCGAGGACGACGCGTTCACGCCGGCGCCGGCGCCCGCGCGCAAGCAGGTCATCAGCGCCAAGACGGCCCGTGACATCAGCGACATGCTGGAGGGCGTCACCACCGACGAGGGCACCGCCCCCAAGGCCCAGATCCCGGGCTACCGCGTCGCCGGCAAGACCGGCACCGCCGAGAACGTCAACCCGCGATGCGGCTGCTACAAGGGCGGCGGCTACACCGCGTCCTTCGCGGGATTCGCCCCGGCGGACGACCCGCAGCTCGTCGTGCAGGTCGTCCTGCAGAACCCGAAGCGCGGCAGCCACTATGGTGGCGATGCGGCCGCTCCGGTCTTCAAGGACGTGATGAGCTTCGCGCTGCAGTCCGAGAAGATCCCGCCGACGGGGAGCCGACCGCCGATCATCCAGATCCACGCCCGAGACTGAGCGCAGCGAGTACCCTCCTCGCCTGTGAGTCCACCACCCGTGTCCCACCAGTCCCGTTCCGCGAGCACCGAAAGAACAGCCATGCGTCCGACCACCAATCCGGCCCGTCCGCTGAGCGGGCTCGCGGAGCTCCTCGGGATCGAATGGGACGGACGGGACGACACGTCGGTCACGGGCATCACGCACGACTCGCGGGCGGTGCGCCGCGGCGACGTCTACGCGGCGCTGCCCGGCGCCCGCGCGCACGGCGCCCAGTTCGCCGGCCAGGCCGCCGACGCGGGCGCGGCGGCGGTCCTCACCGACCCGGCCGGGTACGACCGGGCCGCGGCGGCGGGCCTGCCGGTCCTCGTGGTCGCCGACGTCCGCGCGCGGCTCGGCGAGGCCGCGTCCTGGGTCTACGGCGAGCCGGGGCGGGACATCACGCTCATCGGCGTCACCGGCACCAGCGGCAAGACCACCACCGTGTTCCTGGTGGACGCGGGCCTGCGCGCCGCCGGGATCGAGACGGGCCTGGTCGGCGGCGTCGAGATCCGGGTGGGCGGCGAGGTGGTGCCGAGCGCGCTGACGACGCCGGAGTCGACCGACCTGCACGCGCTGCTGGCGATGATGCGCGAGCGCGGCGTCGGCGCCGCCGCGATGGAGGTGTCCAGCCACGCGCTCGTGCAGGGCCGCGTCGGCGGCGCCCGCTACGAGGTCGCGGTGTTCACGAACCTCTCCCAGGACCACCTGGACTACCACCCCACCATGCAGGACTACTTCCTGGCGAAGGCGCGGCTGTTCACCCCCGAGTACTCCCGCGTCGGCGTGGTCAACCTCGACGACCACTACGGCCGCGAGCTGCTGGAGATCGCCGCGGTGCCGACGACGACGTTCTCCCCGTCCGGGGACCCGGCGGCCGACTGGCGCGCCGAGGACGTGCGCGTCGGCGCCGACGGCAGCGTGTTCCGCGTGGTGGGGCCGGGCGGCATCGAGGCGGACGCGGAGGTCCGGCTCGCCGGGCCGTTCAACGTCGCCAACGCGCTCGCCGCGATCGTGGCGCTGGTCGAGGCCGGCATCACGCTGCAGGCGGCCGTCAGCGGCGTCGGGTCGCTGCCCGGCGTCCCCGGCCGGCTGGAGCGCGTCGACGAGGGCCAGGACTTCGTCACCCTCGTCGACTACTCGCACAAGCCGGGCGCGGTCGAGGCCGTGCTGACCGCGCTGCGGCCCGTCACCGAGGGCGAGCTCACGGTGGTGCTCGGCTGCGGCGGCGACCGCGACCGCGGCAAGCGGCCGCTCATGGGGGAGGCCGCCGCCCGGCTGGCCGACATGGCGTATTTCACCAACGACAACCCGCGGTCGGAAGATCCGCTGGCCATCCTCGCCGCTATGGTCGAGGGCGGGCTCAAGGTGCCGCAGCCCGAGCGCGCGCACATCGTCGTGGAGCCCGACCGCGCCGCCGCGATCGGGCTGGCCGTCGGCCGGGCCCGCCGCGGTGACGTCGTCGTCGTCGCGGGCAAGGGCCACGAGCAGGGGCAGAGCGTGGCGGGCGAGACCCATCCGTTCGACGACCGCGAGGTCGTCCGCGCGGCGCTGCGAAGCCGGAGACAAGGGACTAGAGGGGACGGGACGCAGGCGTGATCCCACTTCCGCTGGCGACGATCGCGGAGATCACGGGGGGCGCCCTTCACGGGCCGCCGGACGTCGTGGTGAGCGGCCCCGTGGTCATCGACTCCCGCGCGGTGGAGCCCGGGGCGCTGTTCGCGGCGTTCAAGGGCGAGCGCGCGGACGGGCACGACTTCGCGGCCGGGGCGCTGGCCGCCGGGGCCGCCGCGGTGCTGGCGCAGCGCCCGGTCGAGGGGCCGTGCGTGGTCGCGGCCGACGTCCAGGAGGCGCTCGGACGGCTGGCCAGGGGCCTGCTGGAGCGGCTCCCCGACCTCACGGTCATCGCGGTGACCGGCTCGGCGGGCAAGACCTCCACCAAGGACCTCATCGCGCAGGTGGTGGGCCGCGCCGGGCCGACGGTGCACCCGCCGGGCTCGTTCAACAACGAGATCGGGCTGCCGCTCACCGCGCTGCGCGCCGACGCGGGCACCCGCCACCTCGTGCTGGAGATGGGCGCGCGCGGCATCGGCCACATCGCCTACCTGACCGGGATCGCCCGGCCCGACGTCGGGGTGGTGCTGAACGTCGGCACCGCGCACGTCGGGGAGTTCGGCGGCCGGGAGAACATCGCCCGCGCCAAGGGCGAGATCGTCGAGGCGGTGCCGCCGGGCGGCACGGCCGTCCTGAACGCCGACGACCCGCTGGTCGCCGCGATGGCGTCCCGCACCCGGGGCGAGGTCGTGACGTTCGGCCGCGGCCCGGACGCGGTCGTCCGCGCGACCGGCGAGACGCTCGACGAGCAGGGCCGGGCCCGGTTCACCCTCGTCACCCCGGAGGGGTCGGCGCCGGTCGCGCTGCGCCTGCACGGGTCGCACGCCGTCCCGAACGCGCTCGCCGCGGCCGCCGCCGCGCGCGCCGCCGGGCTGGCGCCGGACGCGGTCGCCGGGGCGCTGTCGGCGGCGGTGCCGGTCAGCCGGTGGCGGATGGAGGTCACCGAGCGGCCCGACGGGGTGACCGTGGTGAACGACGCCTACAACGCCAACCCCGACTCGACGCTCGCCGCGCTGGACGTGCTGGTCCACATGGCCCGCGGGCGGCGCGCCTTCGCGGTGCTGGGCGAGATGGCCGAACTCGGCGACGCCTCCGTGGCGGAACATGCCAAGATCGGGCAGCATGTCGCGCGCAGCGGGATCGCCGGGCTCGTCGTGGTGGGCGCGAACGCGGCGGCGATGGCCGAAGGGGCCGGGCAGGTGGCGTCATGGACGGGAGAGTGCGTACAGGTGGATGACGTCGGCGCGGCGGTGGCCGTGCTCAGCGAGCGGCTCGCGCCGCGGGACGTCGTGCTGGTGAAGGGCTCGCGCGTGGCCGGGCTGGAACGGGTGGCCGAGGCGCTGCTGGCGGAGGCCGCCCGATGACCAACATCATCATCGCCGCGGGGATCGCGCTGGTCTTCGTGGTGGTCGGCACGCCGGTGTGGATCCGGATCGTCAACCGGCTCGGCTACGGCCAGATGATCCGCGACGAGGGCCCCGAGGCGCACCTCAAGAAGCGCGGCACCCCCACGATGGGCGGGGCGGTGTTCATCGTCGGCGCGCTCGTCGGCTACGCCGCGGCGCACCTGGTCACCGGCGAGGAGCCGACGATCTCCGGCGTCCTCGTGCTGTTCCTGATGACGGGCCTCGGCCTCGTCGGCTTCGTCGACGACTACATCAAGGTGTTCAAGCAGCGCAGCCTCGGCCTGCGCAGCGGCGCCAAGATGGTCGGGATCATCCTCGTCGGCGTCGTGTTCGCCGTCGGGTCGCTGAACTTCCCCAACGGCTACCAGGTCACCCCCGCCGACCCCCACCTGTCCTTCCTGCGCGACTTCGGCCCCTCGATCGGCCCGTACCTGTTCGTGCTGTGGGCGCTGCTGCTCATCGCGGCCATGTCCAACGGCGTGAACCTCACCGACGGGCTGGACGGCCTCGCCGCGGGCCCGGCCGGCATGGTGCTGGCCGCCTACGTGATCATCGGCAACTGGCAGCTGCGCAACAGCTGCGCCGCCGCCCTCGCCCCCAACTGCTACAGCGTCCGCGACCCCCTCGACCTCGCGGTGGTCGCCGCGGCCGTGCTCGGCGGCGTGTTCGGCTTCCTGTGGTGGAACGCCCCGCCCGCGAAGATCTTCATGGGCGACACCGGCTCGCTGGCGCTCGGCGGCGTGCTGGTCGGCCTCGCGATCCTGACCCGCACCCAGTTCCTGCTCGCGATCCTCTGCGGCCTCATCGTGATGATCACGCTGTCGGTGATCATCCAGGTCGGCGGGTTCAAGATGACCGGGAAACGGGTGTTCAAGATGGCCCCGCTGCAGCACCACTTCGAGTTGTCCGGCTGGGCCGAGACCACGATCGTCGTGCGCTTCTGGCTGATGTCCGCGCTGTTCACCGCGGCCGGGCTCGGCCTGTTCTACCTGGAATGGATGCCGAAGAAGTGAACGAGCCCTGGGACGGCCTGTCGGTGTGCGTGGCGGGGCTCGGCGTGTCCGGCCGCGCCGCCGCCCGCGTCCTCGCCGGCCGCGGCGCCCGCGTCACGATCGTGGACGCCCGCGACGGCGACGAGCAGCGCGGGCACGCCGCCGAGCTGGCGGCCCGCGGGGTCGCCGTCCGGCTCGGCGACGGCGAGCGCCTTCCCGAGGGCACCGAGCTGGTCGTGACCTCGCCCGGCTGGCGGCCGGACGTGCCGCTGCTCGCCGCGGCCGCCGCCGCGGGCATCGAGATCATCGGCGAGGTGGAGCTGGCGTGGCGGCTGCGCGGGCCGGCCGCCGCGCCGTGGCTGGCCATCACCGGGACGGACGGCAAGACCACCGTGGTCCGCATGCTGGCCTGCATGCTCACCGCGGCGGGGCACAAGGCCCTCGCGGTCGGCAATGTCGGGACGCCGATTGTCGAGGCCATTGGGGGGTCTGGGGGGTCGCCCTCCCAGGATGAGCACAGCGAGCCGTACGACGTCCTCGCGGTGGAGCTGTCGAGCTACCAGCTGCACTGGTCCAGCTCGCTCGCGCCGGAGGCGGCCGTCGTGCTGAACGTCGCCCCCGACCACCTCGACTGGCACGGCACCATGGACGCCTACGTCGGCGCCAAGGGCAAGATCTACGCGCCGGGCGCCGTCGCGGTCTACAACGCCGACGACGACACGTCCGCGGCGCTCGCCGAACGCGCCGAGGGCGTGCGCGGCCGGGTCGGGTTCACCCTCCAGGTGCCGCGGCCCGGCGAGCTCGGCGTCGTCGAGGACCTGCTCGTCGACCGCGCCTTCACCGACGACCCCGCGCACCACGCCGCCGAGCTGGCCGCGCTCGCCGACGTCCGCCCGTACGCGCCGCACAACGTCGCGAACGCGCTCGCCGCCGCCGCGCTGGCGCGCTGCTTCGGGGTGCCGCCGGAGGCGGTCCGCGCGGGCCTGCGGGCGTTCGTCCCGGACCCGCACCGCATCCAGCACGTCGCCGACGTCGACGGCGTCGCCTACGTCAACGACTCCAAGGCCACCCAGCCGCACGCCGCCGCCGCGTCCCTCGCCGCCTACGAGCCCGTCGTGTGGATCGCCGGGGGCCTGCTCAAGGGGCTGGACGTCGACGACCTCGTGCGCTCGTGCGCCGCGCGGCTGCGCGGCGTGGTGCTGATGGGCCGCGACCGGCACCGGATCGCGGAGGCACTCGCGCGACACGCCCCGGATGTCCCCGTCGTCGACGTCTCCGACACCGACACTGGGGCCATGGAACGCGTCGTCAACGAAGCCTCCGCCCTCGCCCGCCCCGGGGACACCGTGCTCCTCGCGCCCGTCGGGGCGTCCTTCGACATGTTCGCCAACTACCCGGCCCGCGGCGAGGCGTTCATCGCGGCCGTCGAACGCCTCGCCGGGACGGCCGGCGCCGGGGCGGCCGAGTAGCCGTGACCGCCGCTGCCGAGGAGGAGGGCGGCGGGCGTCCGGGGCCGCGCGAGCACGTGGCCGCCGCCGTCGGGCTGCTCGACCGGCCCCTCACCTCCTACTACCTGGTGCTGGGCTGCTCGATCATGCTGCTCGCGCTCGGCCTGACGATGGTGCTGTCGGCCTCCAGCGTCAAGCAGCTCCAGGCGACGGGCTCGGCGTACACGCTGTTCCAGAAGCAGGCGGTGTGGATGGCGATCGGGCTGCCCGCCATGTGGCTGGCGTCCCGGCTGCCGGTGCGGACGTTCCGCGCGCTCGCCTACCCGCTGGTCCTGCTGTCGGTCGTCGCGCTTGGGCTGGTGCTCGTGCCGGGCCTCGGCCGCAGCGCGGGCGGCGCCACCCGCTGGGTCGACCTCGGCCCGCTGCAGATCCAGCCGTCCGAGCTCGCCAAGCTCGGCCTGGTGCTGTGGGGCGCCGACCTGCTGGCCCGCAAGGACCGGCTCGGCCAGCTCACCGAGTGGCGGCCGCTGCTGGTGCCGCTGATGCCGGGCGCCGGGATCCTCGTGCTGCTGGTCATGCTGGGCAGCGACCTCGGCACCACGCTGGTGCTCCTCACCATCTTCCTGGCGCTGCTGTGGGTCGTCGGCGCGCCCGGCCGGCTGTTCGTCGGCATCGCGGGGCTCGTGTGCCTGCTGGTGTCGATCCTCATCGTCGTCGAGCCGTACCGGATGCAGCGCCTCACGGGGTTCCTCGACCCGTCGGGCAACAAGCTGACCACCAACTACCAGGGCACCCAGGGGCTGTACGCGCTCGCGTCCGGCGGGCTGTTCGGCACCGGCCTCGGCGAGGGCCGCGCCAAGTGGGACTACCTTCCGCACGCCGAGACCGACTTCATCTTCGCGATCGTGGGGGAGGAGTTCGGCCTCATCGGCACGCTCGTCGTCGTCGGCCTGTTCGGGACGCTCGCCTACGCCGGGCTGCGCATCGCGCGGCGGGTGAAGGACCCCTTCACCCGGCTCGCGGCCGCCGGCGTGACCGCCTGGCTGGTCGTGCAGGCCATCGTGAACATCGGCGCCGTCATCGCCGTCCTGCCCATCACGGGGATCCCGCTCCCGCTGGTCTCCTACGGCGGTTCCGCGCTCATCCCGAGCCTGTTCGCGCTCGGGATGCTGCTCGCCTTCGCCAAACGGGAGCCCGGCGCGCGGCAGGCACTCTCCGCACGTGGCCCCGGACCCGTCGTGAGGGCTCTAAGCTGGCTGGGTCTGGCACGGCGTTGAAATCCCCCCTTTCGAACACGCTGAGGAGTTGTCAACGAGCATGAGGGTTGTCCTGGCCGGCGGGGGCACCGCCGGACACATCGAGCCCGCCCTGGCCCTCGCCGACGCGCTGCGCCGCAACGACCCGAACACCGGGATCGTCTGCCTCGGGACCGAGCGGGGGCTGGAGACCCGCCTCGTCCCGCAGCGGGGGTACGAGCTCGCGCTGATCCCGCCGGTGCCGCTGCCGCGCACGCTGACCCCGCAGCTGCTGTCGGTGCCCGGCCGGCTGCGCGGCGCGATCAACGCGGCGGCGGCCGTCCTGGACCAGGCCCAGGCCGACATCCTGGTCGGCTTCGGCGGCTACGTCGCCACGCCCGGCTACCTCGCGGCCCGCAAGCGCAAGGTGCCGATCATCGTGCACGAGGCCAACCCCAAGCCCGGCCTCGCCAACAAGCTCGGCGCCCGGTTCACCGAGCACGTCGCCGTTTCGCACGCCGACTCGCCGCTGCCGAACCCGACGTTCGTCGGCATCCCGCTGCGCCGCGAGATCGCCACGCTCGACCGGCTCGCGATGGGCGACAAGGCCCGCTCCTACTTCGGGCTGCTGCCCGACCTGCCCACGCTGCTGATCTTCGGCGGCTCGCAGGGCGCCCGCTCGCTGAACCAGGCCGCGGTGGCCGCCGCGCCGTACTTCCGGCAGGCCGGCATCCAGGTGCTGCACATCGTCGGGCCGAAGAACACCGAGGAGCCCGAGCCCGCGTCCGGCGGCCCGCAGTACGTCACGATCCCCTACTGCGACCGGATGGACCTCGCCTACGCCGCCGCCGACATGGCGATGTGCAGGGCGGGCGCCATGACCTGCGCCGAGCTGGCCGCCGTCGCGCTGCCCGCGGTGTACGTGCCGCTGCCGATCGGCAACGGCGAGCAGCGGCTGAACGCCGAGCCGATCGTCGCGGCAGGCGGCGGCATGCTGGTCGACAACGCCGAGCTGTCGCCCGACTGGATCGCCGCGCACCTGCTGCCGGTGCTGGCCGACCCGGCCCGGGTCGCGCACATGTCGGAGGCCGCCGGCCGGATGGGCCGCCGGGACGCCGACGTCGCGCTCGCCCGCATGGTGTACGACGTGGTCCGCGCCGCGGGCGCCGCGCGATGAGCCTGATCGACCCGAGTGCGGTGGTCCCGGCCGGCGAGCTCGGCCGGGTCCACTTCATCGCGATCGGGGGCGCCGGGATGTCCGGCATCGCCCGCATCATGCTGCGGCGGGGGATGGCGGTGTCCGGCAGCGACGCCCGCGACTCCGAGCTGCTCGGCCAGCTCGGCGACCTCGGCGCCAAGGTCTTCGTCGGGCACGACGCCGCGCACGTGGGCGAGGCCGACACGGTGGTGGTCTCCACGGCGATCCGGGAGTCCAACCCCGAGCTGGTCGCCGCCCGCGAGCGGGGGCTGCGCGTCCTGCACCGGTCCGCGGCGCTCGCGTCGCTGATGGCCGGGCGGCGCGCCGTCGCGGTCGCCGGGACGCACGGCAAGACCACCACGACGTCGATGCTGACGGTCGCGCTCCAGCACGCGGGCGCCGACCCGTCCTACTGCATCGGCGGGCAGCTCGTCACCACGGGCCTCGGCGCCGACGAGGGCACCGGCGACGTGTTCGTCGCCGAGGCCGACGAGAGCGACGGCTCGTTCCTCATGTACACCCCGCACATCGCGGTCGTCACCAACGTCGAGGCCGACCACCTCGACAACTACGGCGGCTTCGAGAAGGTGAAGGAGAACTTCGCCCGGTTCGTCGACCGGGTCGAGCCGGGCGGGACGCTCGTCGCGGGCGCCGACGACCCGGTCGCGATGGAGCTCGCCGCCCTCGCGCGGGAGCGCGGGCTGACCGTCCGCACCTACGGCGAGGCCGCGGGCGCCGACCTGCGGGTGACCGGTTTCACGCCGCGCGGCCTCGGCTCCCGGTTCGAGATCGAGGGCGCCGGCGAGGTCGTGCTGGGCGTGCCGGGGCGGCACAACGCGCTCAACGCCACCGCCGTCATCGCGGTCGCGCGGGCCCTCGGCCTGGACGACGCGCCGGTGCGGGCGGGCCTCGCCGCGTTCGGCGGCGCGATGCGGCGGCTGGAGCGCAAGGGCGCGGCGGGCGGCGTCGAGGTGTTCGACAGCTACGCCCACCACCCGACCGAGCTGATTGCCGACCTGGAGGCCACCCGCGACTACCTGGGGGAGAAGGGCGAGGGCGGCCGCATCGTCGCGGTGTTCCAGCCGCACCTGTACAGCCGCACCCGGTTCTTCGCCGCCGAGTTCGGCGCGGCGCTCGGCCGCGCCGACGTCGCGGTCGTGCTGGACGTGTACGGCGCCCGCGAGGACCCGGAGCCCGGGGTGACCGGCGCGCTCGTCGCGGACGCCGTCCCGGCCGGCACCGAGACCGTGTACGCGCCCGTCCGCGACGAGGTGCCCGGCATCGCGGCGTCCCTGGCCAGGCCCGGCGACGTCGTCATCACGCTCGGCGCCGGGGACGTGACGCAGCTCGGGCCGCTCGTCCTGGAGCGCCTCGGCGGGTGACACGCCGCCGGCCGCGCGGTCGGCGGCGCGCGGGGGGAGAACTGCCAAGCTTGGGTCATGACCGAGGTACGGACCGGCCGGCACGCCGTCCCGGGGGAGGACTCCGGCGGAGCGGCGGGGGAGGGGCGCGGCCGGCCGAACCGGTGGAAGGCGATCTTCGTCACGCTGCTGGTCGTCGGCGCGCTCGGCCTGGTGACCTGGGTGCTGCTCGGCTCCCGGCTGCTGGTGGTGCGGCATGTCGAGGTCGCGGGCGCCGGGCTGGCGCCCCGCGACCGGATCGTCGCCGCCGCCGCGATCGACCTCGGCACCCCGATGGCGCGGCTGCGCACCGGCGCGGTCGCCGAGCGGGTCGAGCGGCTCCGCGAGGTGGAGTCGGCGCGGATCGAGCGGCACTGGCCGGGCACGGTCCGGATCGTCGTGCGGGAGCGCGCGCCGGTGGCGGTCTTCGGCCGCGACGGGCGCTACCACCTGCTCGACCGGCACGGCGTCACGGTGGCCGACCGGGAGTCGCGCCCGTCCGGGCTGCCGGCGCTGACGGTGGCCTCGCCGGGGCCGTCCGACCGGGCGACCGGCGCGGCGCTCGCCGTGCTCACCGGCCTGCCGGAGCGGCTGGGCCGCGCGGTGGCCGAGGTGGAGGCCACCGGGCCGGAGGCCGTCACGCTGCACATGGCGGACGGGCAGACGGTCGTGTGGGGCGCCGCCGAGCGGGCGGAGGAGAAGGTCAGGCTGCTGGACGCCGTGCGGCGCACCGCGTCCGGCCGCGCGATCCGCACCATCGACATCAGCTCCCCCGAGGTCCTGAAGACGAAGTGAGGCCCCGAAGTGGGCCGGGTGCGTGTGTCGCGGCGATTCCCGCCGCCCGATCGGGCACGCTGGAACGGTCATGCCGGACCGATGCGGACGGGGAGGGGGGGACGCCGATGCGCGCGGGCGCTGCACCGGGCGGGGGCCCGACGACAACCTGGGCAAACCCATGCCAGCTGCGACACGCCGGTGGAGTTCGGGGGAGGTTAGTTGACCCTGGCGGTAAGGCCGCCCTACTGTCCGTATCAGTCTTCAGGTTGACATAAGTGTAAGCCTCAAGTTGAGGGTGAGGGTTTCGGCCCCGCCCCCAGTGCACAGGTCGGAACACCGCGGCGGCACGGTCGGCAGGCCGGTCTGGGCGGTCGGAGAGAGCGGAAAGGCCCCTCGTCGTGGCAGCACCGCAGAACTACCTCGCGGTCATCAAGGTCGTCGGCATCGGCGGCGGCGGCGTCAACGCCGTCAACCGGATGATCGAAGAGGGTCTCAAGGGCGTCGAGTTCATCGCGATCAACACGGACGCCCAGGCGCTGCTGATGAGTGACGCCGACGTGAAACTGGACGTGGGCCGCGAGCTCACCCGCGGCCTCGGCGCCGGGGCCAACCCGGACGTGGGCCGCAAGGCCGCCGAGGACCACCGGGAGGAGATCGAGGAGGTCCTCAAGGGCGCCGACATGGTGTTCGTCACCGCCGGGGAGGGCGGCGGCACCGGCACCGGCGGCGCGCCCGTGGTCGCCAACATCGCCCGCTCGCTCGGCGCGCTCACCATCGGGGTGGTGACCCGCCCCTTCAGCTTCGAGGGCAAGCGGCGCGCCATGCAGGCCGAGGCCGGCATAGAGACGCTGCGCGACGAGGTCGACACCCTCATCGTCATCCCCAACGACCGGCTGCTGTCGATCTCCGACCGGCAGGTCAGCGTGCTGGACGCCTTCAAGGCCGCCGACCAGGTGCTGCTGTCCGGTGTCCAGGGCATCACCGACCTCATCACCACCCCGGGCCTGATCAACCTCGACTTCGCCGACGTCAAGTCCGTGATGTCCGGCGCCGGCTCGGCGCTGATGGGGATCGGCTCCGCGCGCGGCGACGACCGCAGCGTCGCCGCCGCCGAGATGGCGATCTCCAGCCCGCTGCTGGAGGCCAGCATCGACGGCGCGCACGGCGTGCTGCTGTCCATCTCCGGCGGCTCCGACCTCGGCCTGTTCGAGATCAACGAGGCCGCGCAGCTGGTGTCGAACGCCGCCGCCCCGGACGCCAACATCATCTTCGGCGCGGTCATCGACGACGCGCTCGGCGACGAGGTCCGGGTCACGGTGATCGCGGCGGGTTTTGACGAGGGGCGCCCTGCCAAGCCGGCTCCGGAGCCGGAGGGCTGTCTCTTATACCCATCT
>NZ_VCKZ01000635.1 GCF_005889745.1 Actinomadura geliboluensis
GGGGGAGCGGGGGCGTGGCCGGCGTGGTCGCCGGTCGGCGCCCCCGCGCCGTCGGGGTTCTGCGGCCTGGTCAGATCCAGGAAATGCCGCGCATGACGATTTCCCCCTCAGGATGTGCTGAGCACCGCGAATCCGCGGGCCCTGATGCCGGTGCCCGGAACGGTCACCGGCATGTGCCTTCCCGAACGTACCTGTTTCACGCCCGTTCCGCACACGTTGCAACTATCGTGTTACACAACGTGATGCGCGTAAGGGGGAAGGATGACGGCAGTGCAGTCGTCCGCCGAGGACCATGGTGGGGAGCTGGCCGGCAAGCCCGGGCGCCGGGTACGACCGGGGCGTCCGACCCTGCTCGTGGTCTACGTGCCGGTGGTCGTCGCCGTCCACCTCGGGCTCATCGTCGCCGGGCTGGTGGAGACCCCGTACCGGGGCGACGAGCTGGTGACGTTCGCGGCCCTGCTGGCGTGCGGGGCCATGTGCATCGAGGCGACCCGGCGGCTCGGCATGCCGGCCGGCGTGGCGCGTGACCTGCTGTCGGCCTGGTGGCTGCCGGTGGCGCTCCTGCTGCCGCCGTTGTACGCGCTGCTGCTCCCGATACCGCTGCAGGCGCTGCTGCAGTTCCGGGTGCGCCGCACGCTGATCTACCGGCGGGCGATCGTCGCCGGCGCGCTCGGCATCGCCGGGGCGTGCGCGTCCGAGGTGTTCCACCTGGTGGTGCCCGAACCGCTGGAGGGGGCGCCGCAGTGGGTCGTCGAGCCCTACCCGGGCATCCCGGCCGCCGTCGGCTGCGCGGCGCTGTTCACCGTGGTGAACACGGCGATCGTCGCGGTCGCGGCGCACGCGGCGAACCCCGAGAGCCGCTGGCGGGACGTCCTGTGGAACCGCGAGAGCCTGCTGCTGGACGTGGTCGAGCTCTGCGTCGGCGTCATCGTGGCGATCACCAGCGCCCTGTCGCTGGGCCTGCTCCTGCTGGCGCTGCCCCCCGTGATGCTGCTGCAGCGCAGCCTGATGCACCAGCAGCTCCAGGCCGCCGCGCGCACGGACGCGAAGACGGGCCTGCTGAACGCGTCGGCCTGGCAGCGGGAGGCCGACACCGAGCTGTCCCGGGCGCAGCGCACCCACGACGCCGTCGCCCTGCTGCTGATCGACATCGACCACTTCAAGCGGGTCAACGACACGCACGGCCACCTGATCGGCGACCAGGTGCTGGTGGGGGTGGCCAGCACCCTGTGCCACCAGCTGCGCGACTACGACGTGGTGGGGAGGTTCGGCGGCGAGGAGTTCGTGGTGCTGCTGCCGGGCGCCGACACCGTGGAGGCGTGCCGGGTCGCGGAGCGGCTCCGCGGCCGGGTCCGCAGGCTCGCGGTGCCCGCCGAGGAGGGCACGGTCACGGTCACGGTCTCGGTGGGCGTCGCCCTCTTCCGCACCCACGGCCAAGACCTTCTGGAGCTGCTCGCCGCCGCCGATCTCGCCCTGTACCGCGCCAAGTCGTCCGGCCGCGACCGGGTCTGCCTCCCCGCCCTGGACGGCCCCAAGACCGCGGGCGGCTGAGGCGGCCCCGCGCGGGCCGCGCCGGGGAGCGCCGAAGCGGTCCCAGGACCCTCTAGGCTTGAGGATATGGCCGAGTACATCTACACGATGCAGCGTGTGCGCAAGGCACATGGCGACAAGGTCGTCCTCGACGACGTCACCCTGCATTTCCTCCCGGGCGCGAAGATCGGCGTCCTGGGGCCGAACGGCACCGGTAAGTCGACGCTGCTGCGGATGATGGCCGGTCTGGAACAGCCCTCCAACGGCGACGCGCGCCTGATGCCGGGGTTCACCGTCGGCATGCTCCAGCAGGAGCCGCCGCTGAACGAGGAGAAGGACGTCCTCGGGAACGTGCAGGAGGGCGTCGCCGAGACCAAGGCGATGGTCGACCGGTTCAACGAGATCGCCGAGAAGATGGCGACGGACTACTCCGACGAGCTGATGGAGGAGATGGGCAAGCTCCAGGAGCAGCTCGACCACCGCAACGCGTGGGACCTCGACAGCCAGCTCGAGCAGGCGATGGACGCGCTGCGCTGCCCGCCCGGCGACGCCGAGGTCTCGAAGCTGTCGGGTGGTGAGCGCCGGCGCGTCGCGCTGTGCAAGCTCCTGCTCGAAGCGCCCGACCTGCTGCTGCTGGACGAGCCCACCAACCACCTGGACGCCGAGAGCGTGCAGTGGCTGGAGCAGTTCCTCGCCAAGTACGAGGGCACCGTCCTGGCCGTCACGCACGACCGGTACTTCCTCGACAACGTCGCCACCTGGATCCTCGAACTGGACCGGGGCCGCTGCTACCCCTACGAGGGCAACTACTCCACGTACCTGGAGAAGAAGGCCGACCGGCTGAAGGTCGAGGGCAACAAGGACGCCAAGCGCAAGAAGCGCCTCCAGGACGAGCTGGAGTGGGTCCGCTCCAACCCGAAGGCGCGGCAGACCAAGAGCAAGGCCCGCCTGGAGCGCTACGAGGAGATGGCGGCGGAGGCCGCCAAGACCCGCAAGCTGGACTTCGAGGAGATCCAGATCCCGCCGGGCCCGCGCCTCGGCAACACGGTCATCGTCGCCGACAAGCTCACCAAGGGCTTCGAGGACCGGCTGCTGATGGACGACCTCTCGTTCAACCTGCCGCCGAACGGCATCGTCGGCGTCATCGGCCCGAACGGCGTCGGCAAGACCACGCTCTTCCGCATGATCGTCGGCGAGGAGCAGCCGGACGCCGGCGTGCTGCGCCTCGGTGAGACCGTCAAGGTCTCCTACGTCGACCAGGGCCGCGGCGGTATCGACGCCAAGAAGACGGTGTGGGAGGTCGTCTCGGACGGTCTCGACCACATCAACGTCGGCCAGGTCGAGATGCCGTCCCGCGCCTACGTCGCGGCGTTCGGGTTCAAGGGCCCCGACCAGCAGAAGCCGGCGGGCGTCCTGTCCGGCGGCGAGCGCAACCGCCTCAACCTGGCGCTGACGCTGAAGATGGGCGGCAACGTCCTCCTGCTGGACGAGCCCACCAACGACCTGGACACCGAGACCCTGTCCAGCCTGGAGAACGCGCTCCTCGAATTCCCCGGCTGCGCCGTGATCACCTCGCACGACCGGTGGTTCCTGGACCGCATCGCCACCCACATCCTCGCGTGGGAAGAGGGCTCGAACTGGTTCTGGTTCGAGGGCAACTTCGCCGACTACGAGAAGAACAAGATCGAGCGCCTGGGCGCGGACGCCGCCCGCCCGCACCGGGTGACGCACCGCAAGCTCACCCGCGACTGACCGCCCGCACCGCATCGCCCGACGGCCCCGTGAAGCACCCCTTCACGGGGCCGCCGCGTCCCACCCGATCAGCCCCAGGC
>NZ_VCKZ01000126.1 GCF_005889745.1 Actinomadura geliboluensis
CCGAAATACGCCCCCGGCGACCACGAGCCGCCCCCATCGGACCACACCCACCCGCACGCCCCTGGGCGCGGGTGCGAAGGCGCGTCAGCCGGCGGGGAGGCGGATTTCTTGGCCGGGCCGGACGACGGGGTCGCCGCGCAGGCCATTGAGGTCCATGATGCGGTCCACGGTCCGCCGCGGGTCGGCGCCGGGGTCGGCGGCGGACGCGATGCCCCACAGCGTGTCGCCGGGCCCGACGACCACGGTGCGCGGCGGGCCGGACGGGCCGCCGCGGTCGCCTTCGCCGGCGCCGGCGAAGGCGCCGGGGCCGACGGTGAGCCAGAGCGCGACGAGGGTGACGGTCGCGGCGAAGCCCACCAGAACGGCGCGGCCGCGGCGGGTCAGGCGGATCGGGGGGCGGTCACCGCGGAGTGAACCGGACATCTCTCCACTCCTCGTCGTCGAATGAATTTTCGATCGAACGCCTGTACGATGTTGTATCAGGCGGCGCCCGGAAAAAGCGAGTACATCTTCGAACAATTGTTTGATCATTAGGCCGGGACGCGATAGCGTTCATGACGAGGAGTGACCGATCGAGGCGCCCGGGAGGCGACGAGCGATGAGCAAGGTCCGGGACCTGCCCGACGGGCCGATGGACGAGACGGGCCTGACGCAGCGACAGCGCATGGTGCTGGAGGTGATCCGCGACTCGGTCCAGCGCCGCGGCTACCCGCCGTCGATGCGCGAGATCGGCGAGGCCGTGGGGCTGACCAGCACCTCCAGCGTGTCGCACCAGCTCCGCTCGCTGCAGCGCAAGGGCTTCCTGCGGCGCGACCCGAACCGCCCGCGCGCCGTCGAGGTCCGGGTGCCCGGCGCGACGCCGGTGCGCACCGACGAGGAGGCCTACGAGGCAGCGGGAGGGCAGCCGGCCACGGCGCAGCCCGCGCCCGCCTACGTGCCGCTCGTCGGCCGGATCGCCGCCGGTGGCCCGATCCTCGCCGAGGAGTCCGTCGAGGACGTGTTCACCCTGCCGAAGCAGCTCGTCGGCGAGGGCACGCACTTCCTGCTGAAGGTCACCGGTGACTCGATGATCGACGCCGCGATCGCGGACGGTGACTGGGTCGTGGTCCGGCAGCAGCCGGTGGCCGAGCAGGGCGACATCGTGGCCGCCATGATCGACGGCGAGGCCACGGTCAAGACCTTCAAGCGGCACGACGACGGCCACATCTGGCTGATGCCGCAGAACCCCGCCTACGAGCCGATCCCCGGCGACGAGGCGTCCGTGCTGGGCCGCGTCGTCGCCGTCCTCCGCAAGATGTAGCGCGCACGCCGAAACGGCCGCCGGAGGCTCTCCGGCGGCCCATCGGCATGCCCACCGGCCCGATCCCTACGAGCCCGACGGCGGCCCCCGCGCCCCGGGATGGGGGCGCGGGGGCGGCGGTCAGCGCTTGGGGACGATGTTGACGATCTTGGGGGCGCGGACGATGATCTTCATGATCTCGGCGCCGCCCAGCGCGTCCTGGACCTTGGCCGAGGCCAGCGCGCGGCGCTCCAGCTCCTCGTCGGCGATGCCGGGCGGCACCTCCAGCCGGTCGCGGACCTTGCCGGCGATCTGCACGACGCAGGTGACCGACTCCTCCACCAGCAGCGCCGGGTCGGCGGTCGGCCAGCCGGCCCGGATCACCGGGGCGGTGCGGCCCAGCAGCTCCCACGCCTCGTCGGCGGTGTAGGGCGCGAACAGCGACAGCAGGATCGCGATCGTCTCGGCGGCCTCGCGGACGGCCGGGTCGGCGGCGCCGGGGCCGGAGTCGATGGCCTTGCGGGTCGCGGTGACCAGCTCCATGATCCGCGCGATCGCGACGTTGAACCGCTCCGTCTCGACCAGCGTGGTGGCCTCGTCGACGGTGCGGGCCGTGACGCGGCGCAGCGCCGTGTCGCCGGTCGCGGGGTCGGCGCCCGGCGCGGACGAGACCTCGGTGGCGATGCGGTGCACGCGGGACAGGAACTTCGACATCCCGTGTGGGGACACGTCGGCCCAGTCGATGTCGTCCTCGGGCGGGCCGGAGAACAGGATCGCCAGCCGGACGACGTCCACCCCGAACTCGCCAATCTGCTCGCCCAGGTCGACGCCGTTGCCCAGCGACTTCGACATCGCCTTGCCCTGGTTGATCACCTGGCCCTGGTTCAGCAGCCGGCGGAACGGCTCGGTGAAGTCGATCATGCCCATGTCGTACAGGACCTTCGTGAAGAAGCGGCTGTACAGCAGGTGCAGGATCGCGTGCTCGACGCCGCCGGTGTACTGGTCGACCGGCATCCACCGGCGGACCTGCTCGACGTCGAACGGGCCGCCCTCGTAGCCGGGCGAGCAGTAGCGGAAGTAGTACCAGGACGAGTCGACGAACGTGTCCATGGTGTCGGTGTCGCGGGTCGCGGCGCCGCCGCACTTGGGGCAGTCGGTGTTGACCCAGTCGGCCGCGGCGGCCAGCGGCGAGGTGCCCTTGGGCGCCAGGTCGGCGCCGCGCAGGCCCTCGGGCAGGGTCACCGGCAGCTGCTCGTCCGGGACGGGGACCTCGCCGCAGGACGGGCAGTGCACGATCGGGATCGGGCAGCCCCAGAACCGCTGCCGGGACACCAGCCAGTCGCGCAGCCGGAAGTTGACGGACCCGCGGCCGGTGCCGCGCTCCTCCAGGATCTGGATGATGCGGGCGATGCCGTCGGCCTTGCCCAGGCCGTCGATCGGCCCGGAGTTGACGATCGCGCCGTCGCCGGGGGTGGCGACGCCGGTCTCGGCGGGGTCGTCCAGCCCGGTCTCGACGACGACGCGGACCGGCAGGCCGAACTTCAGCGCGAAGTCCAGGTCGCGCTGGTCGTGCGCGGGGACGGCCATGATCGCGCCGTGGCCGTACTCGGCCAGCACGTAGTCGGACGCCCAGACGGGCAGCCGCTCGCCGTTGACCGGGTTGACCGCGTAGCGGCCCAGGAACACGCCGGTCTTCTCGCGCTCGGTGGACAGCCGCTCGATCTCGCTCTCCCGCGAGACCTCCTCGCGGTAGGCCTCGAACGCGGCGCGGTGGTCGGGGTGGCAGATCTCCTCGGCCAGCGCGGCGTCGGCGGCGACGACCATGAACGTCGCGCCGAACAGGGTGTCGGGGCGGGTGGTGTAGACGGTGACGGGCTCGTCCCGGCCCTCGATGGCGAAGTCGACGTCGGCGCCGGTGGAGCGGCCGATCCAGTTGCGCTGCATCAGCAGGACGCGCTCGGGCCACTTGCCCTCCAGCTGCGCCATGTCGTCCAGCAGCCGGTCGGCGTAGTCGGTGATCTTGAAGTACCACTGGGTCAGCACGCGCTTCTCGACCAGCGCGCCGCAGCGCTCGCAGTGCCCGCCGACGACCTGCTCGTTGGCCAGGACGGTCTGGTCCTTCGGGCACCAGTTGACGTGGCCGCCCTTGCGGTAGGCCAGGCCCCGCTCGTAGAAGCGCAGGAACAGCCACTGCGTCCACTTGTAGTACTCGGGGTCGGAGGTGTGCAGGCGGCGCGTCCAGTCGAAGGACGGCGCGTACCGCTGGAAGGAGGCGGCCTGCGTCTCGATGTTGGCGTAGGTCCACTCGGCGGGGTGCGAGTCGCGCTTGATGGCGGCGTTCTCGGCGGGCAGGCCGAAGGAGTCCCAGCCGATGGGGTGCAGCACGTTGTAGCCGCGCTGGAACCAGTAGCGCGCGGGGACGTCGCCGATGGCGAACGCCTCTGCGTGCCCCATGTGCAGGTCGCCGCTGGGGTAGGGGAACATGTCCAGCGCGTAGCGGCGCTCGGTGGCGGTGTCCTTCTCATCGGCCGCGAACGGGTCGAGCTCCGCCCAGCGGGCCTGCCACTTGTCCTGAACCGCCCGTGGGTCGTATTGCTCGTCGCTGCTCACGCTTACAGACTCCGCTTCGTCCTTCAGGGTCCTGGGCCGTCCGCCGACATGAAACGGCCCCTCGCACAGGAGGGGCCACCACGCTGACGTCAGTTCGTCAACGTGGTCCTTCGAGGAGCAGCCTGGCTGACATACATCAAGAGTAGCGCAGCCGCAAGCCCTCCCGCCTGCGGTTAAGGCACCGGCGCGGGCGGTAGAAGCGGGGCAAGAACGAAATGCCACGTCAAAGCGCCGGAAGAGGTGGCCTTCTCCCGGTCCGGTGCAGCAGGATGTGCGGAACCGTTCGTAGACTCGTCGGTAACTAACCGGCCGGTCACCTTTCGCGCGAGGAGTGCCATGCTCAACCTGTCCGTGCTGCTGGAGGACGCCGCCAGGGAGACGCCCGAACGGGAGGCCGTCGTCTTCGGCGACCTTCGGCTCTCCTACGCGTTCATCGACTCGGTCGCGAACCAGGTCGCGAACCTGCTGCGGTCGCGCGGCATCGGCCCGGGCGACAAGGTGGCGCTGTCCAGCCCGAACCTCCCGTACTTCCCGATGGTGTACTTCGGGGCGCTCAAGGCGGGCGCGGTGGTCGTCCCGCTGAACGTGCTGCTCAAGCCGCGCGAGATCGCCTACCACCTCGGCGACTCGGACGCGAAGGCCTTCTTCTGCTTCGAGGGCACCCCGGAGCTGCCGCTCGGCGAGATGGGGCACGCGGGCTTCGCGCAGGCCGAGGGGTGCGAGCACTTCTTCCTGCTGCCCGCGAACCCGGCGGCGACGGAGTCCCCGATCGAGGGCGCGGAGCTGTTCTGGGCCGCGCTCGCCGGGCAGCCGGGCACGTTCGACACCGCGCAGACGGGCCCGGACGACACCGCCGTGATCATCTACACCAGCGGGACGACGGGCCAGCCGAAGGGCGCCGAGCTCACGCACAGCAACCTGCTGTCGAACGCGATGGTGGACGACACGCTCTTCTACCGGACGCTGCACGACACCTCGCTGGTGACGCTGCCGCTGTTCCACATCTTCGGCCAGACGTGCGTGATGAACGTCGGCTTCTACCGCCGCGCGACCCTCGTCATGCAGGCCCGGTTCGACGCGAAGCAGGCCGTCGAGCTGATGGTCAAGGAGAAGGTGAACATCTTCGCGGGCGTCCCGACGATGTACTGGGGCCTGCTGACCGACGAGACCTCCGCCGAGGACATCGCGACGATCAAGGAGAACCTGCGGGTCGCGGTGTCGGGCGGGTCGGCGCTGCCGATGGAGGTCCTCAAGGGCGTCAAGGAGAAGTTCGACGTGGACGTCCTGGAGGGCTACGGCCTCTCCGAGACGTCGCCGGTGGCCTCGTTCAACCGCCCGGACCGCCCGACCAAGCCCGGCTCGATCGGCCTGCCCGTCTGGGGCGTCGAGATGAAGCTGATCGACGACGACTGGAAGGAGATCGAGGGCGAGGGGCCCGGCGAGATCGCCATCCGCGGGCACAACATCATGAAGGGCTACTACGGCCGGCCCGAGGCGACCGAGTCCTCGATCAAGGACGGCTGGTTCCGCACCGGTGACGTGGCCCGCCGTGACGAGGAGGGCTACTACTACATCATCGACCGCTCCAAGGACATGATCATCCGCGGCGGGTACAACGTGTACCCGCGGGAGCTGGAAGAGGTGCTCATGACGCATCCGGACGTGTCGCTGGCGGCGGTCGTGGGCGTCGAGCACCCCTCGCACGGCGAGGAGATCAAGGCGTACGTGATCCGCAAGCCCGGCGCCGCCGTGACCGAGGACGAGCTGGTCGCGTGGGGCAAGGAGCAGTTCGCCAACTACAAGTACCCGCGGATCGTGGAGTTCCGGGACGAGCTGCCGATGACCGCCACCGGCAAGATCCTCAAGCGCGAGCTGCGCTGACCCGACGCCGGGCCCGGGGGCCTCGGCGCGGCGTTCCACCGCGCGCCGAGGCCCCGGGTAGGCCCGGTCGAGGGCTCAGAACGCGTAGGGCAGGCGCTTGATCCCGTTGATGAAGTTGGACTCCAGCCGGGCGGGCTCGGCGGTCGCGCGGATCTCCGGCGTCCGGCGCAGCAGCTCCCGGAACATCACGGTGATCTCGCGCCTGGCCAGGTGCGCGCCGAGGCAGAAGTGCGGCCCGGGCCCGCCGAACCCGACGTGCGGGTTCGGGTCGCGCAGGATGTCGAACTTCTCCGGCTCGGCGAACACGGACTCGTCGCGGTTGCCGGACCAGTAGTAGAGGACGAGCTTGTCGCCCTCCTTGATCTCGTGCTCGTTGAGCACGGTGTCGCGGGTGGCGGTGCGGCGCATCCAGATGACCGGCGACACGTACCGGACGATCTCCTCGATCGCGCCCGCGACGCGGCCGTCGAAGTCCGCGGTGAGCAGGGCCCGCTGGTCGGGGTGGCGGGTGAACAGGTCGAGGCCGTGCGCGATGGCGTTGCGGGTGGTCTCGTTGCCGGCGACCACCAGCAGGATGAAGAACGAGCCGAGCTCCTGGTCGCTGAGCGACTCGCCGTCGACGTTGGCGTTCACCAGCGCGGACGTCAGGTCGTCGGTGGGGTTCTCGCGGCGCCGCCGGCCGAGGTCCTCGACGATGCCCTTGAGCGTCTCGCCGGCGCCGAGCAGCGCCATCGCCATCTCCTCGGGGTTCTCCGAGGGCAGGAACTCCGAGTCGTTGCCGGCGAGGATGACGTTCGTGGCGTCCAGGACGGTCGTGTAGTGCTCCTCGCCGATGCCCATCATGTCGCAGATGATCTTCAGCGGGAGCCGGGCCGCGACGTCGGCGACGAAGTCGCCGGTGCCGCCGCCCGCGGCCACGTTCGCCACGATCTCCCCGGCGACGTGCTCGACCTGGTCCTCGAACCGCTGGATCATGCGCGGGGAGAACGCCCGGGAGACGATGCGCCGGATCTTGGCGTGCCGCGGGTCGTCCATGCTGATCATCGAGCCGAAGTACTCGTGCATGTCGCCCGGCATGTCCGGGATGCTGATGGCGCCCTTGCCGGAGCAGAAGTCCTGCGGGCGGCGGGACGCCTCGACGATGTCGGCGTGCCGGGTGAGCGCGTAGTAGCCGGGGCCCCGCGGCGCGATGATGATGTCGGGTTCCTCGAAGCGGACCAGCTCCGGGTGCCAGCGCAGCGCCTTGAACGCCTCGTGCCGGTCCTCGTGCGGCCGCCGCCAGAACTCCCAGTCCGTCAGGTTGATGTCCTCGACCTTGAGCACGCTGCCCACCACCTCATCGCATTCCGAACCTGATTCGGTTTACAGGCAGCCTCTCAAAGTAAAGCGGCAAGCGCACACTGATCGGCGAGGTGACCCGCCTCACATTAGCCGCGCCGGGCCCGGCCCGCCCGCCGGACCCGGCATCGCCCTCACATCCGCGCCCACGCCTCCGTGAGCACCGACCGCAGGATCTGCTCGATCTCGTCGAAGTGGGGCTGGTCGCAGACCAGCGGCGGCGCCAGCTGCACGACGGGGTCGCCGCGGTCGTCGGCGCGGCAGTACAGGCCCGCCTCGTACAGCGCCTTGTCGAGGAAGCCGCGCAGCAGCCGCTCGCACTCGTCGTCGTCGAACGTCTCCCGCGTGTCGCCGTCCTTGACCAGCTCGATGCCGTAGAAGTAGCCGTCGCCGCGGACGTCCCCGACGATCGGCAGGTCGCGCAGGCGCTCCAGCGTGGCGCGGAACGCGTCCCGGTTGCGCAGGACGTGGCCGTTCAGGTCCTCGCGCTCGAACAGGTCGAGGTTGGCCAGCGCCACGGCCGCCGCCACCGGGTGCCCGCCGAAGGTGTAGCCGTGCGCGAACATCTCCGTCCCGTGCTTGAACGGCTCGAACAGCCGGTCGGCGACGAGCATGCCGCCGAGCGGCGCGTACCCCGAGGTCACCCCCTTGGCGAAGGTGATGATGTCGGGCGTGAAGCCGAAGCGCTGCGCGCCGAACATCGTGCCGAGCCGGCCGAACGCGCAGATGACCTCGTCCGACACCAGCAGGACGTCGTGCCGGTCGCAGATCTCCCGGACGCGCTCGAAGTAGCCGGGCGGCGGCGGGAAGCAGCCGCCCGAGTTCTGCACCGGTTCCAGGAACACCGCGGCGACGGTCTCGGGGCCCTCGAACTCGATGGCCTCCTCGATCCGGTCGGCGGCCCACCGGCCGAACGCCTCAGGGTCGTCGCGGTGCTCGGCGGCCCGGTAGATGTTGGTGTTCGGCACCCGGAACGCGCTCGGCACGAGCGGCTCGAACGGGGCCTTCAGGCCGGGCAGCCCGGTCAGCGACAGGGCGCCGTGCGGGGTGCCGTGGTAGGCGACCGCGCGGCTGATGACCTTGTGCTTGGTGGGCCTGCCGGTCATCTTGAAGTACTGCTTGGCGAGCTTCCACGCGCTCTCCACGGCGTCGCCGCCGCCGGTGGTGAAGAAGACGCGGTCCAGCCCGGCGGGCGCGAGGTCCGCGAGCCGCTCGGCCAGCTCGACCGCCTTCGGGTGCGCGTACGACCAGATCGGGAAGTAGGCCAGCTCGGCGGCCTGCTTGGCGGCGGCCTGCGCCAGCTCCTCGCGCCCGTGCCCCGCCTGGACGGTGAACAGACCGGACAGGCCGTCCAGGTAGCGGCGGCCCGCCGAGTCGTACACGTAGGGGCCGTCCCCCCGGACGATCACCGGGATCTCGGCGCCGCCCTGGGACCCCGAGTGGCGCGCGAAGTGCATCCACAGATGGTCGCGCGCCGCCCTCTGCATCGCGTCGTGCTGCTCGCTGGTCACGTCCGGCTCCGTCATCACGTTCCCTCAGATGCGATTGATCCCGTTGTCATGATGCTAAGTGAGTACGGATTCCGCTGTAAATAGATAGTGATACACCGATATCCGAAGGATGACAGCCCTGATCACCGGGACCTCCCGGCCGCCCGGTAGCGTGCGCCGCGAACCGAGGAGGCGGGACATGAGCGACATCACGACCGGATCCGTCACGGCGAACGGGCTCGACTTCGGCTACCTGGCGGCCGGCCCGGAGGACGGCCCGCTGGCCCTGCTGCTGCACGGCTTCCCCGACTCGGCGCACACCTGGCGGCACCTCATGCCCGAGCTGGCCGCCGCCGGGTACCGTGCCGTGGCGCCGTTCATGCGCGGGTACGCGCCCACGTCCGTCCCGGAGGACGGCGCCTTCCAGACCGGCGCGCTCGCCGCCGATGCCGTCGCCCTGCACGAGGCCCTCGGCGGCGGCTCCGACGCCGTCGTCATCGGCCACGACTGGGGCGCCTTCACCGCCTATGGCGCCGCGAACGTCGCGCCCGGCCGGTGGCGGAAGGCCGTCGCCATGTCCGTCCCGCCGATGTCGGTGATGACCACCGCGTTCTTCGACTACGAGCAGCTCAAGCGCTCGTTCTACATCTTCGTCTTCCAGACGCCCCTCGCGGAGCTCGCGCTGAACCGCGCGTTCATCGAGGGCCTGTGGCGCGACTGGTCACCCGCGGACGGCCGCGACCGCACGGCGGACGTCGACCACGTCATGGAGTGCCTCGCCACCCCGGCCAACGCCGAGGCGGCGATCGGCTACTACCGCGCCATGCTCGACCCGTCCAAGCTCATCGAGCGGTACGCCGCCGAGCAGGAGGCGGCCTCCGCCATCGGCGAGGTGCCCGTCCTCTACCTGCACGGCGCCGACGACGGCTGCCTCGGCGCCGACGTCGTCGACCTCGACGCCGTCCGCGCGGCCCTCCCGGCCGGCTCGCGCGCCGAGTCCGTTCCGGAGGCCGGCCACTTCCTCCAGCTCGACCGGCCGGACGAGGTCAACGCGCGGATCCTCGGCTGGCTGTCCTGACCAGGTCGGCGGCGCGTTCGCCGATCATGATGGCGGGCGCGTTGGTGTGGCCGCGGGTGATCTCCGGGAGGATCGAGACGTCCGCGACGCGCAGGCCCTCGACGCCGCGGACGCGCAGCTCCGGGTCCACCACGGCGTCGTCGTCGGTGCCCATGCGGCACGTGCCGGTCGGGTGGTACAGCGTCTCGGCGTGCCCCCGGACGTAGCGGGCGAGGGCCTCCTCGTCGTCCGGCCCGACGTAGGGGTCCATGGGCTCGCTGACGTAGGGCTTGAGCGCGTCGCCCGACATCAGCTCGTCGGCGTACTTGAGCCCGTGGACCAGGCGGCGCAGGTCGCTCTCGCCGGTCAGGTAGGCCGGGTCGATCGACGGCGGCGCGGCCGGGTCGGCGGACGCGAGCGTGATCCGCCCCGCCGACTCGGGTCGCAGCAGGACGACGCCGAGCGTCACGCCGTGCTCGGTCGGCGGGGTGAGGCCGTGCGCCACGTACGGGGCCGGCGCGAAGACCAGCTCCAGGTCGGGCGCGGGCTGCGCCGGGTCGCTGCGGAGGAACACGACCGCCTCGCCGACGTTGGAGGTGAACGGCCCGCGCCGGGCGACCAGGTACCGGACGATGTTGGGCAGCGACTCGGCGCCCGCGAGCGTGACCTTCTTCGGGCAGTGCCGGACGACGCCGACCGACAGGTGGTCCTGCAGGTGGCGGCCGACCTCCGGCTGCTCTAGGACCGGCTCGACGCCGGCGGCGCGCAGCTGGCCGGGGTCGCCGATCCCGGAGAGCATCAGCAGGTGCGGCGAGCCGATCGTGCCCGCCGACAGCACGACCTCGCGGCGGGCGGTGACGCGCTCGCCGCCGTACTGGACGCCGGTCGCGCGGCCGTCCTCGATCAGGATCCTCGTCACCGGCGCGCCGGTGACGACCGACAGGTTCTTGCGCTTGCGGGCGGGGCGCAGGTAGGCGTCGGCGGCGCTGCACCGGCGGCCGCGGCGCTGGCTGACCGGCGTCTGCGCGTACCCCTCGTTCGACGGCCCGTTCAGTTCGGGCAGCCGGGTCAGCCCGGCGGCGGCGCACGCGTCGAGGAACGCGCGGGTCGAGGCGTTCGGGCTGCGCTGCTCGGAGATCGTGACGGGGCCGGTCGTCCCGTACACGCCGCCCTCGTTGCTGCCGACGCGTCCCTCGGCGCGCTTGAAGTACGGCTCGACGTCGGCGTACGACCAGCCGGGCACGTCCCACCCGTCGAAGTCGGCGGCGTGGCCGCGCACCCACATCATCGCGTTGAGCGAGGACGACCCGCCGAGCATCCGGCCGCGCGGCCAGTACAGCTCCCGCCCGTCCATCTCGGCCTGCTCGGCGGTGCTGAAGTCCCAGTCGTACTCGGTCTTGAACAGCTTGGCGAACGCGGCCGGGACGTGGATCTCGCTCTTGTCGTCCGGGCCGCCGGCCTCCAGCAGCGCGACGGTGACGGACGGGTCCTCCGACAGCCGCGCGGCCAGGGCGCAGCCCGCGGATCCGGCGCCGACGATGACGTAGTCGTAGTCCATGAGGGCCTCCGCACTCCGCCGGGCCGCGACACCGGCCCGTCAGTGCTTGCTTACCACCGGGGACGGGTCGCGTCCATGGCCCGCGCGGCTGCGGGCGGTCACTTCGGCCGGCGCGGTCACTCCGGGCGGCGCAGGCCCGCGACAAGGAACCCGACCAGCCGGCGCGCGTCGTAGCGGGGATCGGAGTCGGCCCCGATGCACAGGTTCCCGACGCCGCGCATGAGTTCGAGGGCGTCCACGTCGGAGCGGATCTCGCCCGCGTCGGCCGCGGCTCGCAGCAGGCGGCCGCACACGGGGACGAGCCGGTCGAGGAAGTAGTCGTGCAGGGCGCCGAAGCCGGGGTCGTCGGCCCGCAGCACGGCGGCGAGCCCGTGCTTGGTGACCAGGAAGTCGACGAACAGGTTGATCCAGCGGCCCAGCGCGGCGTACGGGGTCGGGCAGCTTCCGAGCAGTTCGGGCCCCGCCTCGGCGCAGGCTTCGACCTGGTGCCGGTAGACGGCGATGATGAGGTCCGCCCGCGTCGGGAAGTGGCGGTAGATGGTCCCCACGCCGACGCCCGCCCTGGCCGCGATGTCGCGCACCGGCGCGTCCACCCCGGACGCGACGAAGACCGCCGCGGCCGCGTTGAGCAGGGCCTCCCGGTTGCGCCGCGCGTCCTTGCGCTTGGACGGGGCCGCGCCCCGCCCGCCCTCGCCGCCGTCGTTCACCGTGCGTCCCTCCACTGCTCCAACTGCGCGCGCTTGCAATGCGGAACCATGTTCCGTATCGTTCAGGAACACGGTTCCGCTTTGGCTCCATGATGCCAGAGCGGAGCACCGGTCATGCGCATTCGCCCATGAACGCATTCGCCTATGAAGGAGACCGTCCATGCAGTACCGCACCTTGGGCCGCACCGGCGTGCAGGTCAGTTCGCTGGCGCTCGGCGCGATGAACTTCGGGGCGATCGGCGACACCCCGCAGGACGAGGCCACCGCCATCGTGGACGCCGCGCTGGAGGCGGGCGTCAACCTCATCGACACCGCCGACATGTACGGCCGCGGCGAGTCGGAGGAGATGGTCGGCAAGGCCATCGCCGGGCGCCGCGACGACATCGTGCTCGCCACGAAGGCGGGGATGCCGATGAGCGAGGAGCGCAACCACCGCGGCGCCTCGCGCCGCTGGCTGGTCACCGCGCTGGACAACAGCCTGCGCCGCCTCGGCGTCGACCATGTGGACCTCTACCAGATCCACCGGTGGGACCCGTCGACCAGTGACGAGGAGACGCTGTCGGCCCTGACCGACCTGCAGCGCGCGGGGAAGATCCGCTACTTCGGCTCCTCGACGTACCCCGCGTACCGGATCGTCCAGGCGGAGTGGGCGGCCCGCGCCGGCGGCCTGAGCCACTACGCGACCGAGCAGCCCAGCTATTCGATCCTGCAGCGCGGGATCGAGGCGGACGTGCTGCCCGTGACCGAGCAGTACGGCCTCGGTGTGCTGGCGTGGAGCCCGCTGGCCTCGGGGTGGCTGACCGGGGCGGTCCGCGCGGGGCGGGAGGCCGGCACCCGCCGCTCGGCGCTGATGCCCGAGCGGTTCGACCTGTCCCTCCCCGCCAACCAGGCCAGGCTGGACGCGGTCGAGCGGCTCGCGGTGGTCGCCGACGAGGCCGGGCTGACGATGATCCAGCTCGCGCTCGGCTTCGTGACCGCGCATCCGGCCGTGACCAGCGCGCTCATCGGCCCCCGCACGCTGGACCACCTGCACGCGCAGCTCGCCGCCGCCGACACCGTGCTGCCCGCCGACGTCCTGGACGCGATCGACGCGATCGTCGCCCCCGGCACCGACCTCGCGGCGCACGAGAAGTTCGACACCCCGCCCGCCCTGCTCGACGCCTCCCTGCGCCGCCGCTGAGGCGCCGCACGGACATCCCGTTCCGGATCATGCCGGAACTACGTTCCGGATAGCGCCGATAAACACGTCCGGCGCCGCCGCCCCGGTCAGGCGGGGGCGCCGAACTCCGGCACCTCGGAGGGCGGCAGGTCGGTCCGGATCCGGTGGTACCGGACGGCGTGCCGCCACCGGCCGCCCTCCACCGCGGCGTCCCCGCTGAACTCCACGACGACCTCCGGCTCGGTCCGCACGTAGCGGATCGGCGGATGGGCGCCGTACAGCCCGCCGGCGAACCCGGCGGGCAGCTCGGGCGGCCACGGATGGTCCGGCCCGGCGTGCCGCAGCACGCCGCCGAGAACGGTCCGGGCGGCGGGCGCCAGCGGCGTCGTCCGCGCCACGACGCGGAGCCGGCCCTCGGCGTCGTAGCGGCCGAGGATCAGCGACTCGGGCGCCTGCCGGGTGCCGGTCACCCCGCCGACGACCGCCTCGGCGGTGATCCGCCGCTTCACCTTCCACCAGCGGCGCCGCCCCTCCTCGTAGGGGCCGTCGGCGTCCTTCACGACCAGGCCCTCGATGCCCTGCTCGGCCAGCGCGTCGAACCACAGCAGGGCCTCCTCGACGTCGGCGGTCTGCGGCGTGCCGATCACGCGCGCGCCGGGCGGCGTGTCGCCGAGCAGCGCCTCCAGGACGTCCCGCCGCTCGCGCAGCGGCCGCGGGCGCAGGTCGGCGCCGCCCGATTCGAGGACGTCGAACACGACGTAGTGGCAGGGCTCGTCGCGGGCGAGTTCGGCCCGGCGGCGGCCGGCGACGTGCCGGCGCTGCAGCGCGCCGAAGTCGAGGCGGCCGTCCGGCCCCCAGCGGACGATCTCGCCGTCCACCACGGTGCCGGGTGGGAACGCCGCGCCGACCGCCACCACGATCTCGGGGAACGCCTCGTTGAACCGCACCCGGCGGCGCGACCACAGCTGGACGTCGCCGTCCTCGTCCACCATCGCGACCGCGCGGAACCCGTCGAACTTCGGCTCGTAGCGGCAGCCGCCCGGGCACGCCTGCGGCGGCGGGACGCGGTCGACCGTCACGGTCAGCATCGGCTTCACCGGGGACCGGATGTGCATGGCCTCCCGTCCCCCGAGTTCGCTGGTCCTTTGACCACGCCCTACCCGCACTGAACTGCGCCGATATCGAAGCAGGACGAATGTTGACCGGCGGCAGGTCAGTTCGAGAAGCGCCGGATCAGGACGGCGAGGCGCTGGTCGTGGTGCGCGCGGCGCATGCGGCCGTTGCGCATCAGGGAGACGAGGCCGTGCAGCGCGCTCCAGAACGTCTCGGTGAGCGTCTCCAGCTCGTCCTCGCCGGCGAACGGCCGGACGGTCTCGCGCAGCTCGCCGAACGCCTCCTTCAGCGGCGCCGGCGCCTCGGGGGTCGCGAACGGCAGGTCGACGGCGAGGACGAACATCGCGTCGTAGAGGGCGGGCCTGCGGTCGGCGAACCCCGCGTAGGCGCGGGCGACGCCCGCGAGGGCGGCGGCGGGGTCCGCGGCCTCCTCGCGGACCTCGCGCAGGTCGGCGGCCAGTTCGGCGCACCCCTCGACCGCGACGGCCGCCATGATGGCGTCCTTGCCCTTGAAGTGGCTGTAGAGGACGGGCTGGCTGTACTCGATCTCCGCGGCGAGCCGCCGCGTGGTCACCGCGTCCCAGCCCTCGGCCTCGGCCAGCTCCCGCGCGGCCGTGACGATCAGCCGCTCCCGCTCCGCCCGCTCGCGCTCCCGGCGCGCCTGGATTGACATGGCAGCGATTCTAGCAGCGCTAGCCATTCTGCCAATGCTTGTGCTAGCGTCGATTCTGTTCCTAGCACTGCTAGCAATCGGAGATGCCTGATGCTCGCCCCCCTCGCCTACGGCCTCGCGATCGTCCTCGCCCTGTTCGTCGTCTTCATCGGCGCGCGCTTCCTCTACGCACCGCACGCGGCCGCCGCCGGGTACGGCGTCCCCGCCGAGCCCGGCGGCGGCGCCGACGCCTACCTGGCGATCAAAGGGGTGCGCGACCTCACCTTCGGCGTCCTCGGCCTCGCCCTCATCGCCTTCGCGAGCGCCCACGCCGCCGGCTGGTACATGCTGATCGTCGCCCTCGCACCCCTCGGCGACACCCTGATCGTGCTGCGCCACGGCGGCACCAAGGCCACCGCGTTCGGCATCCACTTCGCGACCGCCGTGATCGTGCTCGTCAGCGCCGCCCTGCTCTTCGCCCTCTGACACGGGCGTTGCAGGTGAGCGCTCGCCTGCCAGGTCTGCTCCGCTTTGACCGACCTCCGGTCTCCGAACGGGAGCCGTCCCGGATCCGGAGAGAGCCGGCGCTGTCCTCGCCGGCTGATATGACAACCGCATCGCCCGTCCGCGCGGGCCGCCCGTCCCGGCCGCGGCGCGCCGTCGGCGCCGCCGCGGCGGCGGGCAAGACCACCGCAGGCCCGACCGACCGTTACGAACCATGCCGAACCCAGGAGGCACCATGTCGCTGATCTCGCCGGACTTCGACTCGTCCGTGATCGTCCGCTCCGCCGAGGCCGAGGTCGTCGGCCGGGCCCCCACCACCATCCGGCTGCTCGCCGACAGCAGCTCGACCGGCGGCGCCCTGTCCACCCAGCGGGTCACGCTCACCGGCGGCGCCGACGGCGCCAAGCCGCACCGCCACGACGGCTCCGCCGAACTGTTCTACATGCTGGACGGCACCGCGCAACTGCTGTCCGGCGAGCAGGTCGTCACCGCCGAACGCGGCGACCTCGTCGTCGTCCCGCCCGGCCTCGCGCACGCCTTCGCCGCCGCGCCCGGCGAGGACGCCGACATCCTCATCGTCATCACGCCCGGCGTCGAGCGGTTCGAGTACTTCCGGCACCTGGAGCGCATCGCCTACGGCAAGGTCCCGCCCGAGAGCCTCCTGGACGTCCAAGAGCTCTACGACACCTACTTCCTCGGCAGCGCCGCCTGGGACGCCGCCCGCGCCTGACCAGGGCCCGGACGCCGACGAGCCGACCGAGAACGCCCGGTCGGCTCGTCACACTGGCGGGAGCGGGTCGCCCGTCACGATCCCCAGTCGGGACGCAGCGGCATGTTGCTCGCGCCGTCGTCGTGCAGCTTGACGCCGAGCGTCTGGTGCAGCTGGATCCAGTTCTGGTTGAAGCCGAGCACGCAGCCCGCCATGTAGACGCGCCACACCCGGGCGGTGCCCTCGCCCACCTCGGCGACGGCCTCGTCCCAGTGCTCGTCCAGGTTCCGGCACCAGCCGGTCAGCGTGCGGGCGTAGTGCTCGCGCAGGTTCTCCTGGTGCCGGATCTCGAAACCCGCGTCGTTCATCTGCATCTGGACGTAGCCGGGCCCCTCCAGCTCACCGTCCGGGAACACGTACCGGTTGATGAACCCGTTCTCCTTGCGGGACGGGGCCGTGTTGTCCGGACGCGTGATGGTGTGGTTCAGCATCCGGCCGCCCTTGCGCAGCTTCCCGTAAAGGAACGAGAAGTAGGACGGCAGGTTCGCCTTGCCGATGTGCTCGGTGAGGCCGATGGAGCTGATCGCGTCGAAGCCGGTCTCCGTCACGTCCCGGTAGTCCATGTGCCGGACCTCGGCGAGGTCGGACAGCCCCCGGTCGGCGATCGCCTTCTGCGCCCACTCGGCCTGCTGCTTGGACAGCGTGACGCCGAGCGCCTTGACCCCGTACTCCTTCGCGGCGTGCATCACCATGCCGCCCCAGCCGCAGCCCACGTCCAGCAGCCGCATCCCCGGCTTGAGCGCGATCTTCTTCGCGACCAGGTCGTGCTTGTTGAACTGGGCCTCCTCCAGCGTCGCGTTCTCGTGCGGATAGCACGCGCACGTGTACGCCATGGAGGGGCCGAGCACCCACTCGTAGAAGGTGTTGGAGACGTCGTAGTGGTGCGAGATGGCCTTCGCGTCCCGCCGCTTGGAGTGCCGCAGCCACGACGGGATCCGGCTGAACGGCGCCTCCTGCGGCGGCGGGTCCAGCCGGCGCGAGACCGCGCCGCGCAGCAGCGGGTCGCGGAAGACCGAGCCGGCGATCCGCGCCTTGTCGCGCGGCGTCACCTCGCTCAGCACCTGCTGCATCGTCGTCAGCGCCTCGATCATGTCGCCGTCGACGTCGATCATCCCGGTGACGTAGGCGCGGGCGAGGCCCAGCGCGCCCGGTGAGCGCAGCAGGTACGACACCGCGTACGGCGAACGGACGTCGAACCTGATGTCGGCGCCGGGCACCCCCGCCCGCGATCCGTCGTACGCCGTGAACTCCACTGGCGCCTCAGCCCCGGCGAGCCGCTCGAAGACCCTGGCCAGCGTCATGGTGATCCCTCCTGTCTCTCCGCCCGGACCCGGCCTGCCGGCCCTCGGCCCCGTGGGCTCCCCCGATACGGCGGGCGCATGTCAGCGTCCGCGCACGCACTTGTCGTAGAGGTCCAGCAGCCGCTCGGCGGGGTCGTAGCGCCCCTTGAGCCGCCGGTAGGTCTCCCCGTCGTAGTACCGCCAGAACTCGTCCCGGCCGTAGAAGGCCGTCGAGTAGAGGGACTTGTGCCCGTCGAGGGCAGCGACCTTCCGCTCGATGAGCCGGTTGTGGTACTCGGGGATCTGGCCGGGCGGGATGCGGACCGTCCCCCAGAAGCCGACGTTCACGTACGGGCGGCCGGTCTCCAGCGGGTACAGCGGCCACCGCTCCTTCGCACGCAGCGGGCACAGCCAGACCGGGCTCATGCCGACCTTGTCGTGGAAGAACTCCAGGAACTCGGGCAGCCGCTCCACCGGCACCTCGATGTCCTGGATGACGTCCTCGCGCGGACGCAGCCCCCGCCAGCGCTCCGCGCGCGCGATGATGTGGTACCGGCGGTCGTAGGCGACCAGCTTGCGGTACACGTCGGAGCGCTTGTACTTGTCGGGCCACAGCCGCCGGACCGTCGGGTTCTGCACGCCGAACGCGCCCGAGCACCAGAACCAGTCGGTGTCCCAGCGCCAGATGTAGTCGCGGACCGTCAGGAAGTCGACCGACCGCTCCTGGATGGACCGGTAGTAGATCTGCTGGCCGGTGTAGTCGGAGGTGTACGGCGCCGAGTCGGCGAAGAAGCCGAGCGTGATGTACTGCTCGCCGGGGCTGAAGTACGTCCCGTCCATGAAGTCGACGGACTCGCCCTCGAACGTCCCCGACTCGGTGATCTCGCCCATCGCCTTGGCCAGCTCGACCGCGTCGGTGAACCGCAGGTGCCGGAGCCGGACGTACGGGCTGACCGGCCGCAGCTCGATCTTCAGCCGCAGCGTGTAGCCGAGCGTCCCGTAGGAGTTCGGGAACCCGAAGAACAGGTCGGAGTGCTCGTTGTCGCGCGTCGCCGTGACGATCTCGCCGTCCCCGGTGAGGACCTCCATCTCCAGGACGCCCTCGTGCGGCAGCCCGTCGCGGAACGACGTCGACTCGATGCCGAGCCCCGTCACCGCCCCGCCCAGCGTGATGGTCTTCAGCTGCGGGACGACCGTCGGCATCAGCCCGTGCGGCAGCGTCGCGTCGACGAGGTCCTCGTAGGTCGTCATCCCCTGGACCTGCGCCGTGCGCTCCCGCGCGTCGACGCTCAGCACCTTGTCGAACCCGGACACGTCCAGGCCGGGCGCCGCCGAGGGGTCGCGCCACCGGAACAGGTTCGAGGTCCGCTTCGCCAGCCGTACCGGCGTGCCCTTCGGGATCGCCTCGTAGGACCTCTTGAGCGCGTCCACCGCCCGCTGGTGGTCGCCCTTGACCGCAAGCTCCGTCATCTAGCCCCTCCCTGACCTAGTAAATCGATCATCCCATGCATCGTCCACATAATTCGGACGTTGCAGGTGTCACAGGTCGAGAGGGGAATAACCCCGTCGGCGTACACATCGGTCGTTTCGTCTCCTGGAGGCGACAGAAACCGCTACAGGGCGGCCACGTCAACCTTTCCCCTGAGGCGCATGCCGACAAACCCCGGTCACTTGACCAGGCGCAGGATCCACGGATAGCGGAACGTGCCGCCGGTCAGCGCGTACACCGCCGCGATCGCCGACAGCACCCACGCGACCGCGTACACGATCCCGCCGACGCCGAACGTGACGATCGTGAGCAGCAGCAGCGTCACCTGGAAGTTGACCGCCTCCGCCGCCTGCCGCCGGACGTACTCCGACCGCTTGCCGCTCAGCAGCATCAGCACGAGCGGCCCGACGAACAGCGTCGGCACCGCCACGGCGTGGGCCGCCGCCGCGAGCATCCGGTCCTCCCCCGTGACGGCCTCGGCGACCGGCGCCGGCCGGACCGGCTCCAGGTCGCGGGTGACGCCGCCCAGCTGGCTGCGCGTCTTCGACGTGATCGCCAGCTGGACGCGCATGTCGAACTCGTCCTCGTCGAGCCGCCCCTCGGCGTAGGCGTGCTGGAGCCGCTGGATGGCCGACTCGCGCTCGGCGTCCGAGACCCGCAGGTCCCCCACCGCGTAGCTGCTGTCCATACCCTCCATGCTGGGCGCAGCGGCGCCCGCGGACCATCAGGGATGACCCTGAGCCGCCCCTGAATCGGCCATCGGCCGACCGGTCTGGCCGTACTCCTTCCCCGGGACGAGCCGCCCGCCGTACAGCTCCGACACGGTCACGAACACATACCCCTGCGCGGCCAGCCGGTCGATGATGCGCGGGACGGCCTTCACCGTCGTCGGGTGGATGTCGTGCATCAGCACCACGTAGCCGGGCTTGACCGCCTTCAGCACCCGCTTCTCGACGTACGCGCTGTCGCGGTGCTGCCAGTCGAGCGGGTCGACCGTCCACAGCACCTGCGCGAGCCCCTGCTCCCGCGCGGCCTTCGCGAGCCGCTTCGACATCGACCCGTACGGCGGCCGGAGCAGCACCGGCGTGACCCCCGACGCCCGCCGGACGGCCTCCTGCGTCCGCGTCAGCTCCGACACGACCTTCTTGCCGGACGCCGTCCCGAGGTCGGCGTGCGTGTAGCTGTGGTCGCCGATCTCGTGCCCGGCCTCGTGCTCGCGCCGCACCAGCTCCGGATGCTGGACGACGTTCTCCCCCACCACGAAGAACGTCACCCGCACCTTGCGGGCGGCGAGGATGTCGAGCAGCTCCGCCGTACTGGCGGCCGGCCCGTCGTCGAACGTCAGCGCCACGCACTTGACCCGCGCGCAGTCCGGAGGCGGCGGCGGTGGTTTCGGCTTGGGCTTCGGTTTCGGTTTCGCGGCCGGGGCCTCGCCGTGCGCGGCGGTGAGCCGGACCTCCGCCGGGGCCCCGCCGAGCGAGCTGAGCCACCCGCACACCGCCGCCGCGAGCACGGCCGCCGCCCCACGCCGGACAAGCTGCAGCCCGCCCA
This sequence comes from Actinomadura geliboluensis, assembly GCF_005889745.1. GTDB lineage: Bacteria > Actinomycetota > Actinomycetes > Streptosporangiales > Streptosporangiaceae > Spirillospora > Spirillospora geliboluensis. The sequence continues at coordinate 20,438 of NZ_VCKZ01000126.1, forward strand.
TCAACACCCCCGCTGACGTTCCCCCAAGATCAGCCAGTCTAGGGCTCAGGCCCTTGCCCGCCGGGCATTCCGCCGCTGTGTCGGGAACCTGCGCACCCGGTATGTCGTTATCGTCGTACACCGCATCCGCGAGCAGAGGACGGGGTGGGCGATGAGGTTCCGGGACCGGTTCGGGATCCGCAGGCACCGCGGGTCCTCGGTGACGCGGCTGGACCGCGAGGCGACCGACACCGACATCGAGGCGCTGATCGCCTTCGCGCGCTCGCGCCGCGGCGTCGAGTTCTTCGTCGAGCCGGAGACCTTCGCCACCGACACCACCGCCGTCGCCGTCGCCCACGACGGCGAGTGGACCCGCCGCCGCGTCGGCTCCCCGAAGGTCATCGGCAAGGTGGCCCGCGACCTGGGCCTGCCCATCTACGACGTCCAGATCGTCGGCTACCCGCCCCGCATGCGCGCCTGGAACGCCCGCAACCCCGACCGCCGCATAGACCCCGGC
>NZ_VCKZ01000636.1 GCF_005889745.1 Actinomadura geliboluensis
GTCTCGGGGCCGACCGGATGACCGCGGTCTGCGTGGACGACTACCACCGGGTTCGGGGCGGGGCGCGGCGGGGCCGCGAGCACCGGCCGGCCCGGGTCGCCCCACGGGCCGGTGAGCCGGGGCAGCGCGGGCGGCGCCTCCACGGGCGCGGCGTCCGCCGCCGGCGGCTCCCGCAGCGGGACGACGGCCTCGGACCGCGGCGCCGGCACCAGGGCCGCGCCCGCCGCGCCGTCGGTGTCGGTGTCGGTGACGCCGTCGGTGACGGTGTCGAGCGGCGAGCCGGCCTCCGGCGGGCCCGCCTCCAGCTGCTCCGCCGGGACGACCAGCTCGTGCGGCAGCAGCACGATCGCCGTCACGCCGCCGTACGGGGACCGCTGCAGCGTCACGGCGATGCCGTGCCGGGCGGCGAGCCGCGCGACGACGAACAGGCCCAGCTGGTCGGTGTCGACGAGGTCGAACTCGGGCGGTTCGGCGAGCCGCCGGTTGGCCTCGGCGAGCAGCTCGGGCCGGACGCCGAGGCCGCGGTCCTCGATCTCGACGGCGAAGCCGGTGCCGACCCGCTCGGCCTTGACCCGCACCTCGGTATTGGGCGGGGAGAAGGCCGCCGCGTTCTCGATCAGCTCGGCGAGCAGGTGGACGACGTCGGTGACGGCGGCGCCGACCAGGCCGTCCTCGGAGTCGGTGAGCACGGTCGCGCGGGTGTAGTCCTCGATCTCCGAGACGGCGGCGCGCAGCACGTCGGCGAACCGCACCGGCTGCCGCCAGCCGCGGCCGGGCGTGGCGCCGGACAGGATGATCAGGCTCTCCGCGTGCCGCCGCATGCGGGTGGTGAGGTGGTCGATGCGGAACAGGTCTTCCAGGTCGTCGGCCTCGGCGCGGCTCTCCAGGCCGTCCAGCATCGTGAGCTGGCGGTGCAGGAGCGACTGGTTGCGGCGGGCGATGTTGAGGAAGATGCGGCTGACGCCGGCGCGCAGCTCGGTCTGGCCGACGGCGGCGTCCACGGCGGTCCGCTGCACCTTGGCGAACGCGTCGGCGAGCCGGGCGATCTCGGTGGTGCCGCCGGCGCGCAGGGCGGGCGCCTCGGCGGCGACGTCCACGCTCTCGTTGCGGCTGAGCCGCGCGACGACGCCGGGCAGCCGCCGCTCGGCCAGCTCCTCGGCGGAGCCGTGCAGGCCGACCAGCTCGCGGACGAACCCGCGCGCGAACCGCAGCGACAGCAGCACCGAGGCGGCGATCGCCAGCAGGCCGAGGCCGCCGACGGCGCCGAGCCGCACGTAGGCGTCGCGGCCGAGCCGGTCGGCCCGCTGGGCGGCGCCCTTGGAGGTGTCGAGCACCATCGCGCTGACCGCGGCCACCAGCGGGTCGGCGGTCCGGCGCCACTCCGCCTCCCCCACCGGCAGCGGCTTGCGCGGGTCGGCGGCGGCGATGCGGTCCTCGATGGCCTTGAAGTCCTGGTAGCGGCGGGACGCGAAGACCGGCGCGGTCCCGGTGCGGTAGACGACCGGGTCGAGCAGCGTGCGCTGCTTGATCCACTGCCAGCGCTGCTCGCCGATCATCTCGACGAACAGCCGGTGCTCGGCGGGGGTCATCCGGCCCTGGGTGACGAGGGCGGACGCGATCAGCGCGTTCTCGCGCTGCAGCAGCTCCATGCCGCGGGCGGCGTGCCGGGTGGCCAGCATCCAGTTGTAGAGGTCGGCGTGGTCGATGACGACCAGGCCGTCGTACAGCCGGTGCAGGTCGTCGACCATCGTGCTGTAGCCGTTGACGGCGGTCAGCCGGTCGACGAGCCGCCCGTCGACCGCGGAGCGCAGGCCGCCCAGCCCGCCGAGCGCGCGCAGGACGTCGGTGACGCGGCCTTTCATCTCCTCGGTGGTGGCGCCGCGCGCCGCGTCCGACGTGGCTTCGCGGCGGAAGTGCTCGACGGCCTTGTCGACGCGCGTGCGCTGGGCGACGAGCGTGACGGGCACGCCGCCGGGAGCGGAGCGCGGAGTGCTGAGGAAGACGGCCGAGGACTGGCGCTCCTTGCCCAACTCCACCAGGAGGCTCTGGCCGCTCGCGCCGAACACGCGGTCGAGCGTGTGGTACTTGCGCTGAGCGAGCGCGTCCCGTCCGGTGACGCTCGCGGCGTACCCCCACAGCGCTACCAGCGAGAGCAGCGGCACGAGCAGCAGCGCCGTCACCTTCGAGCGGATCGAGCGCGTACGGGGGGATTTCATGGGACCTCGACCGTTCCGTCGTGGAGGGTCCCTGGATCATAAAGGCGGCCCGCGACGAGACCGCAACCCCTTTGGCGCCTTTCGGACGCATTGGCACCATTCCGTGTCACCTGCGGCGATGCCCGCGGCCGGAGTGATCTTGTCGCGGCTTCCGCAAGGAGATAGCGGCAAATCCGGACAATTTACTTCATTTCCCCCTGTTGCTCGCGGACATTGCGCCATACTCTGCTTCTTCATCACCGCACGCGCCGCCACGCTCGCGCCACCGCCGTTCGCGTCGCGCCGGCACGGAAAGGAGATCCGCGATCCATACAGGCAACGACGGAGGCCGGGACGGGAGGACGGCTCCGGGGCCGGAGGGCGTTACGATGCCCGCCGTGAGTCCCGAAAGCCAGGCATCCGAGGCACTGCCGTCGCGACGGCGCCGCACCCCCCGCGGCGGCCGGCACCGCGGCGACGAGTCCTTCCTGCTGCCCCCCGGTTCCCCCACGCTGGTCCTGGCCGTGCCCGGGCACGCCCGGCAGGCCGGCGCCGAGGTCGGCGCCGAGTTGGCCCGGCTCGTCGAGATAGAGCACACCGGCCAGCCCGCCTACGTCGGGCACCTGGACGGTGCCGAGGCCCCGCTGCACGGCGTCCTCGCCGGGCTGCGCCAGGAGCAGGACGAGCTGGCGGCCGTCGTCGTCCCGCTGTCCACCGGCCCCGACCCGGCGCTCGACCGCGCCGTGCACGCCGCCGTCGCGGCCGCGCCGGTGCGCGCCGTCGCCGCCGAGCCGCTCGGCCCGCACCCGCTCATCGCCGAGGCGCTGCACGACCGGCTCGCCGACGCGGGCCTCGCCCGCGCCGACCGCATCCGGCTGATGACGATGGTGACCGCCGCGTCCGGCGTCATCGTCGCGACGCCGGGCGACGCGACCGCCGTCCGGCAGGCCGAGGTCACGAGCGTGCTGCTCGCCTCCCGGCTGGCCGCGCCGGTCTTCACCGCCTCCCTGAACGACGAGGCGTCGGTCAAGGCCGCGGCCGACCAGCTGCGCATGGCGGGCGCCACGTCGATCGCCCTCGCCCCGCACCTGATCGGCACCGAGCCGGAGGCGGCCCTCGCCGCCCCCGCCGCCGCCAGCGTGGGCGCCGCCCACT
>NZ_VCKZ01000127.1 GCF_005889745.1 Actinomadura geliboluensis
GGCTTCGGAGCGTACGCAGCGTGGCAGCACGCGCTGGAGGAGGCCTTCTTCAGCCCGGACTGGGACGGCCATCCCGTCGTCATGTACGTCGATGACGCGGAGGGAGCTGCTCTACAGCAGCGTTTCGACGTAGACCTGCCTCTCGTACAGGCGGTTAAGCAGGTTGTCCGGCCGGAGCGCCCGAAGCCGTACGACGCCATCGAGCAGTACGAGCTACGCGTGCGCAACAGCGACGACGCGCCGGCCGTGCTGCCGCTGCTCGCTTGCTCAGTCATTGCGGCGACCAGGATGGCCAACGATGGGCGGCATCGAGCGAGCAACTACCACGACCAGTTCTCGCAGTTGCTCACCGAGCGAGATGGTGTCCTGGCCTCGCACAACTATCTCCCGATCGCACACATGTGGCAGCGGCTGGCCTCCTGGCAGACCCAGTGGGGTGCCTACCGCGGGCTATGCACCATTCCCTCCCCGGAGGATCTCCCCAGCAACCAAAGCCGCATCGGCTACGCGATCTCGCAGTCGCTACTGCGGGGCACGGACCGGCAGTTGCTGCCACAGTTCTTCTACGCAATGCGTCAGCGCGATGACTCAGCGTGGCCTCTACCAGGCGGCAGGCTGTTGCGCCTGCTGATGTACTGGGGCCAGCGAGAGAGATTTTCACGTGGGTTTCAGCGTGCCATGGAGGACCGGGAGCTTCGTCCCATTGTGGAACGCCTGTTGGGCAACCTCGCCAACGTGTGGGACGGCTCGCCGGAATACGTCAAGGTAGGGATTCCTCGGGCCGAGTTGCTCGTGCGGTTCGAGAACCGGAGGCTGGGTTGGCTGGCGCGGCTTCCCCGTAAGGGGGCGGCAGAGTACTCACTACCTGACGGAGTGACGCTGCGCAGGCTTGGAGACACCGAGTACTACAACGTAGATGGGCTCAAGCTGCCTGATGCACACACGCTGCGGCAGGGTGTCCAGCTCCGTGGTGAGGATGTCACGGTGAGCCGTCCGCCATCGTCTTTGGTCGTCCTGTGCCACAACGCCCCGCTTGACTGCCGCACCAGCGTCGACCGCTTCGTCCCCGGCGAAGAGCACATGATCCTCGCGGCTCCCGAGGCCGAGGGAGACCTGGAAACCGTGCTGCAGCGCGCCGCCTCAACCGGAAAGGCTCGCGAGGCCGGGAAGCTCTCGTGGGTACCAGAAGGTTGGTCCCTGCGCTTTCGCGTTCTCTTCGACGACGCGATCACGTTGAAGCAGGCGATCCGCGACGTTCAAGGCGCCATGCTGGCGACACAACCCGCACCCCGGTACAAGCCCTACCTGGAAGGTGGGCTGCCGCTGGCTCCACAGATCAACAAACGCCTCTACTTGACCGGGGGCGAGCCCGATCTCGTGATGCCCGACGGCGCGACCGGCCAAGTACTGCTCGATGGGCAGCCGCCCGACCCACCGTTCCCGCATCCGGGTGAGTCGATCCGGCTGTGGACACGGCAACTGGCAGCCAGCAGGCACGCCGTCGAGATCGAGGGCACTGAGGTCTCGTTCATAACCGCTGAAGGACTCCCGGACCTGGTAGAGCCGAAGGAGGTAGTGGGCTTCCGCGTCGCCGAAGCGTCCGCCGAAGGGTTCGCTACCACCACTGACCAGTCAACAGCAGCGCTGATAAGGGGTGCTGAGGTCGGTCTGGCAGGCGTGGATGTCGTGCCGCGCGTTGCCCTTTGCCGTAGGGGAGCAGAGAAGACCGTGTTCCTCTCCTGCGACGGGCGTGCCTGGACGGTGGCCGAGCCGGAGCCGCCCGCATGGTGGTCGCGGCTCGACGACTCACCCTCCGGGTATTACTTCGAACTCGAACTCCACGGTCCGGGTGGCTGGATTGTGCAGCGGCGCAAAGGTACTTGGCAGGTAGAACCGGCCTTCCCAGTCGAGCCGATTTTTCAGCCCGGTCCCCAGCACCATCCCTGGGCCGCTGCTGTCCTGGAGGCTGCTGAGGGTGGCCGTGACCCATTGTGGAAGGCCTGCGTCCGCCTCGCCGAGGAGGTCGAGAATTGATCAGCATCAGCAACCTGCTGCTGCGCTGGGTCAGCGAGCTCGGCGGCGGCAAGGTGACGGATCTGCGGGCTCGAATCCTGCGCACCGCCCGCAGCCGCGGGCTCGAGATTCGCGACGGCGCGGAGGGGCGGTGGATCCGTGATGTCTCCGCGCTCGGTCACCTGGATGTGGACTGGCGGCGCGGAATCTGGTCGATCGCCCCGCCCACGCTGACTCGGTTGCCGTACTCGGATGGGCTAGCGCTGATCATCGGCCGCCGGACCGTCGCAGACGAACGTGCTGTAGAAGCCGCGGAGAACGAGTGGGCGATCGTCCACCAGGTGATGAACGAGGTGGCTGAGGGGGACATCCCCGTCCCAGATTCCCTGCTCGTGCAGTACGACTCTCCTGATGAACTGCCACAAAGCGCGACCGCCGCAGGATTCTCCTTCACCCCATGTGCGGCCCTGCAGATGTTCGACCTCCTGCCGGATCTTGAGCAGGGGGACGAAGCGGCACCGCCAGCGCCGGGCAACATCCACACCATCCAGCGTTACGACTTGGGAGAACGTTCCTACCTGCCTGCCGCCTCCTACAACGAGGACGGCCTGTATCGGTGGCGCAGCTCCGATTGGTCAAGGCTGGTCCAGGTCCGGCGCGGCACAAGATGGCTGAGCACCGAGCACGAATACGGCGTGTACCTGGAGCTTGCCCGGCTCAGAAGAGGTGTCATGCGGTGGCGTCCCGAGTCGGGGACTGGCCGCGAGCGGGTCGGAACCTTCTTCGTGGATTGGGGTGCTCCCCTTCCACCGCTCCATGCGCGCGCCGTCGTGTTGTGCACGGGTCTGCACCCCTGCTTCAGTGACCTGGCCCAGACCGTCCGCTATGACAACGTGCCCCTCGCGGCGGCTGAGCGATTGGCGCGATCCCTCCAACAAGAACTCGAGGTCTTGCAGCCGAAGTCTGCACCCGGGAAGGCGAAGTGATGGCAGACAGCGTCTCCCAGGCATCCAGCGACATCGCCAGCACTTTCCAGGCGCTCAGGGAAACTCTGATGCGCTACTACGACACCCCCTTCGGGGTCGACGATTCATCGGTGATGGCCGAGCGGCGAGCCCTGCTCGACACCGACGGCGGCACCTGGCGAGAGCCACTACTGGAACTACGTCCGCAATACGTCTCCAGCGGCATGTCTCTGGCAAAGTCCTTCCAAGCTGCCGGCGCGCATCCGCAGACCGCGGAGTTCGCTCGCTTTGCCTTGCCGGAGGGAGTCGACAGCCTCTACCGGCACCAGCACGAAGCGCTCGTCACCGCGTGCGGCGAGGGCCGCGACTTCGTCGTGACCGCGGGAACGGGCTCGGGCAAGACCGAAGCGTTCATGCTGCCCGTTATCGCCGATCTGGTCACCGAGTCGGCCCGCTGGAAAGGCCACGGCGCCGTCCAACCCGCCTGGTGGCGCTCAGGAAAAGAGCACGTGCCGAGCCGCTCCGGCGAACGCGGACACCCCGCAGCATTGCGTGCACTGATCCTGTACCCGACGAATGCGCTGGCCGATGATCAGTTGGTTCGTCTGCGCCGTGCGCTGGACAGTGACGAGGCCCACGATTGGCTGGACCAGCACCGGTCAGGCCACCGCTTCTACTTCGGCCGTTATACCAGCGCCACGCCGGTCGCCGGTCCGCCCGACTCCTATCTGGGGCGGGCCCGGCTCCGGGAGTACCTGGAGGAGCTCGAGAACCGCCGGCGACGTGCCGAAGGGAAGGTCGCGGAAGCCACGGGGGACGCCGACAAAGAAGCCGCGCAAAAGGCTCTGAGCTTCATCCCCCGAGTCGGTGGCGCGGAGATGCACGCGCGATGGGACATGCAGGCCACGGCGCCCGACATCTTGATCACCAACTACTCGATGCTGAACATCATGCTGTTGCGTCCCCAGGAGGCATCGATCTTCGAGGCGACCCGCCGATGGCTGCACAACACCCCCGAGGCCCGTTTCACCCTCGTCATGGACGAGCTGCACATGTACCGGGGCACCGCCGGCACCGAGGTCGCCTATCTACTGCGAAACCTGCGCCACCGGCTTGGCTTGGACCAGACGCCGGAAAAGTTCCGGGTGCTGGCGGCCTCCGCCTCGCTGGAGGCCGGTCGGGACGACGAGTTTCTCGAAACGTTCTTCGCCCTGCCCAGAGGGCGACACAAGGTCATCCCCGGGGCGATGGTCCTGCCCGGGGCCGGCCAGACGGACCTCACCGCGCACGCAAGTGAACTGTCCACCGCAGCCGACCGGACCCCGTCGACATCGGAAGCCGATGCACTGCTCGAGCACACCCACGCAGGGTCGGCAGTGAAGCGTGTCCTGGCGCCTGGTGGCAAGCCAAGGGCAGTCGCGATTTCCCAGGTCGCGGACGAACTGTTCACGGGCGTGTCGGATGAGCGGGTGCGAGAGAAGGCGCTGCACGGTCTGCTGCTTGCGTTGCAGAACGCCTCTGACCCAGCGCTGCCAAAGCTTCGAGCCCACCTGTTCTTCCGTAACGTCCCAGGGATCTGGGCATGCTCCGACCCGCAATGCCCGGAGGTCCCAGTCGACAAGGATCCTCGGCGCCGCGTCGGCCGACTCTTCCGCGAGCCGACCTCGCGGTGCAATTGCGGTGCCCGCGTGCTGGAGCTGTTGTGCTGCCAGAACTGCGGTGATCTCATGCTTGGCGGATTTGCCAATCCTGCCCACCTGGGCAAGGAGTCCTTCAGGGGGTTCCTGCACACCGACTTCCCAGAATTCGATCTACTTCCCGATGAGGCGAGCGGGGTCCCTAACGCAGGCAACTACATCGTCTACTGGCCTCGTACGGATCAGCCGGTGCTCGAGTCCTTGCATTGGACCGCCTCCCGCCTCAGCGAGGGCCCCTCTGTGAGCTTTGAGTTCCGGCGGAGCAGCTACCAGCCGGGCACCGGGCGGCTGGCCAACAAGAAGGTGGACTACACGGGATGGTCCTTCCACCTCGTCCCTGAGCGTGGGAAGGACGGCAAGCCAGCCCTGGACCTTCGGGAACTTCCGCCTTTTCCGACCCGCTGCCCAGCATGCGGAGATATCCGTGAGATCAACCGGGATCCCGACGGCTCCTGGCGGGAGTTGGAAGACCGCCTGTTCGCCGCTCCCATCCGCCGGATGCGCACTGGCTTCGACAAGCTCAACCAGGTGCTGATCAGCGAGGTGCTCGGGCACCTACCGAAGGACGAACGCAAGGTCATCGCCTTCTCCGACAGCAGGGATGCCGCCTCCGAGCTGGCCAGCGGCTTGACATTGCGCCACTACCAGGACCTCTTGCGCCTCCTGGCCGCCCAAGCCGTGACCGAGCAGGGAGATCCCCACGCCGACCTGCAACTGGTGAAGCAGTACTACGCGGATCGACGCGGCACGGATCAAGAGGCACTCAAGGCCGCAATGCAGCGACTGCGTGCTCGCTACCCACGAGAATTCTCCGCACTTCGGGACATCCTGACGGACGATGTCATGGCCGAGCCGGAGAGGCAGCCGGAGCTGGAAGCCATTCTCGGCCGTCTGCCGTCACTCAATGACCTCCAGGCAGATTTGCGCGGGATGCTCCTGGAACATGGCACTCATCCCGGTGGACCGGCCGCTTCCCTCCAGGAACGTGACGGGGTGCGCTGGACAACGCTCTTCGACTGGTCTGGAAACCGGCAGATCAAGGCGGGACTCACCCCGCAACAGGAGGAGTTCCTGCAGCGGGTCGACGACAACCTGCGGCGGGAGTTCCTTTTGTCCCTGTTCTCCGGCGCTGGCCGAGACTTCGAGTCGCTAGGTCTGGGCTGGTTGAGCCTTACTGACGACCGCCGCCCTCTGGACGTTCCCCAGGATTCCGATCTGGCAATGGCCCGCGCCAGCCTGCGGATTCTTGGCCAGATGCGCCGATTCACCGAGATGCGTCCCGGAAGTGTGAGGCCTCCGGTCCCGCTGCGGCGCTACTGGGAGCGCGTTGCGCAGCGCCTCGGCGTCGAGGTGCAGGAAATCCAAGATCGAGTTCTCTCCGTGTGGGGGCCTGCGGTCATCCAGTACGCCATCGACCCCGCCAAGGTGGCGCTGCGCACCGGAGACGGCCAGTTCTGGACGTGTCCGACCTGCCAGCGGCCCCATCTGCACCGCGGGGCCGGGTTGTGCACCAAATGTCAAACTCCTCTGCCCACCGAGCACAGCCGATTCACCGGCGTCCTCAATGAGGACTACTACGCCTGGAAGGCCAGGAACCGGACGGGCAACTTCCCCCTGCGCACGGCGGAACTTACCGGCCAAACCGACCGCCTGGACGCGCAGGCGCGGCAGGCCCGCTTTCAGGACATCTTCCTGGACCAGCAGGACGAACCGAAAACCGACGGCATCGAGGTGCTGTCAGTGACCACCACCATGGAGGCTGGTGTCGACGTCGGCGCCCTCAACGCGGTGCTTATGGCGAACATGCCACCCACCCGCTTCAACTACCAGCAGCGCGTCGGCCGCGCCGGCCGCCGGGACAGCCCCTCTGCCATCGCCCTGACCGTATGCCGCGGGGACAGCCACGACCAGCACTACTTCACTCGGCCGGAGGAGATCACCAACGCCGCCACCCCCGCGCCGTACCTCGCGCTGGGTATGCCCGTGATCTTCAAGCGCGTTCTGTTCGGTGAGGTCCTGCGCCAGGCCTTCGACACGATTGCTGCGGACACCGCCCTCAATGATTTGGAGCTGACTCACAACATCCACGGCCGGTTCGGCCTTGCTGCGGACTGGCCCGCGCATAAGGACGCTGTGCTCCATTGGATAGGGCAGAACGAAGAAGCCATCCGAGCCGTGGGGAACGCGCTACAGGCGGAGACGCCCGAGTCGGTCGCCTCTCTGGATCCGGTGGCCTGCGTCAAGGAACTCCTGGACCAGGTAGACGAGGTAGTGGAAGCCATTGGCCATGCTGAGCTGAGCCAGCGCCTCGCCGAGGCCGGCCTACTTCCAATGTTCGGGTTCCCCACCCGGGTCCGGCTGCTCTTCACCGACCTGCCCAAACGCAGCTTTCCCTGGCCGCCCCCCGAAGCCATCGATCGCAACTTGAGCGTGGCACTTAGCAAGTTCGCACCAGGCGCGGAGACCCCCCGGGACGGCCGCCTGTATCGATCCATGGGAGTCGTTTCGTTCACTCCCGGGCTGCGAAAGCCCAAGCCAGCAGAGGCTTTTGGGCCGGAGCGGCAACTGGCCATGTGCCGAGTGTGCGCACACATCCAGGCAGCCGAGGCCAACGCACAATCCGAGTTCTGCCCTGCCTGTGGCGCGGGTGAGGGCAACTATTCCGCCTTCCCTGTCCGCGAGCCGGCGGGGTTTCGCGGCGGGACGCCCCGTGACTACGACGGCATACGTGAATGGGGCAAGGGCGGTGCCAGCTCACGTACCGCGACGGACCTGGAAAAGGACGCGCCCAGAGTGGTGCGCAGCGCGGATGACTGGCTCGTCGTCCACTGCGGGACCGGTGACCGCTACACCATCAACAGCAACCATGGCCGGCTGTTCCGGTTCAAACGGTCGGAGTCCGCATGGCAGGGGTACTACGCCCTCGACAGTTCGCGGGCCTCCTTCGACCTCGAAACCGCGCTGGGTGCCACCGAGCACACCGACATGCTCTTCATCGGTGCCCGCGGCCCACTCGACACCAGCCGGGGCCTGCGGTTCGACATCTCACGCACCGTGCAGTCGGATGGCTTCCCCGACTCCTACCACGGGCGGCGCGCCGCCTGGTACTCGCTGGCCGCCTTGCTACGGCGGGCGGCGGCACCGCTACTGGACGTGCAGCCAGAGGAACTGCTGGCGGGAATCCACGGTTCGGCGTCGGCCTCCTCTCCCGTCATGGCGTACCTTTCCGACAGCCTGGAGAACGGGGCGGGTTTCAGTACCTATCTGGGGTCCCCCGACCGGATCGAGGAGTTCCTGGACGCGGTCGGCGACTACAGCGAGACCCTTGGCGAGGAGCACGCGGCCATCTGTGGCAGCTCCTGCTACCAGTGCCTGCGCGACTACTCCAACACCCGGCTCCACCCGCTGTTGGACTGGCGATTGGCGCGGGACCTCATCGGCGTCCTGCGCGGTGCCTCTCTCCAGGTAGACGCCGAACGGCACGGGATCCTGCTGGAGCGCTGGGCGGAGGACCGATCGGAACTCGATGCCCAGGTGCAGAGCACACCGCTCGGGAGCCTCGCCCTGGTGGAGACGGAGTTCTCCGAGGAGGCCACTGCCGTGATCGTCAAGCATCCATTGGAAGCCGCGCTCCCGGACTGTATGGCCTCACGGCTGCGGGAGTGGACTCATTACGTCGCCCAGGAGGACCTCGCCACGCGCGTGGCCTTTGTGGATGCCTATTGCCTTGACCGTACCCCGGCCGTGGTCACCAGCGACCTGAACGCGTTCGAGGAGGAGCCGTGACCACGGGGCCGTTGTTTTCACATGCCGACCCGGAGGAGAACTCTGGGCCAACGGTGCCCGACCGGGATGAGCTGTTGCGTCGTGAGCGGCAGCGGCGTCTGGCACGTATCGAGCAACGGAAGCACCGACAGCCAGCGGACAAGGTCCCTGCGGAACGCCGCGAGACGGAACGTCCGGCGAACGGCCAGCCGACCACGCCGGAGCCTCCAGGCCCTCAGGAGCCTCCACCAGGGTTTACCTCACAACGCCAGTGGCAGCAGGCTCTCGACGCTGCCTCTGCAGTGGCAAAGACCGTACGCGAGGCTGGGCATTCTGCAACACAACTGGATCTTTCGGTTGCCTCCATGTCAGCGGGAGAGCTGGCTTCAGCCGTGGTACGCGCAGTGCTCCCGCTTCCACCGGTTTCGGCCGTCTCGCTTCTATGGCAAGGCCATCAGGCCGGGCTCTCGGTGCTTCCCATGCACCAAGTGGCACGCGCCGAGGCACTGCTCAACCGATCGCCCGGCATGCTCACCAGTCAGGAAGGCTCCGAAGCAGACCCCGACGCGGAGACGGCGTGGCAACTGTACACAGACTATGAGCGCATCAGGTACGTCCAGATGCCCGTAGAACGGCAACACCAGCTACTCGAGTATCTACCCCTATCGGTGGTGGACGACCTCATCGACGCCGGGCGGGTGAGTGCCCAGGCCATCCCTGGAGGCGGGGAACACCGTCTCTACCTGCTGGCTCGGCTTGCCCCCCGGCGGATGAGCGGGAAAGAGCTGGTAACACTCGGTTGGCGGGAGGAGCTGGTTCGTCGAGAATTCAGCGCCCGGCTCGCCCGCGGCGATGTGGAGGCGCTGCAGGACATAGACGCGCTGAAGGGTGCGCAGCGCCAGCTGGCCGTCGCATTGCAGAACGTACGCCGCACGGGCAAGCTCCCGAGGGAGCTTACAGATCAGAGGTGGTTGTGGCCGGCGCTGGAACGGCTCGCGCCCAACGCTGCGGTCAGCCTGCGTGAGCATAAACCATACGTGCGGTGGCTGCTGGTACGCCGGATCCTTCAAGGCATCCGGGTAGCCCACCTGGCGCGACTACACGGAGACGAACGGAAGTACCAGGTCATGCTCCGGACTGCCTGGGACAACGCCACGTCGCTGGAGGAGTCCCGGGCCCCAGTAGGTTGGGAGGCCAGGAATGCCCTTGCCTACCTCATGGTGATCCGCGCGCGACGCGACCCGAAGTACGATGACGCCTTGGGTGTTCTCACCCCTGCGCCAGGGCAGGCGCTGAGCGAGGACAAGCTTCCACAGGAGGCACAACTGCGCCTCGCAACAAACCGAGAGATTTTGCACACCCTGAAGGACCAGCATCAAAGTACTCACATACTCAACCCTTATGCCGCTCTCGGCGTATCAGACGGCTTTCCAGGTTGGAAGGACCGCTGGCGAGAATTGCGCAGATCCCTCGACGCGGATGGCGAAGCCGAAGTCAATGAAGCCAAAGACGCGATCCAAGGATGGGAGCGCGGACGGGCACCCGTGGCACCCTTCGCACTGCCCTTGATGCCGGATAAGTGGGCGATTCCGCGAACCAATGGCCGCAACCCTGGCGGCGAGGCCACGCCTATGCACCGCAGGACCCCGCCACCTGCCCCCCATGAACAGGAGTTTGCTCGCAATCGCGCGGCACAGGGCATCGTCTTGGCCGCCTGCGGCTACGTTGGTTTGGTGTCGGAAATGCGATCAACAGAAGCTAAATTCCAGAGGTGATCAGCGATGGACAGGAAGCCTAAGGGAGCCGCCAAATCTCCCAAGAAGGGCGCCAGCGTCAGGCAAGTCGATAAGGACAAAGGTCATCCACGCAATCATCGGAAGCGATCGGCCAAGGAGTCGAAGAAGCAGGAGTCCGTCCAGAGCAGAAAATCCCGGCCACGCCGCGAAGGAACCAAGGGCAATAAAGCAACCGATGTTACTTCTCCACAGATCGTGGTCACCGTCGGACATGGCCACCCGAGGGTAGAACCGGAAACCTACGATGCCGCAGCGCTGTTGAAATCTGTGCTCGCTGCTGTCGAGCCAAAGATTCACGAGAGGCTTGCGTCGTTGGCCGAGACCGCCGTCCCGAACACGAGCGATCCCGAGACCGACACCGAGACAGCTCGAGCAGTGCAGGCCGTCGGTCGACAGATCACCGAAGCAGTGCGCGCTGGAATCGTGGAGGGCATGCGCGTACGGGAACGACACCTGGCCCAACTGGCGGTGATCGACCGCGCCGCCGCACAAGCGAACAGTCTCTCCAGCCTGCAAGCTCGAATCTCGGCTGAGATGGAGCATGCGGGACTGCGCCGGGTCTCGGACCTCGCTGACCTGTCCCCCTTCAATCTGGCAGTTGCCCCCGGTTCATCTCCTGCGTCGGCCGACAGCCCGGAGGACTATGAGCTGGTCACCCCGGCCTATGTCGAAGCTGACTCAGGCCGGGTAGTGGAACGCGGGTGGATCAAGGTAGCTGAGGCTTCGCTCCTACCCGCTGGCAAGGCCCACGGGCGAATGTCGCGGGAACACGGCAGCAAGCAGCATAGAAAGGACAGCGGCACGACGGCTGGAATCGAAGAGGCGAAGGGGATCAGCCAGCGATCCGGCGCTGCTGCACATGCTGGCGAGGAGCAAGGGCGGCCTGTACAGCACCGGACTACAGGGAGCGGTGGGGCTTCGCCCCTGGGAGACGGCATAGCAGAGGAGGAACCGTCGCCAACGGGGGAGCCTTCCGCCCGCAAGGAAAGCGAAGTTATTCCCGTTCATCCCAGCACGAAGTCAGGTTCCACGAATCCGACGGCTCCTGGTTCCGTTCCAGTAGCGCGCATTCTTCCTCAGAGACTCAGCACCGCGGAGACTGACGACCAGCCGCCCGGGAGGAGGCCTTGACCTACGGAATCGACTTCGGCACCAGCAACTCGGTCGTCGCCCGATACAACGACGGCGGTACGGAGGTGCTGCCGGTCGGCAGCGAGAGCGTGCCGGCCCAGTGGTACCAGCCCGAGTTCGAAGCGCTGTTCCCGTCCGTCCTCTCGGTCCGGGACCTGCAGCGCACGTTGTGCTTCGGCTGGGCAGCCAAGACGACGCGAGGCGAGCCCGTCGACGCCGTCAAACGGCTACTGGGCGCCCGGGCCGCGACGGGTACCGACCCGGACGAGTCGGGAACTCCGCACTTGGGCGAGGAACACGTATGGATCGCCGATCAGCCCTTCCGTAGCACCGCTGTGGCGGCATCCTTGTTCGCGCAGATGAAGTCCGCCGGCGAACGTAATCTCCTGGAGCTTTCGGAAGCCGTCGTCACCGTCCCGGCACACGCGACCGGTGGTGCCCGTTACCGGACACGCGCTGCGGCCAGACTGGCGCGCATCAAGGTCAAAGCCCTGCTCAACGAGCCGACTGCGGCGGCCATCTCCTACGTCAACGACGTCGACATCCCCGGCAACTTGCTGGTGTTCGACTGGGGCGGCGGCACCATCGACGTCACCATCCTCGAGTACGACGGCAAGTACTTCGAGGAACAGACCTCCCGTGGTATCGCTGCGCTCGGAGGCCTGGAATTCGACGAGACCCTGGCCCGTGTCATCCTGACAAAGCTGGGGCAGGTGCCTGAGCGACTGACCCGCCACGAACGCCAGCGGTGGCGGCGCAATGTCGAACTTACGAAGATTGCACTGTCCCGCCGTGAGGTGAAGGAGATCCCCTTCGACATTCCCGAGTTGGGCACCACGGTCACCATCTCCCGCGATGAGTACCTGACCGCGGTCACCCCGCTCATCCAACATGCCATGGAGCCCCTCCAGCAGGCTCTAGACGACCTACGCTACGGCCCTAATGACATTGACTCTGTCCTGATGATCGGCGGCACATCACAGATACCCGAAGCCCGCGAGGCTGTCGGACAGCTTCTGGGTGAGGATCGCATCGTCGATCCAGGGCTATGCCATCCGATGACGGCGGTGGCCCGGGGCGCAGCCATCTACTCAGCGGCCCTGGACGATCCCGATAAGTACGAACAGTTCACTCTCGTCAGCAGCCACGCCCTCGGAACGGCCTTCGCCGCGGGAGCTCGCAAAGGATTCAGACCGATCATCAAGCGCAACAGCACGTTGATCGCAAGAGGTGAGGAACGATTCACTCCTGCGAAGCCTGGTGCATCCTCACTCAACGTGGAAATCATCGAAGGAGAAGAAGGGTATCCAGCCGACAGCGACCGCGCCTTCCCGCTCTCTCGGCTGGAGGTGAGGCTCCCCAAGCCCGAGCGCATTCCGGACGACAACGCTGTCCTCATCCACTTTCGCTACGACATCAGCGGAATCCTGCACGTCAGGGTCACCCATGAGCGCACTGGCCAAGTATTGAGAGAGAACGAGATCGACTCCTTCGGCGAGGACGGCACTCCTCTCCAACAGGGCCTGGACAGCGAACTCGAGCGTCTCCTCAACTACATCGAAATCCCGTTCCCTCACGCTTCTCAGTCGGAGCCGACTCCTCGCCTTGAGAAAAACGAAACTACTGAACCCGTCGAGCAGCCGAGTGCAAAAACCATTTCTCCGCCCACTGCAGGCAATTTGGATGGTGCACTCACAGTCAATGGGGTATCACAGACACAACTTTAAGCATCCGGACTCCGACGCACAATCTCGTTACGGGAGCAAACCGGCAAAGTCCCAGCCGGAAGACCGAGATCGTGACGACCGGAGAGGCTCCTAGCCGACACCGCCATCGGACAGGTGGTCGCCCTACAGTTACCTCTACCGTGGGCATCTTTTGGCGAGATGCTCGACAAGCTGGGCGGCCGGGACATGGGTCTGCTCCCCCGAGTCCATGTCTCGAACCGTGATCACCATCCAGCCAGCGAGGACTTCGCACGCAAGGCTGATGGTGTGCTCAGCGCGGATGGCTCGTTGTGGCAGGCGTGGCGAGCCGACGGACCGTCCCGAGCCGTCGGCGCTGGCGCCGGTACGAGCAACGTCGAGGGCCTGGTCGTGGAGGAGGACCATGCCCGGTTGGAATACGACGGGACGACGTATCGGCCGATGCAACGGCGCCGGCTGTTCAACG
Source organism: Actinomadura geliboluensis (assembly GCF_005889745.1). Classification (GTDB taxonomy): domain Bacteria; phylum Actinomycetota; class Actinomycetes; order Streptosporangiales; family Streptosporangiaceae; genus Spirillospora; species Spirillospora geliboluensis. The sequence goes on from NZ_VCKZ01000127.1 coordinate 13,540, forward strand.
GCGGCGCCGAACCGGTCACCCGCTACCTGATTCGCATCAGCGTCGATCGCTACCCCGGCCGACCTGACCAGTCCAACGCCCTGTATCGGGCCCGGCCGCTCACCTGGGACGAACTCGCGCTGACCGCGTCCTGCGACGGCGAACCGATGAACTGGCACCCCAAGCAAGATCGCGACTCGTTCAAAGAGGCGTGGCTGTGCCTGGACAACGACCGCGGACGCTTCCCCCTCTACCCTGGCCAGCATTCGACCATCGAGTACGGCTACCAGGTCGACGACGGCCGATGGGGTCCATGGTTCCAGAGCGCTGTCCGCTTGCCGACACGTCGTCTGTCGGTCGAGTTGGTGTTCCCGGCCGAGCTGGACCCGGTGGTCTGGGGCACCGAAACCTCCACCACCGCAGAGGCCGTCCCCTTGCGCACTCCGATCACACGCACCGAGGACGGGGATCGGCTGGTGTTCTCGTGGGCCACCCAGGACCCGCCGATGGGTGCCCGCTACAGGTTGGAATGGCGGTTGCGCGCCCGCGATGACGATACCGACCGGCCCCGTCCCGAACTACAGACCGCCAGCGACCGAATGAAAGCCGCCGGCATCGTCCAGCGTGGCGAACCGATCCTGGCCACAACGGCTCGCCCGTTTGATCTGCCCGCCGAAGCCGCTGAGGCCGACGATGTCATAGACCAATTGTTCGCCGCGATGCAGCGAGTCCGCGAACACGACGTGTTCGGCAAAGGCATGGGGCTGGCCACCCCCCAGATCGGCATCGACCGCGCCGCCGCTGTCATCGCCCCGCCTGATCCCGACGCCGAGCCGCTCGTGCTGCTCAACCCTCGTGTGACCAACGCATCGCCCGAGATCGACGAGCAGTACGAGGGTTGCCTCAGCTTCTTCGACGTGCGCGGCCTGGTGCCTCGTCCGCTCCGGCTGGAAGTCGCTCATATCCGCCTGGACGGGCAGTCGGTAGTGGTCGTCCTCAACGCCGCACTCGCCCGCCTGGCCGGGCACGAGATCGACCACCTGTATAGGCATCTCTGCACCGACCGGATGCGCGAGAGCGTCCACCCGATCTCTGTAGAGCACTACCGAGGAACCGGCCAAGCCTGGTCTTACCGCTGAACTCCCATAACCGATGACCCGTCAGCGACATTCCGCCCGTGCTCGCGCGGCGACAACACCCGCCATTTAACTAATTAGCAGGTCGGAGCGCATCATGTTTGTCGAGGCGCTCGCCGGACGTCGGCGCCATATGGAAAGTCGCTCCTGAAATATGGCCAGCTTGGATAATAGAACCAAATTGCATGTCTCCACTGATGAAGTTGGAGATGGTCTCCACGGGAGACGGCGTGGGCGCAGAGAGAAGGCGTCGCAGCGCATCTACGGCCGTTTCGTCTGAGCGTAGAAGGGATTCCAGGCGGGAGCGCCAATGACTCTCAATGGCCGCCACTTTCGCGTCATCATGCTCGAGGCAAGCGGTCACAAGCTCCACGCGTGAGATCTCTAGTTCCTCCAACGGCGCTTCGGCGGGAGCGGATTTGCCGAGCATTCGTGCGAATCCGTCCTTCACCCGGGCCCAGGAATCGGAGACCATCAATCCGACTAGTGCGGTTGCTCCGCTGCTTGCCAGTGCGGCCAGTTCAGCTTCCATCGGCTGCCTCTCCTGTGGGCTCGGTGTCGGCCAGCGTGTCGTATCGGTGTATCAATTCCTCGGCCAGTTCCTGCCATCCGTGCGCGGTGGCCCAGTCGGCCACCTGCCGGGCGAACAGGCGGCGTTGGGGGTCGTGCTCATCCAACCGGATTGCCTGAAGGAGAGCATCGAAAAGGTCACCTGCAGACTCCTTGTGATCTGGTGACCAAGCCGCTGATCCATTGGGGCCGGGTTGGCCGTTCGGCGCGGCGAATCCTGAGATGAACGAGTGGAACGTCTCCGGCACATCGCTGTTGTTCGCGGCGGACGAGAGTTGCGCGAGAAGACCGATGTCGTTGACCGTCTTCTCCACCTGATCACCGTTCCTGGCGAGCCACCAGACCACGGCGCTGCCGGGGTTCTTCAGAACGTCACCGCCGAGGTAGTCGCGTTTGCTCAGCTCATATTTGCGCTCGTGCTCCCAGACGGCTTCTTCCTTGCGAACCGTGGCGAGTTTGTCCAGCCGCTCCTGATCGTTTTGGGGAAGGACGAGTTGGACCGACTCGGCCATCGTCCGAAGCCGTCCTGTGGTTTCTGTTCGCATCTCTCCAAGCGCGCCGGCCAGTTCGTGCCGGACGAGTGAGGCGTGACTCGGATCTCGTAACTCGGTGATCTTTCGGGCACGCTTCACCACGGCGTCGACCGCGAGAGCGGCGGGATTGATCGCAGACTCGTCGATCACAGCCGGAGTCGGTGACCAGATCACCGTAGCCGAGAATAGGAAGTTGTAGTCGGGCAGTTCGGTCGGCAAGGGGACGTCGGTGACGCGCGACCTCCTGACGTTCGCCGCCGGGCTGGCTGCGTTTCCGGACGTGGGCTCAAAGCGCGAGGTTCTGGCGGCTCGTCGCCCGGTTGGCCATGTCAGGAGCAGCAGGCCGGCGCCGAGCGCGCCCGCCGTTCCGAGCGAGATCAATAGCGGCCAGGGGGCGAAGAGGATCAAGCCGATGAGGATCGCTCCGCCGGTGACCGCCAAATACGGTGTCACGATGTTCCGGCCGGTGTTCATGGGGCCCTCCGTTCGTCCACGTGAGTCATGCTGTCCGGGCTCCCCAGGCGGCGTTGATATCCTGAATGACCAAGTCACCAAGCGGTGCCCACGCTTCCCGCTCGCGCGTCATCGCGTAGAGTCGAGCAAGAACGGTGGCCTCTGCCTCGCCTCCGCCTACGAGGACGTCGAGGAGCGCGTGCCGATTCCGTTCGTCTTCGGCGGCGACATGCAGCCATCGCCGGATGGTCGAGGTCCACACATCGTGCGGACGCCGAGAGAAGACCAGGGACCAGCCGATGGTCAACTGTTGGCGCACTGTGCTTTCGGTGATGGGAGCGTGATCGCGTCGTCCAGGGTCGGTAAGCGCTTTGGGGTCGACGAGTTGCAGGAACAGATCAATATCACGGTGCCATCTGCCTGGCATGAACTTCGGATCTGTGAGACGGGTCAGCATCTGCCGACGGAGCCGAGGCGCGCCGCTGACCAACTCGATCAAAGTCTCGCGGGCCCGAGTTCCGCGCTCTCGCCTTGCAACGTGGTGCAGCCGGACCAGAGCCTCGTCGGGATGCCGCGCCATCATCTCGTCACGGCACGCCACAATGATCACTTCGGCGAGCCGTTGAGAGAGGCTGTCCGTACGCGCCCAGTCGTATATCTGTCGACGAAAGGACCGGGCCTGCTGCTCATCCCGAAGTCCGCGCTGCACCACCACAGCTGCCGCTTCCATCTTGCGGGTCGTCGTGGGATCTGTGGTCCACTCTTCAACCAGAGATACCAGCGTCGGTCGGTAGCGCTCGTTCAAGCACTGCTCGGTGAACCGCTCGACCAGACTCCTCCGTTCGCCAGCGGAGAGGCCGGGTGAGTCGGCAGTCTGCTTAACCCAGTCCTGTAGCGCGTCACGGAGCTCCGGCATATGAGCCCAAAAATACGAACGGAGCGCCGCATCATAATTGAGCTCCTCGAATTGGACGCTGCCGGAAGAATCGACTTCTGCGCCGATCTCCTTGAGCCGTTGGTCGAGGGGGACGCGCTCCAGGAGTGGGCTGTCCTCACACGGATGTGCGACAGCGGTGAGAAGACTGGCGCCGGCCTGGTGGATCACGTCGGCATGTGCTCCGTGCAGCATGGCGACGGCGAGCAGCAGCGCGCGCTGCCGGCCCGCAGTGAGTTCGGCCACTCGTTCGGCCACGTCCCGCGCCTGGCGGGCCAACGCCCGAAATGCCTCCTCGCACCAGGTTGTGAAGCTGCCCTCGCGGTGCTCGTCGCGAGCCCTGCGGATCAGCCCGACATATTCGTCGACCTCTTCCATGCGGCGGTCCGCGTCCAGAAAACGTAGCGGAGGAAGCGGGGCCGGTCGAGGAATCTCCTCCGCCAGCAGGTAGCGGGCCAGCACCTCATCGACGGCCGGGCGCTGTATCTCAATGCGGTATTGGTCCAGAGCTGAACCGAGAGAACCGGTCTTGTCCGGTAGGACGATGACGAGATGCGCGTCGTGGTCGTGCACCGTTGCACGTAGTGGGGACAGTTCGTTGTGGACCTCATCCCACTGTCTCCCTGCGACCCGGGACAGATCCAGCCACACCAGGTCGCCGTCACCGACATGACTACGATCGATGCGCGGTGCATTCTCGTTCTCCTGTAGCACCAGTTCGTGGATCTGCCTCCGATCATCTCCGAGTTCCCACAGGAGCATCTTCGCCGCGGCGATCCTGCCACTGCCCGGGAGCCCGTCAAGGAACACGCTGCGGAAGGTCTCCAGGACGTCTCGTGCCCTGCCCAGTCCCGCTGGCTCAACGAAGCGCCGTCTCAACCACCGCAACTCGTCCGTGGGCTGCTTGCGGGGAGAGGCTCCGAAGGACTCGCCCCGCAGCAGGTAGTAGATGTTGTTGATGTCTCCCGCTCCCGCGTGCATGCCTCCGTGAAAGCCGGAGGCGTGCGCCTCGAAAGAGTCGCTCAACGCTCCTCCTCGTTTCCCCTCGCCTGGCCGAAGCGGTGACCGACTCCGCCGTGGTTATCACCGTGGATGTAGGTCGCCCCGTCACCGGAAAAATGCTGGGTGTTCTGGTTAATGTCGCCTTTCCCGGTGTGGACGGGACCCTGATTGCCCTTGATGACGGTGCCGACGTCGCCCTGGACGTGGCGGCTTTGGATTACCGTCCCGCGGGTGTCGCGGGCCGTGTTGTATACGGAGCCGGTGTCGGGGGATGGGGCGGCCTGCCGGTCCGACTTCCTAAGCACCGGGGCGAGTTCGGCAAGGAAATCGCCGATACGCCTGATGTCCGTCTCGTTGTCGCGCGGGTCCAGCCTGAGGGATTGGACATCGGCGAGGCGTTCCAGTTCGGTCGGTAGCTCGACGGCTTTTAGGCGGGCGGTTCCACGGCCCTTGAGGACCGGGATGACGGTAGTCTTCGAGGCGAAGGCCTCCAGGATCTCCCGGCGCACCCAATCGCTCTCGTCGCGCAGCCGGGGGTCGCGAGCCCAGTCGGGACCTATGATGGCCAGGAGGACCACGCTGTTGTATACGGCGTTGAGGAGTCTTTCCGGGTAAGCCTGGCCGGGCTGGATGGACGTGGTGGCGCGGAAGATCCGCTCCTTGCCGAACCGGTGGGACAGTCCCTGTTCCAGTATTGCGGCCGCCTCGTCGCCGTCGCCAGTGCGGTAGTTGATGAACACTCCCTGCATCGCGGTCTCCTCATTTGCGGGTGGTCGTCCCTAATGCGGTACCGAGTTCGGGTGCCAGTGCGCGCACCGATCGGTTCTTGGGGTGGCGAGACAGCGTGCGCGCGAGAGCACGCAGATCGGTGGCGACGGTCGCCGAGCCGATCGTGGTGGCCCTTGGCAGCAGTTCCTGGGTGAGCCGGCAAGCATGGTCGATCTCGCCGTCCGCTGCGTGGGCGAGCGCCCGCCGTAGGCCGAAGCGGACTTGCGTACGCACTGCCTGTTCGGGCACCTGTGCTAGCTGTGTTTCGATGATCTGCGCGGCGGCCCGTGGCCGCCCCAGGTCGTACAGGCACCAGCCCCTGACCATCTCGGCGGGATCGGTCAGGTTCGTGGTTCCGATGACCGGGGCGCCCGAGCCCTCCCCTGAGCAAGCGAGCAGGGCGCGGGCCTGCTCCAGGCTCCGCATGCAAGCGTGGTAATCGCCGGCGAGAGCGTGTCCTTGTGCTTCCCGTTGTGCCGCCAGGCCACGGATCCGCGGCGTCACATCGCTGCTCTGCGCCTGCCGGGCCAGCCCGATCGTTCGCCCGGGGTCGCCGCGGTAGAGCGTGACGAGTGCGCGCCGGACCAGTGAGTAGGCGGCGAGATGGTGATCACCACCGGCGTCGGCAAGGTCGACGGCGCGCTGGGTCCACCACAGCGCGCCATGCTCGTCGCCGGTTTCCTGCACCAGCCAGCCGATGTACTCGGCGTAACGGGACCCGAGCCGTAACAACGCCTGGCGCGTACGTGCACCGGCAGTCTTGGACAGTTCTTGGAGGGCGTGGGTCTGTGCGATGAGAACGGGTAGCAGCAGCCCGGGGCTGGTGGTCTGACCGAGCTGCCGATATTGATCGAACAAAGATCGGAATGTCCCGACAAGCGTCGTGTCCTCGACGTTGGTGGAAATAGCAGGCAGGCCGATGCTCACACCCGCGATTGACGCGGCGCCAGCCGCGACCGCCTGTCGTCGGCTCATGGGCTGGAACCGGCTTTGGCCTTGTGAGGACAACTGCATCAGCCACACCTCCTCATCACCATCTGCATCTACGGTGACTCCAATCCCGGAAGGGTTCTCGGGGACCAGCGCTGCGAGCGCTCCATCGGCGGCGAGCGCGGCATCGCAGAGGCGAGCCAACTCGCGGCTGGGCTTCTTGATGCCTCGCTCGACCTTGCTCAGCTGGGCCTTGCTGTAATGGACCCGCTGGGCCAGTCCCGTCAGCGTCATGTCGGATTCCAGGCGCCGTCGTCGAAGTTCTGCTCCGAAGTCAGTGGGCTGCTGGACCACATCAACCTCCGTCACCGCCTGTCCGAACAGCCGGGAGTCACCGCCAGTAAGACTGCGGGCCCTCGGGCCGGGAGGCAAGACGATACGGGCGTTTCCCGTTTCCTCTTCGAGGTAATAGGACGTAGCCGCCTTTGTCGATAAGTGGAGACCTGATCGGCGCTGATGTTGGTTCCGTCCGTGCCACACGGCCGGGCCGGGCGGCCATCAAGATGCGCGGGGGGTATCTCTCTTGGAGCGAGAGATACCCCGTTACTTTGTAATGCGCGAGTTCGCTGGGGTACAGCTACCGCGGCTACCGAGTGGCTGACCTGCTCCGAGTCTTAGCGGGGGCCTCTAGGGCTGTTTCGTCGGCGTCGGGGAGGGTGTGTAGGTAACGCTCGGTTGTTGAGATCGAGGCGTGGCCGAGGCGTTCCTTGACTACCTGGAGGTCGGCGCCGCCGTTGAGGAGCCAGGAGGCGTGGGCATGGCGCAGGTCGCGCATGGTGGGTCTGAAGTTGAGGCCGGCGGCGGCCCGGGCGGGGTACCAGATCTTGCGGCGAAACCAGTCGTTGGGGATGTGACCGTCGGTTTCGCGGACGCGTCGGGGGCGCGGGTTGTCCTTGCCGTTCGCGCGGCGGGCGGCTCGGTAGAGGGTGAAGGCGCCTCGGCAGTAGTCGCAGCGGCAGCGGCCGGCGGTGTGCCCGCTCAGGGTGCCGTGGTTGTAAGTGCGGCCCTTCTC
>NZ_VCKZ01000128.1 GCF_005889745.1 Actinomadura geliboluensis
CCTACTCGCCCTGGCTCGACGCATGGTCGACGTCCTGTGGGCTCTGCTGCGCGACAACCGAACCTTCAGCCCGATCCCGCCATCGCAGGTCAGCGCTATCGCGGCTTGACATGGTCACTGAGATTCCTTTCTGCCCTTACCCGGCGGGAGGTCCGCGCAAGCCCGGGCCGTGGATGGGACGAGCGGACGGCTCGGTGTAATGGCCCTCGTGCCTGCCGGCTACTCGCGGCTTGCCGGTTTCTCGGGGCTTGCCGGTTTCTCGGGGCGGCGCCCGCCGAGCCGCTGGGTCACCTGGTCGGCGGCGTCGCGTACCGCCTCGCCGAAGACCGGCAGTTGCTCGGGGGAGACCCGGAAGCGTGGAGCCGAGATGAGCACGGTAGCGGCCACGTCGCCCCGGTGGTCGAAGACCGGCGCTGCCACGCCGACCTCCTGCAGCGAAGTCTCTCCGTAGTTGACGGCGTAGCCCCGCCGGCCCGCTTCATCGAGCCGGAGCAGATGCGCCTCGAGCGCCGCGTCGTCCAGGTTGGGGAAGACCAGGGTTCGGCCTGTCAGCAGCGCCCGGGCGGTGTAGACGGGCATGTGGGCCAGGAACACCTGCACCGAGGAGCTCGCCGCCGTGTTGTAACGGGTGCCCAGCGGCGTGGTGTGCTTGACCTCGTGGTGGCTGGGCACCTGCTCTACGCAGACCGCCTCGGACCCGTTCCACAGCAGCAGAGCCGTGGTCTCGCCGGTGCGTCGGCTCAGCTCTCGCAGCACCGGATAGGCGACGCGGCGCACATCGAGGTCTCCGAGCAACGGCCCGGCCATCGCGATGACGCCGAGCCCGAGTCGGAAGCGCCGGGTCGCCGGGTCCCGTTCGACGAGGCCATCCTGTTCCAGGGTGGCGAGAATGCGGGAGACCGTGCTCTTGTGCAGGCCGACCCGTGCGGCGATGTCGGTGACTCCGAGCAGGGGCTCGTCGGCGCTGAAGCTCAGCAGTACGGAGATTCCGTTGTGGAGTACGGAGATTCCGCGGTTCTCGCCCGCGCCGTCGTGGTTCTGGTCCGTCGGGGTGTCTGCCATGGTGCTCCCATCCTCCCCCAAGGCGGGGACGGCACGGTGCCGCATCGGTGCCGCATCGTCTTCACAGGACGGTGCGGCAGCCTGTGCGGTCGGACTCTGGGTCAGAGGCCCAGGATGTTGTGCTCCGGGCCGAAGGGGAACTTGGTGATGTTCTCGGCGCCGTTCTCGGTGACGACCAGGATGTCGTGCTCTCGGTAGCCGCCGGCCCCGGGAGCGCCCTCCGGCACCATGATCATCGGCTCCATGGACACCACCATGTTCGGTTCGAGGACGGTGTCGATGTCCTCACGCAGTTCGAGGCCCGCCTCGCGGCCGTAGTAGTGCGACAGCACCCCGAAGGAGTGGCCGTAGCCGAAGGTGCGGCTGCGCAGCAGGCCGTGGCCGATGTAGATCTCGTTGAGGGCGTGGGCGATCTCGGCGCAGCTGACGCCCGGCTTGATCAGCTCCAGGCCGCGGCGGTGCACCTCGACATTGATCTCCCACAACTGCAGCGAACGGGCGTCCGGCTCGCCGTAGAACAGGGTCCGCTCCAGCGCGGTGTAGTAGCCGGAGATCATCGGGAAGCAGTTGAGGCTGAGGATGTCTCCGCGCTGCACCTTGCGGGTGGTCGGCCAGTTGTGCGCGCCGTCGGTGTTGATACCGGACTGGAACCATACCCAGGTGTCGCGGATCTCGGTGTGCGGGTAGAGGCGGGCGATCTCGCGGATCATCGCCTCACTGCCGGCGAGCGCTACCTCGTATTCGGCCACCCCCTGGGTGATGGCCTCGCGGATGGCCTCGCCGCCGAGGTCGCCGACGCGGGCGCCCTGCTTGATGAGGGCGATCTCCTCGTCCGACTTGATCATTCGCTGCCACATGGCGGCCTGCGCGATGTCGGTGAACTCGGCGCCGGGCAGAGCGGCCTGGAACTTGTGCAGGATGTCCAGCGGCAGGCTGTCGTGCTCGATGCCGACTCTGCGCGGCGAGACCGACCGCTGCTTGAGGGTCTCGCGGATGGCGTGGATGTAGTTGTCGCGGTGCCAGTCGGTGTAGACGATGTTGTCCCCGAAGCAGCGCCGCCACGGCATCCCGGCGTCGATGTTGGCGGAGACGGTGATCTGGTCGTCCTCGGTGACGATCAGCGCGTACGGACGGCCGAAGGAGGTGTACAGGAAGTCGGAGTAGTACTTGACGTTGTGGTACGAGGTGAACAGGGTGACGTCGATGCCGGCCTCGGCCATCGCCTTGCGCAGGAGCGATAGCCGCCGTTCCATCTCGCTGTCGGAGAAGGTCAGCTGCTCCTTGTCTCCGTTGCGGATCAGCTTCAGGCGCTCGAGGTCTGCAGTGGACACGGACTCTCCTGTCATCGGGATCGGTGGTGGCGCGGGGGATGGGTTTGGGCGTGCTCAGTCGTTGCGCAGCGGTTTGCGTGCGGTCTCTTTCGCGGCCGTGACGGCGCAGAGCGAGACCAGCGCGGCGCCGGCGAGGTACCAGGCGGGGGAGAGCTTGTCGCCGGTCCAGGAGATGAGCAGGGTGGCGACGAAGGGCGCGGTGCCGCCGAACAGGGCGTTGGCCAGGTTGAAGCTGACGGCAAAGCCGCTGTAGCGGACCCGGGTCGGGAACAGTTCGGCCAGGAAGCTGGGCAGGGTGCCGTCGTTGAGGGTGAGCATCCCGCCGAGCAGCACCTGCAGCGCGATGACGGTCAGCAGCCCCGCACCGTCGAGCAGGGCGAAGGCGGGGACGGTGCACCAGATGAAGAGCACCGAAGCGGTGATGAGCATCTTCTTGCGGCCGAACCGGTCGGAGGCGAGCCCGGTAAGGAAGATCAGCACGATGTACGTCGCGAGGGAGAGGGTGGTGGCGAGGAACGACTCGGCGGCACCGAAGTGGAGCTCCTCCGAGAGGTAGGTCGGCAGGTAGCTGAGCAGGATGTAGAAGGCGACTGCGTTGAGGATGGTGGCGCCCGTGGCGAGCGCCAGCGGGCGCCGGTTCGCGCGCAGCATCTGCTTGACCGGTGTCCGCGCGACGTCGTGCTGCTCCTCAAGTGCGAGGAAGGCCGGGGTGTCCTCCAAGCGCAGCCGGATGTACCGGCCGATCAGGCCCATCGGGGCGGCGAGGAGGAAGGGGAGGCGCCACCCCCAGCTGTGCATCTGGTCGGTGGACAGGACGCCGGTGAGCAGCGCCGCGAGCAGCGAGCCGAGCAGCAGCCCGGTCGCGGTGCTGGCCGGGACCACGGACGCGTACAGGCCGCGCCGCCGCCTGGGGGCGTATTCGACCAGGAAGGCGGATGCGCCGGCGTACTCGCCCGAGGCCGAGAACCCCTGCACCACGCGGACGACCAGGAGCAGGAGTGGCGCGAGCAGGCCGACTGCCTGGTAGGTGGGCAGGAGGGCGATGCAGAAGGTCGCCCCGGACATGATCACGATGGACAGCGACAGCGCGTTGCGCCGGCCCATCTTGTCCCCGATGTGCCCCCAGACGAACCCGCCCAGGGGGCGGACGAAGAACGAGATCGCGAACACGGCGAAGGTGGCGAGCAGGGCCGTGGTGCGGTCGGTCGCGGGGAAGAAGACCGTTGAGATGGTTGCGGCCAGGTAGCCGTAGGCGGCGTAGTCGAACCATTCGATGAAGTTGCCGATGAAGCTGGCGGCGACGACACGGCGGCGGGTTCCGGGGGCGACGCCATCGGCTGACGGGTCTGCGGACGGCACGGGCGGCGTGGTTGCGGGCGGTGGTGGGGCGGGGTTGCTCATCGAACCGGCTCCCATGCATCAGGGTTGCACTTCAAGCAACGATGCAGGCAAATATGGAGAGTCGATTCTGAACTGTCAAGCGTTTGTACTCCTTAATTTCACCTCTCCCTCAACCTTGACGGTTGCTTATACGACATCTAAGTTGCAGGTCACGCAACGACGTTCGTGGTGTGTCTTCTTTTGAGGAGTAGCTCGTGTCCGACGTCCTGGAACAGCCCCTGGGAACACTCGACCCGGAGGTGCAAGCTGCGGTTTCCGAGGAACTGCGGCGTCAGCAGTCGACGCTGGAGATGATCGCGTCGGAGAACTTCGCGCCGGCGGCCGTCATGCAGGCCCAGGGCTCGGTGCTGACCAACAAGTACGCCGAGGGCTATCCCGGCCGCCGGTACTACGGCGGCTGCGAGCACGTCGACGTGGTCGAGCGGCTCGCCATCGAGCGTGCGAAGGAGCTCTTCGGGGCAGAGGCGGCCAACGTGCAGCCTCACTCGGGGGCCCAGGCCAACGCGGCGGCGATGTTCGCACTGCTCGACCCGGGCGACACGATCCTCGGCCTCGACCTCGCGCACGGCGGACACCTCACACACGGCATGCGCATCAACTTCTCCGGCCGGTTGTACGACGTGGTGCCATACCACGTGCGCAAGTGCGACCTGCGCGTCGACATGGAGGAGGTCGAGCAACTCGCTCTCCGGCACCGGCCGAAGATGATCGTCGCCGGCTGGTCGGCCTACCCCCGCCACCTGGACTTCGCCGCCTTCCGGCGCATCGCCGACCAGGTCGGCGCCTACCTGATGGTCGACATGGCCCACTTCGCCGGACTGGTCGCCGCCGGCCTGCACCCCAGCCCCGTGCCGCACGCCGACGTCGTCACCACCACCACGCACAAGACCCTCGGCGGCCCACGCGGCGGTGTGATCCTCAGCCGTGCCGAACTCGCCAAGAAGATCAACAGCGCGGTGTTCCCCGGTCAGCAGGGCGGTCCCCTTGAGCACGTGGTCGCGGCCAAGGCCGTGGCGTTCAAGATCGCCGCCTCCGATGCCTTCCGCGAGCGCCAGCAGCGCACCCTGCAAGGCGCCCGCATCCTCGCCGGACGACTGCTGGCCGACGACGTGGCCGAGGCGGGGATCTCCGTCCTCACCGGCGGCACCCAGGTGCACCTGGTCCTGGTGGACCTGCGCAACTCCGCACTCGACGGGCGGCAGGCTGAGGACCGGCTGCACCGCGTCGGCATCACCGTCAACCGCAACGCCGTCCCGTTCGACCCCCGGCCGCCGATGATCTCCTCCGGCCTGCGCATCGGCACCCCCGCGCTGGCCACCCGCGGCTTCGGGGCCGACGCCTTCCGCGAAGTCGCCGACACCATCGCGCTGGCACTGAAGGACGACCTGACCGACGAGCGGGCCGGGCTGCTGCGCAGCCGCGTCACCGCCCTGGCGGACAAATTCCCGCTGTATGCCGACCTGAACGGATGCGCCGGATGACCACGACAAAGCTCCCCGAGCACCCTGACTGGCTGTGGCGCACGCCGGAGCCCAAGACGTCGTACGACGTGGTCATCGTCGGTGCGGGCGGCCATGGCCTGGCCACCGCGTACTACCTGGCGAAGAACCACGGGATCACCAACGTGGCCGTGCTGGACAAGGGCTGGCTGGCCGGCGGCAACATGGCCCGCAACACCACCATCATCCGCTCCAACTACCTGTGGGACCAGAGCGCCGCGATCTACGAGCACGCGCTCAAGCTGTGGGAGGGGCTGCCGGACGAACTGGATTACGACTTCCTGTTCAGTCAGCGCGGCGTCCTCAACCTCGCGCACACCCTGCAGGACGTCCGCGAGGGCGTGCGCCGGGTCAACGCCAACCGCCTCAACGGCGTGGACGCCCAATGGCTCGAGCCGGACGACATCGCCAAGGTCTGCCCCATCCTCAACCTCTCGCCCAGGGTCCGCTACCCGGTCCTGGGCGGCACCTTTCAGCCCCGGGCCGGCATCGCCAAGCACGACCACGTGGCCTGGGCGCTGGCCCGCCGCGCCGACGAGATGGGCGTGGACCTGATCCAAGGCTGCGAGGTCACCGGATTCGTCAAGGACGGCGAGAAGGTCGTCGGGGTCCAGACCGGCCGCGGGCGCATCCTGGCCGGCCGCGTCGGACTCGCCGGCGCCGGACACAGCTCCGTCCTCGCCGAGCGGGCCGGCTTCCGCGTGCCCGTGCAATCGCACCCGCTGCAGGCCCTCGTTTCCGAACTGCACGAACCGGTGCACCCGACCGTGGTGATGTCCAACCACGTGCACGTCTACGTGTCCCAGGCGCACAAGGGCGAACTGGTGATGGGTGCCGGCGTCGACTCCTACAACGGCTACGGCCAGCGCGGATCCTTCCATGTGATCGAGCAGCAGATGGCCGCCGCGATCGAGTTGTTCCCTCTCTTCTCCCGCGCCCACGTGCTGCGCACCTGGGGCGGCATCGTCGATGTCACCCCCGATGCCTCTCCCATCATCAGCCTCACCCCGGTGGAGAACCTCTACATCAACTGCGGCTGGGGCACCGGCGGTTTCAAGGCCACCCCCGCCGCCGGCCGGACCTTCGCGCACACCATCGCCACCGGCCAACCGCACCCCCTGAACGCGCCGTTCGCCCTCGAACGGTTCGCCACCGGCGCGCTCATCGACGAACACGGCGCCGCGGCCGTCGCCCACTGAAGACACACCACCCACAGAAGGCAACCGTGCTGTTCCTGAACTGCCCATGGTGCGGTCCGCGAGACGAGACCGAGTACCACTACGGGGGACAGGCCCACCTCCCCTATCCCAAGAACCCGGACGAACTCGACGACCGGCAGTGGGCCGAGTACGTCTTCTACCGCGACAACCCCAAAGGCCCCTTCGCCGAACGCTGGGTGCACAGCACCGGCTGCCGCCGCTGGTTCAACGTCGTGCGCGACACGGTCACCTACGAGGTGGTGGCCGTCTACCGGCTCACCGAGCCCCGCCCCGAACTCCCACCACAGCAGACCACCGACCCGGTCGGAGGCAACCGATGACCGACCAGGCCCCCACCCAGCGCTTCCGGCTGCCGCACGGCGGCCGCATCGACCGCGACTGCCTGCTGCGGTTCACCCTCGACGGGCGGGAGCTGACCGGACACCCCGGGGACACCGTCGCCTCCGCCATGCTCGCCGGCGGTGTCATCGAGGTCGCCCCGTCGATCTACCGCGGCCGCCCGCGCGGCATCTTCTCGGCCGGCGTGGAGGAGCCCAACGCGCTGCTCCAGATCGACGGCGACTGCTCCGAGGGCATGCTGCCGGCGACCACCGTCGAGTTGTACGACGGGCTGTCCGCCACCACGCTGTCCGGCCGGGGCCGCCTGGACCCCCAGCCCGATCCCGCCGAATACGACAAGAAGTACGTTCACACCGACGTCCTGGTGGTCGGCGCCGGACCTGCCGGACTCGCGGCGGCCGCCGCAGCGGCGGGCTCCGGTGCCCGGGTCATACTCGTCGACGACCAGAGCGAGCTCGGCGGCTCCCTGCTCGTCGGCCGCGGGCAGACCGTGGGCGGGCAGAGCGCCCGGGACTGGGTCGCCGACGTGCGCACCCGGCTTGAGGCCGCGCCCGAGACGGTCGTCCTGCACCGCACCACGGCCTTCGGCTCCTACGACGACAACTACATGCTCGCGGTGCAGCGGCGCACCGACCACCTCGGATCCGGCGCGCCCGCGGGTGTCTCGCGCCAGCGGCTGTGGCACATCCGGGCCCGCCAGGTGGTCCTGGCGACCGGCGCGCACGAGCGGCCGCTGGTCTTTGCCGGCAACGACCGGCCCGGGGTCATGCTCGCTGGGGCCGTGCGCACGTACCTCAACCGGTACGCGGTCGCCCCAGGGTCCCGGGTGGTCGTCAGCACCACCAATGACAGCGCCTACGACACGGTCGCCGATCTGCACGCGGCCGGGGTCGAGGTCGTCGCCGTCGCCGACGCGCGCCCCGGGCGGTCCGCCCGGGGCGTCGAGGCGGCCGCGGCCACCGGGGTGCGGGTGCTGACCGGCGCTACGGTCGTCGACACCGCCGGCCCCGGCCGGCTGACCGGTGTCACCGTCCAGGGCCTGGACGAGCAGGGCGGGCTCAGCGGCGAACCCGAGACCTTCCCCTGTGACCTGCTCGCCGTGTCCGGCGGCTGGAGCCCGGTGGTGCACCTGCACAGCCAGCGCCAGGGACGGCTGCGCTGGGACGAGGCACTGGCCGCCTTCGTCCCCGACGGCGCCGTACGCGACCAGCGGATCGCCGGCGCGGCACGCGGCACCTACAGCCTGGACGGCTGCCTGGCCGAGGGCGCGCGGGCCGGTGCGCAGGCCGCGACCGACGCGGGTTTCCCCGTGCCTGTGCCGCCCGCGGCGGTGGCCGAGGGGATCGGGAGCGCGGGTCCGGTGCGCCCGCTATGGCTGGTCCCGGGCCGCAGCGGAGGCACGGACCCGGGCGCCTGGGACACCCACTTCGTGGACCACCAGCGCGATGTCACGGTCACGGACGTGCTGCGCTCCACCGGCGCCGGCATGCGCAGCGTCGAACACGTCAAGCGCTACACCTCGCTGGGCACGGCCAACGACCAGGGCAAGACCGCGAACGTCAACGCGATCGGCGTGATCGCCGAGGCCCTCGGCGGGGGCGCGTCACCTGGAGAGATCGGGACCACGGCCTACCGGGCGCCCTACACTCCGGTCGCTTTCGCGGCCCTGGCCGGGCGTGAGCGCGGTGAACTGTTCGACCCTGAACGCACAACCCCGATCCACGGCTGGCACGTCGCCCACGGGGCCAAGTTCGAGGACGTCGGGCAGTGGAAGCGGCCGCGGTACTACCCACTGCCCCATGAGGACATGGACACGGCCGTCGCCCGCGAGTGCCGCGCGGCCCGTGAAGGGGTGGCGTTCATGGACGCCTCCACCCTCGGCAAGATCGAGATCTGCGGCGCCGACGCGGGCGAGTTCCTCAACCGCATCTACACCAACGCCTTCAAGAAACTCAAACCCGGCTCCGCCCGCTACGGCGTGATGTGCAAGCCCGACGGCATGATCCTCGACGATGGCGTGACCCTGCGCGTCGACGACAACCGCTACTTCATGACCACCACAACCGGCGGCGCCGCCGGAGTCCTGGACTGGCTGGAGGAGTGGCTGCAGACCGAATGGCCCGAATTGGACGTCTACTGCACCTCGGTCACCGAGCAGTGGTCGACGATCGCCGTCGTCGGCCCCCACTCGCGCCAGGTCCTCACCCACCTCGCCCCTGACGTCGACCTGTCGAACGAGGCGTTCCCCTTCATGGCCTTCCGCGAGACCACCCTGGCCTCCGGCATCCCCGCCCGCATCTGCCGGATCTCCTTCTCCGGCGAACTCGCCTACGAGATCAACATCTGCGCCTGGTACGGACTGGCCGTCTGGCAGCAGGTGCACGAGGCCGGGCAGCCGTACGGCATCACCCCCTACGGCACCGAGACCATGCACGTCCTGCGCGCCGAGAAGGGCTACATCATCGTCGGCCAGGACACTGACGGCACCGTCACCCCGCAGGACGCCGGCATGTCGTGGGTGGTCTCAAAGCAGAAGGACTTCGTCGGCAAGCGGTCCTACGCCCGCGCCGACACCGCCCGCACCGACCGCAAGCACCTGGTGGGGCTGCTGCCGACCGACGGCACCACCCGGCTGCCCGAGGGCACCCAGATCATCGCCCCCCACGTGCCCGTGACCCCGCAGGACGGCCCGGTTCCGATGCTCGGCCACGTCACCTCCAGCTACCACAGCCCGGCACTCGGCCGGCCGTTCGCGCTCGCACTGGTCGCCGATGGACGCAACCGGATCGGCGAAACCCTGCTCGCACCCGTCGGCGACGACCTCGTGCCGGTTCAGGTGGCCGAACCCGTGCTCTACGACCCCGAAGGAACCAAGCGAGATGGCTGAAGCGACCGTCGAAAGCACCCAGTCCCCTCCGCTCGCGCTGCGCCGCAGCCCGCTGACGCATCTGCACGAAGCGATGCGGGCGGCGACGGTCAGCGGCGCCCGCGGTGCCCGCCTCACCGAGTGGCCCTTCCTGACCATGGTGAGCCTGCGCCTCGACCCCGCCTCGGCGACGGCCGACAGGATCGGCGCAGCCCTCGGCGCCCCGCTGCCCGCACACTGCGGCCAGAGCACGCACGCGGGCCCGCACACCACGCTGTGGCTCGGCCCCGACGAATGGCTCGTGCACTCGCGCACCGACCCGGCAGTGCTGGTCCGCCAGCTGCGCGAGGCGCTCACCGGCGATCCCGGCTCGGTCGTCGACGTCTCCGCCAACCGAACCACCCTCGAACTCGCCGGCCCAGCCGCCCGCCAAGTGCTCGAAAAGGGCTGCGCCCTGGACCTGCACCCACGCTCCTTCCGACCGGGCCTGGCGATGCCCACACAGGTCGGACCAGTCCCGGTGGTGCTGTGGCAGACCGACGACACACCCACGTACCGGCTGCTGCCGCGCTCCTCCTTCGCCGACTACCTGGCCCGCTGGCTCATCGACGCGATGCGCGAGTACCGCGCCCCCGAGGTTCCCTGATGGCCCTCAGCGTGTTCGACCTCTTCTCCATCGGCATCGGCCCATCCTCCTCTCACACGGTGGGGCCGATGCGGGCCGCCAGACAGTTCGTCAAGCGCCTGGACAACCAGGGCCTCCTGCCCGCTGTCAGCCGCGTACAGGCCGAACTGTTCGGGTCACTCGGCGTGACCGGCCACGGGCACGGCTCGGACAAGGCGGTCGTGCTCGGCCTGGAGGACGAGGACCCCGCCACCGTGGACACCGACCGGGCCGACGACCGGATCGCGCGGGTGCGCGGCAGCGCCACCCTGCTGCTGGGCGGAAAACACCGGATCGGCTTCCACACCGACGCCGACCTGGTGCTGCACCGCCGCAAGGTGTTGCCCGCGCACCCCAACGGAATGGTGTTTCGGGCCTTCGCCGACGACGGCCCGCTGCTCGCCGAGGGCACCTACTACTCCGTCGGAGGGGGTTTCGTCGTCGACGAGGACGCCACCGGCGCCGACCGCATCATCGCAGACGCAACGCCCGTACGCTTCCCCTTCGGATCGGCAGCCGAACTCCTCGCGCACTGCACCCGCGAAGGCCTCGCCATCAGCGACATCATGCTCGCCAACGAGCAGGCCTGGCGCAGCGAACAGGAGGTGCGCACCGGTCTGCTGCACCTGTGGTCGGTCATGCAGGCCTGCGTGGAGCGCGGCTGCCGCCGCGAAGGCGTACTGCCGGGCGGCCTGCGGGTGCCCCGGCGCGCACCGGCGCTCTTCCGCGAGTTGAGCGCGGACGCCGACTGCCAGGACCCACTGCAGGTCATGGACTGGGTGAGCCTGTTCGCCCTGGCCGTCAACGAGGAGAACGCCTCCGGCGGCCGTATCGTGACCGCTCCGACCAACGGAGCGGCGGGCATCGTGCCCGCCGTACTGCACTACTACGCCCGGTTCGTGCCCGGAGCCGACGACGACGGCATCACGCGCTTCCTGCTGACCGCCGCCGCGATCGGCATCCTGTTCAAGGAGAACGCCTCCATCTCCGGTGCCGAGGTCGGCTGTCAGGGCGAGGTCGGCTCAGCCTGCTCTATGGCGGCCGGCGCGCTCTGCGAAGTCCTCGGCGGAACCCCTGCGCAGGCCGAGAACGCCGCCGAGGTCGGCATCGAGCACAACCTGGGCCTCACCTGCGACCCGGTCGGCGGCCTGGTCCAGATCCCCTGCATCGAGCGCAACGCCGTCGCCAGCGTGAAGGCGATCAACGCGGCACGGCTTGCCCTGGCCGGTGACGGCAGCCACAAGGTCAGCCTCGACAAGGCGATCAAGACCATGCGCGACACCGGCCGGGACATGAAGGTCAAGTACAAGGAGACCGCACGCGGCGGTCTCGCCGTCAACGTGATCGAGTGTTGAGGCCCATGACTGTTCCCCCCTCTTCCGCCCTTTCCATCGACCGTTCGCCGGCCAGCCGCCACGCCCCGGTCGAGTACGTACTCACCCTCGACTGCCCCGAGGCTCCCGGCATCGTTCACGCCGTCTCGCGTTTCCTCGTCGGGCACGGCTGCGACATCACCGACAACCAGCAGTTCGGTGACCGCCGTGCCGGTCACTTCTTCATGCGGGTGCGTTTCGCTTCCACCGGCGACGAGTCCACCGGCGACGAGTCCACCGCAGAGGCTCTGCGCCAGGACTTCGCCACCGTGGCATCACCCTTCGCCATGCAGTGGCGCCTGGACCGGGCCGACACCCGCCGCCGCGTGCTGATCATGGTGTCTCGCGACGGCCACTGCCTCAACGACCTGCTCTTCCGAGCCCGCAGCGGCGACCTGCCGGTCGACGTGGTCGCTGTGGTCTCCAACCACCGCAACCACGAGGCGCTCACCGGCTGGCATGGCATTCCGTTCTTCCACATCCCGGTCACCGCTGCCACCCGGCAGTCCGCCGAGGAGCGACTCCTGGAGATCGTGGACGCCTGCAACGCCGAACTGGTGGTCCTGGCCCGCTACATGCAGATTCTGTCCGACGACCTGTGCGCCCGGCTCGCCGGCCGGGCGATCAACATCCACCACTCCTTCCTGCCCAGCTTCAAAGGCGCCAAGCCGTATCACCAGGCGTACGAGCACGGGGTCAAGGCGGTGGGGGCAACCGCCCACTACGTCACGGCCGAGCTCGACGAAGGCCCCATCATCGCGCAGGAGGTCACCGGGGTGAACCACACCCACACCCCCGAGGACCTAGTCGCCATCGGACGCGACATGGAGTCGGCCGCCCTGGTCAAAGCCGTGCGATGGCACTGCGAGGGCCGGGTGATCGTCCACGGCCGCCGAACCGTGGTGCTCCACTGACTTCCCCCTGAAAGGGGGTTCCTACGGCTCGCCGCGCTGTAGGGGTTTCTGCTTCGTCGGCGGCTGCCCGCCCGAAGTTCTCATGGAGGGTTCTACACCGGCTTCGCAGACAGACGCCGTCAGCCCGACGGCCAGAATGTTCTTCGCCGCGTTGACGTCCCGGTCATGGGTCGTCCTGCGGCCGCACGTCCAGGTAGGGGCGTTGCGCGGCAGCTTGTCCCGCAAGGTGCCGCAGGCCGAGCACAGCGTGGACAGGGAGCCAGCGGCCGATCGCGATCACTTCGCGGCCGGACCGCAGGGCCTTGCTCTACGCCGAGTTCTACGCCGACGGCCGCGCCCGCGGCCGGAAGCCGCCCGACCGACGGGTCCTGGCAGAGCAGGGACACCGACCAGCGTCGCGCCGCGTCCCGCGGCACCGTCACGGTGGACGGCGAGGTGCCCTCGGGCAGCGGCCGGGACCACATGATCGCCGGCGGCTCGGCCATCTTCGCCAGCAGCCCGCCGTCGCAGAACCGGACCGCGCTGGTCGTCGGCCTCGGCCACCTGGTGACCTCGTCGACTGGGGGAAGGTCACCGCAGTCCCTGCCCGGATCGCCGATCGGCGGCGTGACCGCCTGCACGAGCTCGCTACTCGGCTCGTTGGCGAGATCGGCAGCAGGCTGGATCCGGCAGGAAGGAGACCATGCGTTGTTGAAGAGCGCGAGGCGGTGGGGCGGTGCCGCCGGAGCGTTGGCTCTCCCGGTATCCGCTCGGGCCCCGGGTCGGGTAAGACCGGTGTCCACACGGTTCAGCCTGCCGTTCTCAGAGCCGGACCGAGCAGGGCGGCGCCGGCCATTTGCAAGTGCGGTTCGCCCAATCTGCACCAGCAGAGGCTGGACAGTCACTTCCGTTCTGGGTGGAACCGGCCGGGCGGTTTCTTCCAGTTGTCCAATGACTGCAACTCCGGCGGCAACGTGTGGAAACTCTCCCCTTGCACGTGCCGTATTCGTGTGACACGTACATGCCCGCCAGTTCATCCAGGGTCCAGTATCGATGGCCGGCAAGCAATAGGCGAAGACTCGCCTTCTTCCTCGCCAAGCCCAGTGCACAGCGGAAGAAGGCTGATCGCTGCGGGCAGGCGGGAGGCCCATATCGGCGTCGTCCCGGACATTATGCGGCTCTCGTGATGCGCCGGCCCGCGCCCGTGGGCGCGCACCGCGACGGTGGCGAGGAACTCGGCGACGCGGAGCATGAGTCCCCTTCGCACACTGATCTTCTGAGTCATATCACCGCCCTGGACGCCGATCTGCTATGTGTCGCCCAACTGGCGCCGTTCCGGGTGGGAGCGTTCTGGCCGGTGCGGCGGAGCGCCTTTGGCTAGGCGATCGGCCGTCGGCCAGTGCGTCGGCGGTGCGTCTCACCGGCGAGTCGCTCCATCAATCACCCGCCAAGCATTAGGAGATCTTGCCGTCTGTCTCCGCCGAGCAGGAATTGCTCTCCGGGTCTACCGTACGCGCTGGTAGCTTCGCTGATCGAAGATATGTAGGACCATTAACCTTTTTGCTGGAGATGATTATGACCCCCGCACGGCGGACGTGACAGTGGACGCGCCTGGGGTGAGAATCGTGCTAACTGAGATGAAGGCCATGGCCGACGGGGACGGTGCGGGGGCCGGTTCGACGAGTGCCTCGGCGAACCTGTCGTGGCGATGGCGGCACGGTGAGTCCCAGTGGAAGGTGTGCCCAGAGTGTCTGCGGTCTATCGGCTCCCGAGACCAGCTGCCGGATCCGTTGCCTGGAACGATGTACTGATCGCACAGGGTGACGGTTCGGCTCCCCGGCGATGCGGGGATCGCCCGGCGGTCGTGTTCCGTCCCACTGCGGACGATGGAATGGGTGTTCGGGGGATGAGGGCGGCTTGAAGGCCGCCGGGTGAGCCGTGCCGGGTCTCCCGCTCGTCGCACGGTTCGCCGGCCGACGTTCACCGAATGCATGGCGCCGCTTTGCGAGCGGTTGCTGCGCTGTGCGGATCTTCCCGGTCATTATTCATGCCCAGCCCGTCCGAAAGGAGAGACATGGTGAACCGGGCCGGCGATACCGATCAGATGAGGACCGTCCTCCGCCGGAGGAGGGCGCCGTCGGCGCGACGCGGTGCCGTTTCCGCCGAGCAGCGCCGCGGCGAGGTGCTCACGACGGCGGTGGGTCTGCAGATACCGGCCGAGCTGGCCTTCGAGGACTGGGAGCACGCCGGCCGCCAGCTCTCCGGAATCGTGAACTCGTCGGCCTGGTGGCTCGGCGACTGGCTCGTATACGGCAAGGAGCACTACCACGACCGGTACGAGCACGGGATCCTCGCGGCGGGGCTGCAATATCAGACGTTACGCAATTACGCCTGGGTCGCGCGGCGGTTCGAGTTCTGCCGCCGGCGCCCCGCGCTGAGCTTCCAGCATCACGCCGAGGTCGCGTCGCTGCCGGTCGAGGAGCAGGACAGGTGGCTCGACCGCGCCGAGAAGGCGAAATGGACCACCAAGCAGCTGCGGGAGGGCATCCGGCTCGCCCGCCCGGGCGGGAGCCGGGAGGGCGCGAGAGCCGAGGACACGCGGCGGCTCGCGGTGCCCGGCAGCCACCTGCGGCACTGGCACATGGCCGCGGAGCAGTCGGGCACGGACCTGCAGCAATGGGTGCTGACCACGCTGGACAGCGCGGCCGCGCGGGCACTGGAGGGATGAGGCCCCCGCTGTGACACCTCTCGAGGTGATCGAGCCGATCCTGCGTGACCGAGACTTCGCCTGCTCGGCCGCGCTCAGGCGCGGGCGCACGCTTGCTCGAGGGTGGAGAGGGCCTCGTCCAACGCCTCGGGGAGGTCGAGGGACGGGTCCTCCGACCAGCGGAGCATCAGGTCGAGCATGACGCCGAAGGCGGCGCCGGTCAGGGTGCGGATCTCGGCCACGGGACGGCCGGAGCGCTCGGCGAGGATGCCGTTCACGGTCCGCAGGGTGTCCATGAAGCTGCCGAACGCGACGCCGCGCAGGGCGGGGACGGAGAGGATCAGCACGGTCCGGTCGCGGCCCGCCGCGAGCTCCTCGGCGGAGAAGCCGCCGAAGACCTCGCGGAGGGCGGCGCGGAGGGCCGCCACCGGGCTCAGGTCCGCGGGCTGCGCGCGGAGCGCGTCGAAGAAGACCGGGTCGGCGTCGTCGCTGACGACGAGGTCCTCCTTCGTCGGGAAGTAGCGGAAGACCGTCGTGTGCGCGACCTCGTGCGGCCTCGCGACCTGCTCGACGGTGGTGGCGGGCGCTAGTCCCCGTCGGCTGTGGGTGCCGCTGGTGCCGGGCGCACCGATTCGGCGGGCCAGGGCACGCGGTCGGTGCCGCCCGCGGCGAGGGGACGCGCGATCCAGACGATGGGGAAGTCGTGGCCCCGCCGCTCGACGCCGCTGAGGGCCTGGACCCGGTGTTCGCGGCCGTAGGCGTCGGTGACGACGACGTCGTCGCCGGAGCTGATGATCACTGTGTCCATATGGTCACTTTGAATAGGCACAACCCGCCGGTCAACGCCTATGCCGCGAAATCTGCCTGAATCCGGTTGCAGGCAACTCGGCGTATACCTATGATTCTGCCTACTGGTGGGCGACGGCGGGAGTGAAGATGGCCGACGATGGCATGGCAGAGGAGTCGAAGGCTCCGTACATCTCCTACGAGACGCTGACCAACTTCATCGACAACAAGCTGGGCGGCGCCATGATCCCGCCGCGCATCGACCGCGGGTTCCTCGACACCTACGCCGGCAGTGTTCAGGCCCAGCTCCTGGCGGCGCTGCGCACCATGAGGCTCATCTCAGCCGAGACGGGTGAGGTACTGGCGGCCCTGCGGGAAGCTGCCCGCAGCCCCGAGGAGCGCCGGCAGGTCATCGGGGAGTGGGCCAGGCAGTTCTACGCCCCCCAGATCGAGCTGGCCGAGGCCAACGCGACTGCGCAGATGCTGCACGAGAGTTTCAGCGCCAACGGCTACACCGGCAGCACGCTGCGCAAAGCCGTCGTGTTCTACCTCGCCGTCACCGAGGACGTCGGATTGCCCAAGAGCCCCTTCTTCAAGCCGCCGCGTCAGTCCGGCTCCACCTCACCGTCCAGACGCCGCAAGCCGAGCCCGGCGTCGCCTCCGATCGCACCGTCCCCGCCGTCGAACGCCGACCGCGGGAAGGGCGAGCAGAAGACCATCTCCTTCGGACCGGCCGGGCAGGTCACCATCACCGTCGATGTGCGCTGGCTCGATCTACCCGACGACATCTTCCAGGGGCTGCGCAAGGTCGTCCGCGACCTGGAGGCCCTGCAATTGGAGCCAGCCGCCGTCCAGGACGAGCCTCAGCCCGCCGACCCCCCGCCGTGACCGGAGACAGCATGCCGGCCGGTTGCCGGCCGCGGTCCGGGGAAGATGACGCCGTCCACGTCGCGAGGCCTGGACGGTAAAGGCGGGAGCGGCCCCGGGGAAGTGGCCCCGGCGCGACTCCCGCCTCTCAGAAAACGTGCTGTGAGTTTCCTGCTCGAAAGATAACCGATGTCCGACCCTCAGCGCCAGCGCTCGACGAACGGTCTCGCCTGCGGTCCTGTAGCGGCCAGGCTGCGGGAACTGGCCGATCAGCGCGCTCCTTGGCATCGTGCACTGTGGCAGCCGGGGACCGCCCTGGCGTTGCGGGAGGTGCTGGAGTACGCGGCGCTGGTGGACTCCAAGGCTCAGCGGCCCGAGGGACTGCAGTACGCTGCCACGGCAGCCATCAGACAGGTCCAGGGTGATCCCGGCTGCGGCCCGCCGGACGTGCGGGAACTGATCGTCAATCATCTCATTCCGGTAGCGGCCAAGCCGGTCGGCAAGGCCGCCAACGCGCTGCCCGCAGCCGACCAGTTCGCCCTGGAACAGCTATGCCGCCGTGTCAGCGCCACGTACCTGGAGCGCTGGCTGGAGGCGGTCGACGGAGGTTTCCTCGCCACGCCGCCGGCCGCCGGCCACGCCGACCCGACCGAACTATGCGCACGCTCGATCATCGCGCACCTGTTCGACGCGGGGCTGTCAGGGCATCACCTGCACCGCTGGATCACCGCCAAGATCGCTCAGGAGGGCGCGGCGCCGGCAGATCTGCTGCGCGAGGCCATCGCCATGTGCGCGGACCCGGAGAGGACCTACCAGGTCGTCGTCCCCTTCACCCGCCTGCCGGGCATGCCCGAGCCCGGATCCGGCCATCTGCAGCCCGATGTCCAGCACTTGTCCACGACGCAGTTGGAACAGATCTGCGCGGCCGAGCACCTGGCGGCGCCGCGCCGCGGCGCGGGTGCGCTGCAACTGCGCATCCGTGCACGAGATCCGTGGAGCGCGGTCGCTGAGGCCGAAGCGTTCGCCAAGCGGCTGACCACCCGCGCGCGGCTGGCCGGCAAGGACGCCCGGCCCCACGACCAGGCCCTGGTCATCGGCACCGGTCGCTGGCGCGCGCTGGAGACCTGGCAACCGCCCGCGCGGCTGCCATCGATCGAGCGGCGCAGCCTGTTCATCCCCCAGCCGCAATCGCTCCAGGGCATCGACGACGCCCTGGAACTGCTCGATGCCGCCGCCATAACGACCTCATGGGCGACCCTGGCCGGCACGTGGGCGGCCGTGGAAGGACTCCTGGCCCAGCCCACCGAACCCGGCGTCATCGCCGCGGACCGGATCGCGGCCATCTTGACCTGCTCCTACCCGCGGGCCGAGCTGCTGAGCCTGGTGCGTGCGTGGGAGCGCAACGGAGACGACGCAACAGCCGACCAGCTGCGCACGCGGACCACCCGCGCCGCGCGCATCGACCTGGTGGTCAGTGCGCTCAGCTCAGGACAGCCGGTCCCCGAACGCGTCAGCCGCGCCGACCCCGTCTCAGCGGCCCGAGCCATCGCCATGCTCAACCACGCGCCCACGATTTTGGAGCGGGCCCGGGAGTACCTGTGCTCGGCGGTTCGGCGGCTCTACAACCAGAGGAATCTCATCATGCACAGCGGTTCGGCCGCCTCAGTCAGCATGGCCGCTACTTTGCGCACGGCCCCCACCTTGGTCGCGGCCGGAATCGACCGCATCGTGCACGCCACCTTTGACCCCGACGCCACCTCGGGAGTGGCCTTGGCCGCCCGCGCCGAAGCGGAACTACGCCTGCTGGGCACCCCCGGTGCGCGGCCCATCCATCGGCTCCTGGACTGACCTTCGGCAACGCGTCCCGCCCGATCCGGCCCCGCACAGGGCCCGCCCGCAGGAGCCGCCGGGCCTTCCAAGCACCCCGGCCATCCGAGCACGGGACGGCAGACGGCCCGGCCCGGCACCAGTAGCGGACAGGAGACTCAGGTGCGATGGCTGAATCTCGCGCGCCGGGCCCGCAACGGTTCGCCGATGGGCGTCTACGCGGCGGCACCCGTGCTGGTCCGGCCTGGCGGGCCCGAGGGCGGGTGGTCTGTGGATCTGGTCCGCATGCCGCCAGGCGCGATGGGGCCTGGCGGTCGAGGCCAGGAAAACCTGGAGACCGCCTCCAAGTCCGGCGTGATCACCATGCCCCGCCCCCGGTTCGGGCCTACGCCGAAAAGCGCTTTGCCAGGCGGCTAACCGCCGTCACCCACCTTCAAACCGAACTGGATTCCTACAATGGGAGTCCGGTCTTATCCCGAGCGGGATCGGAGGATGCATGTCCCGAGAAGACGAAGAAGAACTCCAGCGCATCCAGACCTACATGCTGGCCGGCCGCAAACCGATTTTGAAGCGGCCGGCACCGTCCGGCGCCATCGCGAAGAGGGACCTCCAGCGCGCCGCCGCGTCCAACGACCAACTCGACGCCGGCCTGAGGATGCTCGGCTACAACCGTCCCGAACGCGAGCGGCTACGCAGGAGCCGTCAGCGGTCGCGGTCCCGCGACCGCGACCGCGACCGCGGTCGTGACAAAAGGCAGGCCGCGCTGCGGCTGGCCTTCTACATCGACCGGCAAGTCGACTGGACGACAACGGATCTGGATCGAAAGCAAGTCATCGCCTCCTGGGCCCACCTCT
Source organism: Actinomadura geliboluensis (assembly GCF_005889745.1). GTDB lineage: Bacteria > Actinomycetota > Actinomycetes > Streptosporangiales > Streptosporangiaceae > Spirillospora > Spirillospora geliboluensis. The sequence goes on from NZ_VCKZ01000128.1 coordinate 19,690, forward strand.
GCGGCCACGATGTCGAAAAAGCCAACGGATGGTGGGCACAGGGAGTTCACCCCCTGGACATCGCCCACATCCGGTTCCTCAAGGACAACGGCTTCCAGCCCGCTGACCTCTGCCGAGTCATTCAGGGCAAGACCGTCCTGGAGCACCTGCACGAAGGCAGTTCGCCGCAGTGGTGCCTTCTGGCGCTGAGTTGGGCGACCAAGGCTTGACGCGCTCTCCGGCACGAATGCCGGGGGAGTCCCCGCACGCCGCGTGCCGCGTTTCGTCCCCCGCCCTCGAGGACGGGGTCTCCACGCTGGACAGGTGGCGGGTGAGTTCCCGCGGCCGAGCACGGGGCCGCGGTATCGGCCCTGAGGTGACGGTGGGCGCGGTTGCGGCCTTGATGGAGTTGCGGCTAGGTGGTGTTGTTGCGTCGGCTGCCTTTGGCCACCAGGTCGGCGGGGGCGAGATCGAGGCCTTCTGCGATCGCCAGGATCGTCAGCAGGGAGGGGTTGCGGCGGCCGTGTTCGATACCGATCAGCATGCGGGCGGAGATGCCGGCGGCTTCGGCCAGTGCTTCCAGGGACATGTCGCTGTGCTCGCGGGCGTCGCGGACGGCGAAGCCGAAGGCTTGCAGTCGCGGGTCGGGAGCGGCAGCGGGCACTCAGCGATGCCAGCAGCCGCACCATTACCTGCACCATGAACGATAGTTCAGGATCGCAGGTCAGGGGGCTCTGGTGGGGGCGGAATCAGGACGATTCGCCCATGGGTCCGCCAGGTCGGTGACCACGTCCGCCAGGGTGGCGGCGACCAGCCCCCAGGCCTGCTCCAGTCCGTGCGGGGGGTGGGCGGCATGCCAGGCGGCGCGTTGGTAGCGGTCCAGCAGGCCGCCGGGGGCCAGCAGGGCCCAGACCACCGCCTCGGCGCCTGGGGATGAGTCCCGACCACTGCCGGCGACGCCCGCGTCATCGGTGTGCTCGGGGCACACCGATCGCAGGCGGGCCCGCAAGGCGGTGGTCTGCGCACCGGCCTCGCTGACGGTGGGGGTGGGGCGGGTCTGCGGTGTCAGCCGCGCGGGAAGCGCCGGCCTGGACCGGCGCCGCCCGCCGGTGCCGAGCGCGCCGTGCGACCCGGCCGATCTGCGTCTTGGCCTTCGGGTCTGCCAGCGCTTTGCGGAGTTCAGCGGCAGTCGGCTTGGGTCCCAGTGCCGCTCGCCGGGATGGCCTGCGACCGCACCC